>NZ_FWEX01000005.1:673773-931833 GCF_900170025.1 Nitrospira sp. ND1 | reverse complement strand
CGGCGGGTCCAGGCGTGGCGGACGGCGGAGGCTCGGCGGCTCATTCTTGCCAATCCCAGCGCGCACGAATGGGCCCGTGATTTCTCCCCCACGCTCGGGTAACATTCTATTGTGAGGCAACACGCCCTGCAATTCTAATTGTCGCTGAACAGCCCCAGCAACTTTTGACCGCCACCAGGGTCGTGAGGGCTGCGATGACTGGGGCATCCCGCCGAGCCAGTTCATGAGCGGCCGGTAGTACGTCGCCGGTGCCAAACCCACTGCGCGACAGGCCCGCTGAACCGGGAGGCTGTGTACGGTCACGAGATGCGTGACGACCTCCCGACGTTCAGCGGGCGTCAGAGCGTTTTTGCGATGACATCTTTCAGCGCCGCATTCTCGAGCGAGAGATCGGCATACATCCGCTTGAGGCGGGGGTTTTCGTGTTCCAATTCCTTCAGCCGTTTCACGTCCGAGGCCTCGAGCCCACCGTACTTGCTTTCCACTTGTAGTACCTCGCGGAACTGATGCCTTGCTGCTGCCACAACTCATAGACCGGGTGCCCGGCATCGGCTTCTTTCAGGATCGACGCGATTTGCGTGTCGGTGAACTTCGATCGCCGCATGGGAACCTCCTGGCTAGGGGGACCATTCTGCCAGAATGTTTTCCGTTTAACTGTCTCGATCTATGGGGAGCTTACGGATCCACTCTGACCTCGGTCGTCAATAGTGGACGCCATCGATTGCAGCCTCATGCCGCCGGCTGTTGACGGGCCCACTGTTGGGCGAAGGCCACCGGCGAGAGATTCCCCAGTCGGGAATGTCGCCGCTGACGGTTATAGAAGAGCTCGATGTATTCCGCGATCTCGTGCCGGGCCTGCGCCCGCGTGGCATACCGCCGGTGGTGCACCAACTCATTCTTGAGCGTGCCCCAGAAACTCTCCATCGGCGCGTTGTCATAACAGTTGCCCTTCCGGCTCATGGACGGGACGAGGCCGAACTGCCGCAACTGCTCCTGATAATCCTGAGCACAATATTGGGAGCCGCGATCGGAGTGATGCAGGAGCCCCGGTCCCGGGCGCTTGGTCGTGAGGGCCTTCCTGAGCGCCTCCGACACCAAGTCCGTCGTCATCCGGGCGTTCATCGCATGACCGACCACCTCGCAGGTGAACAGATCTTTGATGCCGGCGAGATACAACCAGCCTTCCGCGGTCGGCACGTAGGTGCTGTCGGTCACCCACGTCTCGTTTGGGCGTGTCGCGACAAACGTTTGGGCCAAGACATTCTCCGCCACCGGCAGGGCATGCTTGGACTCGGTGGTCGTCGTGAATCGCCGAACCTGTGTGCAGCGAAGCCCCAACTTCTTGCGCAGCCGCTTGATGCGCCCGATCCCAGCGGGGAACCCGTCGTCCCGCAATTCCGTCTGGAGGCGTACCGGTCCGTAGGTCTGCCGGGTGCGCACATGCGCGGCCTGGATCGCCACTTCTAGCCGTGCGTTCTCTTGGGCCCGTTTCGAGGGGCGGCGGTTCCGCCACGCATAATACCCACTTCGGGACACCTCCAGCACCCGACACAAGAGATGCAGAGGATACTGGGGACGCAGCGTCCTCATGAGCGCGTACCGGGCAGCTGCGCCTTGGCAAAGTACGCGGTGGCTTTTTTTAGGATGTCACGCTCCATCCGCGCCTCGGCAAGTTCGCGTTTCAGCCGAGAGACCTCGGCCTCCAACTCCGTCAGGGACCGTCGGCTCTCTCCCAGTGTCGCGAGCTGGCCACGCCGAGCTCGAAACACCCAGTTTGCAAGCGTCTTGTCCGACATCGTCAGTCGTCTCGCAGCCTCCGGAGTCGTCAAGTCCTGTTCAAGCACGAGGCGCACCGCCTGCTCCCGGAACTCCTTCGTGTACTTCTGTCGGGGAACCCGTTCCATGGCACACCTCCAGACCTCTGATTGTAGGTTGAAGGCGTCCACTTTTTCGACCTTACGTCACTCACCGGGAGCAGGAAATGCCAGGAAATTCAGAGGCAAGTTGGCCGAGTAATGTGGCTACCGTTTGGAGCCGACGCTAGAGGAGGAGTTCAGCGGTTCACCCAGTATTGTCCGGCCATAGGGATGCTGAAGAATTATGCTTGTCAGGAAGGCAGAAGCGTACAAGGTTGCGGTTGAAAGAACGACGAAGAACATCGGAGAGGTTGGGGATAGCACTCGCGCGAGCAGCAAAGAGAATATTTTCATGATCAGAGGGATATGTACAAGGTAAATTCCCATTGATCTTCGTCCCAAGCTGGAGAGGAATTGGAAGCGGGTGGGGTTCGAAATAAATAATAGATAGCAGCCCAACAACAATAGAAATTGGCTGTAAAGAGCCATGCCTTGAAAGAAAGATGCGATCAGGAAACCTAGTGCAATGGCGGTTCCCGATAACCAGCGCCCTTGGGCCATCCAGAGCGGGGTGAAAGGCTGGAGTGCCAGACCGACAAGATAGAACTGCATTCCCCAGAGCGCATGGTAGACGGGGTCAAGCCCCGGGTGAAACCACGGTTGAATCGGTGCGGTGTGAAAAATGGCGATATAGACCAGGGCGGTGACGGTCCGATGCGGCGAGCGTGCATGTATCACGCGATAGGTGACCTTCGAAAAGGCACGGATAAGAAAAAGGGAGAGCAGAAAATACATTTGAGATGAGAACGAGGAGAGATAGGCAGCCAAGGCGATCTCTTGCCAGGTCTGGCCATACACGACATGCGCGGAGCTGTTATCGATGTACTCAAAGGGAATGCGCAGGGCGCAATAGAAAACGGTGAACACCACCCAGGGCAAAAGTAAGCGTCGCGCACTCTTGCGGACATAAGCCGCACAGTCGAAGGTCGTCTGCTCTTGATGCCCTAACGCGAACAGAATTCCATCGACCAGAAAAAATACCGGCACCGCGATGGTTCGAGAGAGAAACCCCAGGAGTTGCTCACTTTCTTGATCAAGGTGAGAGTATCCGAGAGCATGGGTTGCAACTACCATGGCGATGGCCAGGCCACGAAAACTGTCCAGGTAAACCAATCTGCTGGGGGGCGGTTCGCGCATATTTGTGGTGAGTGGAGGTGGGGGAGAGTTTCTTTAGATCCTCGCCGATCCCGGCCGCCTTAGAATTGAAAATAGATAAAAGACGGCGCTTCCAGAGTCATTCCCGCATAAATCAGCAGGAGAGTCCCATATGTGGCGGCTTGGATCGGGACAGGTCTCATGATCCACCACTGCGCGAATCGCTCCAGTCTTTGTGCCGGGAATACATGAAACAGTATGCCTAGGCTCAGGATGATGTAAAACACGCCACTCAGCCTCGTGCCACCGGTCAGGTGACTCCACCCGCGGATAAAATCGAGGAAATTGTCCAGGTCTTGGACGCGAAACAGGAGCCAGCCGAAAGCAATCAGGTGGAAACACCCAATCTGCAGCAGTACCTTTTGGGCGGCGGTGCGCACGGCTTCGGTTTTCGGTCCCTGTCTGGCCAAAATGAGAAGCAAACCGTGGTACACCCCCCAGCAAATAAAATGAAGCGCAGCCCCGTGCCACAACCCGCCCAGGAACATGGTGATCATCAGGTTCATTTTGACTCGCCATGGCGCCGCCCGGCTGCCGCCGAGTGAAATATAGAGATAGTCCCGCAACCAGGTAGAAAGGGAGATGTGCCAGCGAGTCCAAAACTCACGCACATTCTGTGAAAGATAGGGTCGGTTGAAGTTCTGCGGGAGATCGTAGCCCAGCATCTTTGCCAGTCCGATGGCAATATCGCTGTAACCGGAAAAGTCATAGTAAATCTGGAATGTATACGCATAGAGACCGATCAACAGGTCCCAGGATGAAAACGTGAGGGGATGGGTGAACACGTTGTCGACCGCCAGGGTTGCCAGGAGGTCGGCGATCAGGATCTTTTTGGAAAGGCCCTTGAAGACCAGAAAGAGTCCATCGTGAAATCGCTGAGTCGTTACGTTGGGGAGGTGGTGCAATTGTGGGAGGAATTGCTTCGCCCGCACAATCGGGCCTGCGATCAATTGAGGGAAAAAGGCAACAAAGACGGCAAACTTGAGGAAATTTCGTTCCAGAACGCGCTCCCCGCGGTACACGTCGATCGTGTAACTCATTGTTTGAAACGTATAAAAGGAGATGCCGACCGGCAGCAGGAGTTCGTGTCGCAGGAGGGAAAGGTCCCACCCGAACATCGCGATCGCAGGCCCTGATAGCTCGATGAAGAAATTGTAATACTTGAAGAGGGCCAACAGGCCGAGATTGGACGTCAGGCTGATGATCAGGATGTACGTCCTCGCTCGAGGCCGTTGTTCCCGTGCCAGGACGAGTCCCACCGAGTAATCGACGATCGTGGAGAATGCCAGCAATCCTGCGTACTTCCAGTTCCAACTCATGTAGAAAAAATAGCTGGCTGCTAACAAGAGAACGTCGCGCCATCGTTCGCGGTAAAAAACGACGGTATACAAAACCAGAACACAGACAAAAAAAGCTGAAAACTCAACAGAATTAAAGTTCACGAGGTTTCTCTAGTGCGCGTTCGATGTTTCGCTGGCGAACCTTTGAGGGAGCTCGGTCTGAAGCCCCGCATAGATGGTTTCTGCCACCTTCTGGTGCCCTTCAGGGGTAAAGTGGACGAAATCACGAAAATATTCCGGGTGTCCCGACACGACTAAATCCAAATCGACGAGGCGGATATGTTCCTCATCGGCCACCCGTTTGAGAGTCTGGTTAAAGCGGGTGATGGTCTCAAACCATCCAGAAAGGGATAAGTACACGTTGTATCGGAACAGAAAGTCCGTGACCTCTCCGGGCACGTCCGGCAAGTTTTTCTTGGTGTGGCTAGTGGCAAAGGTACATAAGACCGGTTCTGCGCCGACTTTCCTGGCTGAATGCACGAATTCCTTCACCTGCGTTTCAAACACCCGGTCTGCCTGCTCACCTAAGGAGTCAGCTAAGACTCGCTGTCCCGTCAGTCTGTTCGAAATATTCCCCTTTAGCAGGGCATACAGTGACGTATGCTCATAACCCTGGGCAATCCAGCTTGGCTGAGGCATCGGTTTCGGACTATCCGATTCCTTTTTCTTGGACGATCTCGGTTGCTTGCCGGACAACAGCTGTTTGGAGAGTTTGGTGATTTGAGTCGACATTTGATACAGGATCACCACATCAGGCTTTTCGCGGGCGCCGCGAGACTCCAGATCTCCGCGGTTCGCTTCAATGTCCATTCCTGCATGACTGGCATTGATGACGGTGATCGTTGCGCCGGGTCTTTGGAGTAGTATTTCCAAGCGGGAGGGAAAGATTATGTCTCGGCTCAGGTAGCTGTCTTCCGCATGGGAGGATGAGGCGATCCAATAGCGCATTTCTCCTGTTGTCTTTTCAGGTGTATCTGACGCGAGGGCGGCGAGAGTACTTGTAGGAGGGAGAGGAGTTTCGGTCTTCGCCACGTTCTGACGTTGGAAGCTTCCGAAGGCAATCGTATCAAAGCCACGGGAATGGGCGCGAATCTCCAATACCCCTTCAAGAAGCAACAAGTAGGCGAGTCCCCAGAGGAGCACACGCAATAGAGAGAAATTCATGGATTCGTGGAGTACTCAGGTGAGATGCACATCGGTCGGCTTCGAGGATGGCCACGCGAGTCATTCTGCTGCGCGCGGTTCTCTCGATACGTGGCCATGGTCAAATATTGAGTGACAGATCTAGCGAGCATGGGATGCCTTGGTGCTTGTAAGGCTCAGTGAGTTTCGCATAGAGATCGGTCGGCCTCTTTAAAGGCCAGATAGCACGGTTCAGCCTGAAACGGTGAGCTTCAGTGCGTCAGTCTGAGTCGGTTACAGTAGAATACATGAGACAGGATATATTACACGGTATTTTTCGCTACCGGATGGCTGAGTGAAGTGTGAGGGAGAGACGGGTAACTTAGACCGACGTGAACCCCTTGGGTTCGGTACCTTGGCTGGGCTCTTTCGAACCGAAGCAGCATGAGTTGTCGGTTCAGCGAGTGGGCGAGGAGCCAGGGTTGATCCATTCTCACACATTCCTTGTTCTGAAAGTTGGAGTTCAATCTACGATGCAGATCTCCGGATGTTGCCCCCTTCTGAATGAGACAGATGTTTCCTCAGGGAATGGTCACGCTCCTGATTGTCGGATTGGCGGGAGGTCCAGGGGGCTGATCCGTTGATGCGCCACCTCCACCGACAGATACATGCAGGTGGTCGATGAAGTGGTTCCACTCAACAGTGGGCAGTGGATTCACCCATCCATCCCACGTTTCCGACCACGCCCACTCGTTCAAGCCCCCGGCGCCATAATTCAGATTGGTGTAACTGCCGGCAGGGACGCCATTGACCCACCAACGCACAATGCCATCCCGAGAGGTCGACGTGGTGCTTGCCTTGATATAGGCTTCCAGCTTCGTCCAGGTACCAACGGTCAAGATACCAGGGCCGACGTTCGGATAACAGGCGAGGCCACTATCGAGTGCGCACGCGTGGCTGTTGTCCAACCCGCCTGTATTGTGCGCAAAAATCATGGAGCCCGATCCATTATTCAGCGCGGCGTTATTGAAGAGGAACACTCCGTTACTGCCGGGACCGCGTATGAAGAAAGTCTTATTTCCCACGGGCCGCCCCTGAAATTGAGGATTGGTACGCCACATCAGGCCGACATACATCTCGCGGTTCAGCTGCGACGTCTGATAGTTGAGTTGCATGCCGCCAGCCGAATTGCCCGGATAAATTGAGGACTTGACTGTGCTGCCGGGCGAGATGGGGGCAGACGAATCGGATGCAATCTGAGATGATGAGTAGGCATCGAAAATGCCGCATCCGCCCACACTATTGAAGGGACAGTCCATCACGACGGAAGCCCCTGCCGGTTCGTTGGTCCAGACCCCTGCAGCGTGACTGTGCTGAGCGCCGACAGATCCTGCACAGAAAGTCAGCACGGCCACAATTATAGCCAACCTCTTAGAGGCCTGAGACGTCGAATTGCCATCCATGATTGTCCTCTTGTTGGTGGTACACGGTGTATCAGTTGGTCTTGTGGTCATGTCACTCCATCCGTTCGACTGCGCGGCCCGCATGAGGTGAGTGTGCAGGATCTGGCTGAACCGGCTTCCTGTCCTACGGGTATCCTACATTCATCAAATGAGCAAGATCGGTGCCTGCCGTAGCCTTCAGGGCTCCTACCATAGCAATTGCTTATATAACCTTGCAAATGCTTTCACAATTCATGAGCACGAGGTCAGGAACACTGAAGGCCTTTCAAGCTTCCTAGGCATGAATGCTGTGGGGGGAAGAGGTCAGTACCGGTCAAAATAGTGCTCGTGCGGGCAACAACGTGACGAAATTCTTGTGGCAAGGCGGCGAAATCGTTCACCGGTCAGGCAACGGAGGAAATGGTTGAGCCTGTCCATTCGAACATCAGTTGATGAGCTTCCGCTCAGAGGGGTTGTGTTGGGTGTCTACATTCCGCACGTCCCGACGCTTATGGGAAATCGTTGACGGATGGGAGATATTCTGCCATTCTTTTTTTACGATATTGGTGACGTGGCGGCGATGACTGACGAGGGGAGTGACATGGCGAAGAAGATGCAGCGGCAGATTGCAGTCGTGGGGTTGGGGTATGTGGGATTGCCGATCGCGGTGGCGTTCGGTAAATCTGCACCGGTGATCGGGTTCGATATCAATAAGGCCAAGGTCGATGAGCTGCGCAAAGGAATTGATCGGACCGGAGAGGTGTCATCCAAAGATTTAAAGGCCAGCCGCGTCCGGTACACCTCCGAGCCCAGTGATCTCAAAACCGCCGATTTTATTATTGTGGCGGTGCCTACCCCCATTAACGAGGCTCTTCAGCCTGATTTGACTGCCTTGAAAAAGGCGTCGGAACTGATTGGCTCCAATCTCGCTCCGGGGGCCATCGTTGTGTATGAGTCGACAGTGTACCCTGGTGCGACAGAGGAAGACTGCCTACCGATACTTGAGAAAGCATCCGGGATGAAGAGCGGCATCGATTTCAAAATCGGATATTCGCCCGAGCGCATCAATCCGGGAGACAAGGAACATACGCTGGAACGAATCATCAAGGTGGTCTCTGCCCAGGATGAGGAGTCCTTGGAGATCGTGGCGAAGACGTATGGCATGGTGGTGAAGGCCGGAATCCATCGGGCGTCCAGCATCAAGGTGGCCGAAGCGGCGAAGGTGATCGAAAACACGCAACGAGATCTGAATATCGCGCTCATGAACGAGCTGGCGTTGATTTTCCATCGCTTGGGAATCGATACCAGATCCGTTTTGGAGGCGGCGGGAACGAAGTGGAATTTCCTCAAATTCAGTCCCGGCCTGGTCGGGGGGCACTGTATTGGAGTCGATCCGTACTATCTGACCGCTAAGGCCGAATCCGTCGGGTATCATCCGGAGGTAATTCTGGCCGGCCGGCGTATCAACAACAGCATGGGCAAGTATGTCGCCGAGCAGACCGTGAAGCTGTTGAGCCAGGTGGAACGACCCGTCAGTGATTTACGCGTCGGCGTCTTGGGACTGACCTTCAAGGAAAATGTGCCTGATTTACGGAACAGCCGGGTACCGGATATTGTGAACGAACTGAGAGAATATGGCATTCAGGTCGTGGTGCACGATCCGCTCGCGGAACCGGAAGAGGCGGTGGGGGAGTATGGCCTGCGTCTTTCGCCTTGGGATCAGCTCAAGCAACTAGACGGAATCGTGTTGGCTGTTGCCCATCGGGAGTACATGCAGATGAGCGTCTCAGAACTGCTGAAGCCGTTGCGCAAGCAGCGGAACAATGTGGTGGTCGACGTGAAGAGTGTGCTGAATCCGGACAGTTTGCCGGGATCGGTCAAGTATTGGAGGCTTTAGGCTGTCGACATGATTAGACGGAAACTCTTCAACCGCGCTCCAGAGTGTCTGCCGAAATCCTATTGGTGATCTTTTTCTCTCCCTGAGGCCGGACACATCGTCCGGCCTCACAGGCCCTCCCGCTGTCCCCATGTGCTGACCGACTAATGCCTCGTCACAGATCTGCCGAAAGAGGTGCGAGACGATGGCATGGCACTTGCCGTCCAAAGCGAGAAACTGATTGTCGCGTCTGTGTCAGTTTGATATATCAAAGAGGTTACCATCTTGTTGATCCGACCTATGCGTTCATCCTTCCGCACGACACACGTCGAGACTAAAGACCATTGGTACTGTCGGATTCTGATCTCGACGGCCGGAGTTGTGTGTGGTCTCCTGGTCTCCGGCTGTGGCACGTTTGTCTCTCCTGACGTCAAACGCGGCGATCAGCATCTCGCGGCTGGAAACTGGGAAGAGGCCAGTGTCGCCTATCGACAGGCGCTCAAGGATGATCCGTTCGAGCCGTCACTGCAAAACAAGTACTCGGTAGCCCGGGAGCGCGCAGCCGCGGCGCATGATGAGCGAGGCCGGCAGCTGCTGAAGGATCGCCAGTTCGATCAGGCCGCCGAAGAATTCAAGCGCGCCTTGACGATCGAGCCGACAAGCAAGGAACATGAGGCCGGATTGACCGAAGCCTTGCGACTCAAGGAGGCGCGCGAGCGGTATCGTGAGGCCGAGCGTCTGGCGCAATTGGGCCGGGTGAGTGAGGCCATGGCGGTGTATATGCGGGCCGTGGAACTCGATCCCACTTATAAAGAAGCCCTCGAAGGCGTGGCCAGGCTGTCGGCGGAACAGCATGCCGTGGATCGCGACGACCGGCAGAAGCAGCCGGTGACGTTGCAATTCCGCAATGCCGGGCTGAAGGAAGTGGTGGAGGCCTTGGGGAAGGCGGCGCATGTCAATTTTGTGTTCGACAAGGATGTGCGCAACGATCCCGTCACCATCTCGTTGGAGGACAAGCCGTTCGATGAGGCCTTGTCGCTGGTCTTGAACAGCAACAGTTTGTTTGCTCAGAAGGCCGGCCCCACACTGTTTATTATCAGCCCCAATACCAAGCAGAAGCAGGAGCAGTATCAGGACCTCATGATCCGGACATTCTACCTGTCATCCGCCAAAGCGAAGGAGATGGTGGCGCTGCTGAAGTCCATGCTGGATGTGAAGCATATTCATGGCAATGAAGCGCTGAATACCATCGTGATTCGGGATCAGCCGGAAAAGGTGGAACTGGCGGAGAAGATCATCCAGGCGAACGATCGGGAAGATTCAGAAGTGCTCTTCGACGTGGAAGTGCTCGAAGTGAATCGAACCGTGGATCAGACGTATGGATTGTCTTATCCCAAACAAATCGGCGCTGCTCTGATCCCGCCCGGGTTTACGGGAGCGATTGCCGGGGATATCGCACAGCAGTTCACGTACCGGAACCTGGCCAGTCTGGGACAGGACAGTTATCTGTTCAAGCTTCCCACCAATGTGCAATTGGATTTCTTCAAGCAGGTCACCGACGCCAAGACTCTGGCAGCGCCGAAAGTGCGCGTGCTCAACAACAAGAAGGCCGAGGTCAATATCGGTGACAAGCAACCGATCCTGCTCTCCACCACGAACGTGTTGCCCGGGCAGGCCGCAACCGGCGCCGTTCCGACGACTTCAACCGTCACATCGATCGAGTTTCGCGACACCGGCGTCAAACTGACGGTTGAGCCGAACATCCACCTGGCGAATGAACTCTCGTTGAAAATGAAGATCGAGGTAATTCGCCTGGGCGATGTCGTCTTGTTGCAACAATCTCCCCCGATCACGCAATTCAAGTTCGGCAACCGGTCCGCCGAGACGATGTTGAATGTGCGCGACGGCGAGACCATCGTCCTGGGAGGACTTCTTCAGGAAGAAGATCGTCGGACCAAGGTGACGATTCCCTGGCTCGGTGACATCCCTTTCCTGGGCAATCTGTTGAGTTCGTTCAAGACCCAACGGGTGACGACGGAAGTGATTCTGACGATTACCCCGCATATCGTGAATTCGTTGCGGCTTCCGGGTCCGCAGGGGCAGGCCTTCTGGTCCGGAACGGAATCCGTCTACTCCACGTCGCCCTTGTTCGCTATGCAGCCGAAAAAGATTTCGGCACGAATGTCCACGTTGAGCGGTTCCGGCAAGCTCGCAGAAAAAGGCGTCTCGAAACAATCCAAGGGGACGGTGGCGAGCGCCGACCTTGTTCCTCTCGAACTTCAGCTGGCGATCCAGCCTGCAGACGTCACGGCTCAAATGAATAAGGAATTACGGGTGGACGTGTTGGCGACACAGGCCCGCGGGTTGGATACCGAGACCTTTACGCTGGAATTCGATCCGAAGATTCTCGAGTTTCGGGATGCCACCCTCGGCGAGGTGTTGGGGACCGAAGCCGGTAAAGCTGCGGTAACGGCGACGCCATCCGCTACCGAGGGCCTGATCGAATTGCGCCTGCATCGGTCCGCAAGCGCCACAAAAGATGAGGGGCGCCTGTTGCGATTGACGTTTCTCGCCAAATCTCCGGGAGTGTCGTCCCTGCGCCTGCAGATGGCCAAGCATGACGATCTCGACAGTCCCGAGGGGACCGGTGAAGCCGTGGGAGTGGTGAGAGTGCGGTGAAACAGTCCGGCGTCACGTTGCTCGAACTGCTCGTCACCCTGACCATTCTCACCATCCTCGCCACAGTCGCCCTGCCGTTCACCAAGGTTTCGACCAAGCGGACGAAAGAGATCGAACTACGGCAGAACTTGAGGGTGATCCGGGCCGCGATCGATACGTTTCACCTGGAATGGTCGCGTGACGGAGACACCCTGACGGGGCCGGCATGCGTTAAAAACAAGTTGAGCTGCAAAGACGTCACCGGGCCCTATGGCTACCCGAAATCCTTGGATGTATTGTTGGGAGTCAAGCTGACGGGGGAGCAGGCGACGGTGCGTGGGACGACGATCAAGCGATACCTGCGATCGATTCCCTTGGATCCCGTGACCGGAGCCGCCGATTGGCGCCTGCGTTGTTACCGAGATCCCGCCAGTGTGAAGGACTGGTGCGGAGAAGATGTGTACGATGTTACGACTCATAGTCAAGAGCTGGCACTGGATGGCACGAAATACCGAGATTGGTAAGCGCTCATGGCCGTTCTCGTCACCGCATGGGTTTACGATTATCGAGTTGATGATTGTGGTGACGATCGTCGGAATTTTGGCCACGTTGGCCGTGCCGTCCTACCATGCGGCGATTATCAAGGCGAAAGAAGGGGCGCTGCGCCAGGATTTATTTTCGCTGCGCGATGTGATCGACCAGCACCGTGCCGATAAAGGGAAGTACCCCGAGACCATTGAGGCGTTGGTGTCGGCCGGCTATCTTCGGCGGGTGCCGACCGATCCGTTGACCGGCTCGACGACGACCTGGCAGGAAATGGTCGACGAAGGGGAAGGCGGTATGGTCGATGTGTTTTCCGGGTCCGATCTGGTCGGCACCAACGGAGTTCCCTACAACCAATGGTAAGGCAATGAATACCATGATCCAACAAGCGGGTCCTGTTTGGCGGACGGTCGTGGGCTTACGATTCGGGTGCTCGATAGTGGCGACGATGAGTCTGTTGTTCTGGGGAGGGTGCGCGCGGGTCACGCCAAGTCCGGAATCGACCCCCACCGATCTTCAGGTTGCGGCGGACTCCCTCAAGACGGCGGTGCGTGAAGCGCAGCGCACGGCGGCCGAATTGCGCACGGAGCTTGAGGAGCAGCGGAAGGAATTGGCGGATGCCCAAGTGGCGCGGGCGCAACTGCAGGGCATGTTGCGGGAGACCGAACGACGATTGGCGGATGCCCGCCAGGTCATCGAATTGCAGCGTGAGGAGTTGACTTCGGCTCACACCGAACGGGAGCGGGTGGCGCAGACGGTTGCTCCGTTGCACAGCCGGCCCCAGCAGCCACCGAACGGGGTTCGCCTTCAACGGAAGCGTGCGTCATCCAGCCCGGACGGAGCGGTGCCGGCCCCAAGGGATACACAGGAACAGTCGGCCGTGAAGCCGCTTGAGAATGAAGAGGAGGAGGCGCCACAATCCGCACCTGCCGATGGCGAGGCTGCACCGGTCTCAGACGTTCCTCAGGCTTCGCCGATTGTGATGCCGATCCCGTCCGCCGCGGAGCCGGTCAGGACAATTGTCGTGCAGGGCGGTGATACGTTGTGGCGACTTGCGCGCCGGCACAAAGTCAGCCTGGAAGCGCTGAAATCACTCAATGGTTTGCCGACGAATCTCATTGTTGTTGGACGGACGCTCCGATTGCCGGAGCCTCGGCTGCAGCAGGCGGCTATGCAGCCGGTCTCGCTGAAAACCCTCGTTCGATAGAGACCGGGGCAGCGCGTGATGTGTCCACCCGAATGAACTCATGGCGGTATTCGCATACAGAGCGGCTCGCGCGGACGGCACGACCTTCGAGGGACACATCGAAGGCGAAGATGAGCACCTGGTTCGAGCCAAGCTTGAGTCGGACGGCTTGCTGGTATTCCGTCTCTCCAGGCGAGGAGCGGGGTTCGGTGTGCCGGGTCTGGCGGCAGGCCGTTGGGGAAAGCTTCCCCTTCAAGATTTCCTCGTGTTCAATCAGGAGTTGTTGGCCCTGATCAAAGCGGGGCTACCGGTCTTGCGGGTCTGGGACCTGCTCATCGATCGCACCCAACGAGCCCCGTTTCGAGAAGCGCTCAAAGCCGTCCGTCAGGATATTCGCGGCGGGGCATCGGCCTCCGAAGCCTTGGGCAAGCATTCCACCTATTTCTCGGACCTGTACCTCGCCACCATCCGTGCCGGTGAGCAGTCCGGGAATCTGGCCGAGGTGCTGCAGCGCTATATTGCCTATCTGAAGCTGATGATCGGCCTTCGCCAGAAAGTCACCAAGGCACTGGCCTATCCGGCCTTTCTCGTGGTTGTCGGCGTTGCGGTGGTGGGGTTTCTGCTGAGTTATGTGATGCCGACATTCATCTCGGTGTATGGTGAATCATCCGCCAATTTGCCGACGGCAACCCGCATGCTCATCTCGGTGATCCAGATGGGTGAGGCGCAGTTGATTCCGGTGGCGATCGTGGCGGTTGTGGCGGTGCTGATGGGACGGGCGTGGTATCAAACCTCCGCCGGTCGATTCTCCGTGGATAGGAACCTGTTGAAATTGCCGCTGCTCGGGATGATTCTTGTGGAACATCACACCATCCAATTGACCCGCACGCTGGCCACGGTGTTAGCCGGCGGCACGCCGCTGGTGGAAGCGCTTGAGATTGCGCGCGGTGCAGTCTCGAACCGCTTTGTGTCGCGCGGGTTGGTGTCGGCGGTGAACGAAATCCGCGAAGGCAGCACGCTGGCCGCTGCCATTGAGCGGCCGCAGATCCTGCCCAAGCTCGCGATTGAAATGTTATCGGTCGGTGAAGAAACCGGCTCGCTGGAACCGATGCTGCGTGACGTGGCCGAGTTTTATGAAGGGGATCTGGACGTGCGGCTCAGTCAGTTGACCACCTGGATTGAGCCGGTGTTGTTGCTGGTGATGGGGCTCCTGGTCGGGGGCATCGTCATCATTATGTATTTGCCGATTTTCCAGATGGCCGGGACGATTCAATAATCCGACGATACGGCGGGACCCCGTGCCCGACGCGTCGTGACCCGTGCCGAAGTCGGAGGGACTGAATATGCTGATGCAACGCCATCTCACTCGCCCGTCGCTCGCCGATGTGATGGTGCGCGAGGGCATTTTGCCGAGACGGACTGTGGACCAGGTTGTTGCCCGTTTGGGAGGCAGCACCACCGCCTTCGGGCAGACGCTCGTCGAAGAGGGGACCATTTCCGAGGCGCAATTGGCGCAGGCATTAGCAGCCCAGTATGGATTGCCCTATGACCCGCTCACCGGGTTCCGCGTGGACTCCGAGTTTTATCACACGATCTCCGTCAAGTTGATGCGGCGACATCCTTTCGTGCCGGTGAAGGACGAGGCCGGCGCATTGACGATTGCGATTTCCGACCCGCAGAACCTGCTGGCGCTGGATGAATTGGAGATTCTGCTCAATCGTCCGCTCCACTATGTGGTGAGCTCGCGAAGCGCCATCCAATCGGCATTGGAACGGAGCGAAGGGTCTAGTCAGGCGCTACGTGAATTAGAGGCGGAGTACCGCTCGGTCCTGGTGAAAGAGGACGAGCGGGGCGAAGAGGTCTTGACCGTCGATCACTTCGGCGAAGACCAAAGCCCGGTGGTCAAACTCCTCGACACGATCATGTTGAGCGCCATGCAGCGACGGGCCAGCGATATTCACATTGAAGCGACGGATCGAGCCACCACGGTGAAGTTTCGCGTAGACGGCATTCTGGTTTCGGCGATGGATCCGCTCGACGTGAAGCTGCATCCACCGTTAGTGTCCCGCCTCAAGGTCATGTCCGACCTCGATATCGCCGAACGGCGCGTCCCGCAGGACGGCAGTTTTCGCATGCGGCTCGACCGGAAGACGGTCGATTTCCGGGTGTCGATTTTGCCGAGCGTGTTCGGGGAATCCGTGGTCATCCGAATTCTGGACCGCGAGGCGATTACCACGGGCGTATCGACGCTGCGACTGGATCGTCTCGGTTTCAACCCGGAGGACCTCAAGCGGTTCCGTCGCGCCATTACGAGACCCTACGGGATGGTGCTCGTGACCGGTCCGACCGGAAGCGGAAAGACCACGACGCTCTATGCCGCGATCAGCGAAATGAACATTCAGGAAGATAAACTGATCACCATCGAAGATCCGGTGGAGTATCAGTTGCCGGGGGTCGTGCAAATCCCGGTGAACGAAAAGAAGGGTCTGACGTTCGCCCGTGGGTTGCGGTCGATTCTGCGACACGATCCGGACAAGATCATGGTCGGTGAAATTCGTGATGCGGAAACGGCGCAGATCGCCATTCAATCGGCCTTGACCGGCCATTTGGTGTTGACGACGGTGCACGCCAATAACGTGTTCGATGTGATTGGACGTTTCGCCTCGATGGGGATCGATTCCTACAACTTTCTGGCGGCGTTGACCTGCGTTCTGGCGCAACGGCTGATTCGGGTGATCTGTCCCGATTGCCGGCATCAGGTTGTCCTTGACCAGGCGCTCGCGGAGGAATCCGGCCTCGACTACGATGAGTTCAAGAGCGCGCCGTTCTATGAGGGGAAAGGGTGTTCGGAATGCCACGACACCGGCTATCGGGGCCGCAAGTGTATTACTGAATTTCTCGACCTGACGGACGAGATCAAGGAAATGATTCTGGCCGATCGTGCGTTGTCGGAGATCCGGTACCGCGCGGTCACGGACGGCATGATCACGTTGCGGCAATCCGCCGTGAAGAAAGTGCTGGCCGGCGAGACCACGCTTCGTGAAATCAACCGCGTGACGTTTAGCGAAGAGCGATAATCGATGTGGGATTGGATCACCAGCCGGCCGCAGTACTGCCTGAAAATCGGCGCACGCGATCTGGCGTGGGCGGAGGTGCATCGGAATTGGCGCGGCAGGCCGCGGTACCAGTGCGTGGTGTCCGCGTTGCCCGAGGGGATCGTGCGCCTGTCTCCGTTGGAACAAAACATCATCTCTCCCCACGAACTGGAGACGCATATCCGGGCGATTGCCGGTTCGGCCACCACTCAGGCCCCCGGTCGCTCTTCCACTCCGGGCGTCCCGCGCGCAGCGACCATCATTCTGCCGGATCTGGCCGTACGACTGGCGGTGTTACGATTGCAGGACCTTCCCTGGAGCTCCGATGAGCGCGATGCGTTGGTGCGGTGGCGATTGGGGCAGGAGCAGCTCCTGTCCCTTAGCGGGGCCAAAGTGTTTTCGCAGGTGCTGTCCGATCCGGGCGGATCCGGTGATGGGCCCTGTACCGTGCTGGCGGTCGTGGTGCAAGAAGCCGTGCTGACTCAGTATGAAGCGGTCTGCGAAGCGGCAGGGTTGATTCCACAGGAAGTGGATGTCGCAAGTTTGCGATTGTTCAACTTATGGGCGCACGGGACGGGGCGTGCGGCTCGTTCGACCGCTGACTTTTTATGGGTGAATGCCACGGACGGCGGAGTCACGGCGCTGATTTTTCACAACGGGACGTTGGTCTTTCTCCGGTCGAAACTGCAGGGCGGGATCGGCTCGGGGGGCGCCTTGGCACCGGGTTCCGAGCAGGTGGCGCTCAATCGTATCGTGCAAGAGTGCGCGGACTCTATCTATGCCTGTCAGCAGCAGACGCCGGAGTTGGCCATCAGCCAAGCGGTGCTGATCGCCGATGAAGCCATGGGCGCCGGGTTACGGCAGCAGTTGGAGAAGGGATTGGGCGTGCCGGTGCAGGAACTGGAATGGGACCGCGTGCAACAGTACGGTGGAGGCACCATTGCGGGACCACGGACGAGTGCCGCCTTGCCGGCGATTGCAGGGGTCGTGTAAGCCATGTCGTTGGACAACCTCGTGTCGGCGATTCGGGATGTCGCGGTGCGTGTCGGGCAACCAGCTGCTCGGCACGGCGCATTCGCGATCAATATGAGCAGCCGGTATCGGTGGTACCTGGCTCCAGCCAGGCTGGTGATCATGTTACTGGCGGGGGCGATCGGCCTGGCGATGCTGTGGGATATTTCGCAGGCCTGGTTGGTTTGGCAAGATGTCGAATCCATGGAGTCAGCTCTGAACCAGGTGCAGGACCGGGACCGGGACCTGTTGAAAGAGGCGCAGCAGGAAGGCCTGGATCTGTCGGAGGCCGCCTTGCAAGTCCTGCCCAAGGAGATAGAGTTTGCCAATCACCTGATCGAGAAGCGCAGCTTTTCCTGGACCCGGTTTCTGACGGAACTGGAGCGGGCGATTCCTCAGCGCATCGCGGTTAACAGCATTCGGCTCGATCCTGCCAATGCCACGATCATGCTTACCGGTTCCGCCCGGGCATTGGAAGATGTGACGACATTGACGGTGACGTTTCAGGATCATCCCCAATTCAAGGAACCTGTACTCGGGCAACACCGGGTCATGGCGAGCGGATTGGTCGAGTTTGATCTCTCGTTGCGCTATCGGAATCGCAACCCATGATGTTTCCAGGACTCGATCGTCTTCAACTGACCTGGCGGAAACCCTATGCACCCATTCTTCCCTGGGTCGCGTTTGTGGCGGGGCTGTGTGTGCTGAGTTACGGCATTCATGCCCTGGTCTTGGGGGCGGCAGAGCAGGAGCAGGTGCGGCTTGAGGCCGACTGGCTCAAAGCCCGCCAACAGTTGAATCGGCACAAGGAGGCCAAGAAGGCGAAGGCGGATCTGCAGCGGGTGTGGGCCGTGTTGCCGTTGTTCCGTGATTTTGCGCCGCTGGCCCTCGGTGTCACCGAAGAGGCGAAACGCGATCAGGTGACGTTGCCGGCCCTCTCCTATAAGACAGAGAAGACTGCCGTCCCCGACGCGACGAAAGCCGTCCTGCAGGGGACGGTGACCGGTCGGTATGAGGATTTGCGCCGCTTTCTGCACAACCTGGAATCGGCCGAGGAACTGTTGTTCATTGAAGACCTCAACTTGATTCGCTCGGGGAATGTGCAGGACCAGCAATTGACCTTCAATATCCGAATTTCGACCTATCTGCGCGGGGAGCATTTGCAGTCCCCGACGCCGTAACTCACATGAATCGAGTCAGCAAAAATCAAGGTCTGCTGCTGATGACCCTCGTGGTCCTTTGGATCGGGTTGCTCGTCTGGCAATTCGGCCATTTCAGCGAACAGGAACGAGTCCCCCTGACGCATGTCAGCGGGCAGCGGACGGTGGGCAAGGCGCCGGCAGCGGCCGTCGCTGCCGGCGGCAATCTACAAGTGCATCTTGAACGGCTGGCCGCCATTAAGGGGCAGCGGGAAGCGACGTTTGCGACTCCGCGCAATATTTTCGCCAGTCTCCTTCCCCAGGAGCCGGTTGTGGTACCGCCTCCCGCCCCTCGTCGCAGTCGTGCTCGCGGTCCTGCCAAGCCTCCGTCGCCTGCAGGGGAGCCGGTGGTGGAAGCACCGCAGAACGAGGAGGAAGAGCCGACGGTCGAAGAGCCGAAGGGGCCGACACCGGAAGAAATTGAACGGCTGCGGATTGCGACGGAATTGAACCAGTTCCGCTATGTGGGGTTCATGGCGGTGGGAGGGGGCTCGCAGAAGAAAAAGAACATGGCCGTGGTCGTGAAGAATGATGAGATGCACGTGGTGCAGGTCGGCGAAGTGATTGCCGGTGAGGTGTTGGTAAAGGCGGTCTCGATGAGTGAGATCACGCTCCAGGATGTGGCATCAAAAATTACGCAGGTGATTCCGGTCACGGATGCACCAGGGGCTGAGGGGCAACCCAATTAGGCAGGTGATGGGGGTGCGTGGCCATCTCAGAAATACTGACGGGATTACCTATCTCGCCTTGATGTTTTCGATCGTGTTGATCGGGATTTCCGTGTCCGCCGCTGCCCGCCAATGGACCGTCATGGTTCAGCGCGAGAAAGAAGCCGATCTTATGGCCAAGGGCATCGAAATTCAAAATGCCATTGCCCTTTACTCAAATACGATGAAGATCGGGCGTATCCTGCCCTCCGAAATCTATCCTCAGTCCCTGGCGGAGTTGACGCGAACGCCCAAGCCGTATCTGCGGAGGGTCTATCAAGATCCGATGAGCGGCGGTGATTGGGAGTATATGCGCGCGCCGACCGGCGGCATCATGGGCGTCCGGAGCAAGAGCAAAGCGAAACCGATCAAGGAGCGCGATTTCCCCCTCGCGGTCCGTCACTTCGAAGGCCGGAAAACGTATCACGACTGGATGTTTCAACATCCCAATCCCTCATCGATGTCCATGTTGATGCCGCCCATGATGGGCCTGGCTCCCGGCACAATGCCCATGCAACCAGGGCCGCAGGGGTCTGCTCCGGGTGCTCCGCCGACACCGGGTCCTGCTCGCAACCCTTGACCCGACTCCGAACCCCACAGTATCCTGTCTGGCTATAGATCGCCGTGCCTTCGTTCACCATCTTGATCGGCCGATACGCTGAGGCATCGGGCCTCATGTGCGGCCAGCAGCAGGAATTCACGACATGGAACAAGATCTTACCGAATCCCCGGTTCCGGAGCTGGATGCTCCCGTTGAAATACTCACTCCGGAAGAATATGTCGCGACTCTGGTCAAAAGGGCCAAGGGGGCGGCCGGCCGGCTCTCCAGCCTTCCGACGGCGGTCAAGAATCAGGCCTTGGAAGCCATGGCCGACGGGCTTGAAGAACATGAGACGGAGCTGTTGGCCGAGAACGAAAAGGATCTCGAGCAATTCGAGGCCACGCCGGAGCGAAAAGCCTTGGGGGATCGTTTGCGGCTGACGGCGGAGCGTATCCGGGAGATGGCGGCAGGGATTCGTGACATTGCGCGATTGCCGGACCCGCTCGGCGATACGCCGAAGATGTGGACGCGGCCGAACGGGATGCAAGTGGGCCGCATGCGTGTGCCGATCGGGGTCATCGGGATCATTTATGAAGCGCGTCCGAATGTGACCGCGGATTCGGCCGCCCTGTGTCTCAAGTCCGGAAACGTTTGTATTTTGCGAGGCGGATCCGAAGCCTTGCATTCGAACGTGGCCATTGCCAAGGTGTTGAGCGAATCGGCGGAGAAGGCCGGCGTGCCGGCGGGCGCGATTACATTCGTCGATCGTGCGGAGCGTGAGGTCGTCCAGCTGTTGCTCAAACAGGACCGGTATATCGATCTCATCATTCCGAGAGGCGGGGAATCGCTGATGAAGACGATCGCCGAACATGCGACGATCCCGGTGCTCAAACACGACAAGGGAGTCTGCCACACCTATGTCGATGTGGATGCCGATCCCCAGGCGGCCGAGCGGATCTGTCTGAACGCGAAAGTGCAGCGCCCGTCGACCTGCAATGCCATGGAGACCCTGTTGGTCCACCACAGTATCGCGCGCACCTGGCTGCCGCTCCTGGTGGA
Organism: Nitrospira sp. ND1; assembly: GCF_900170025.1. NCBI lineage: Bacteria > Pseudomonadati > Nitrospirota > Nitrospiria > Nitrospirales > Nitrospiraceae > Nitrospira > Nitrospira sp. ND1. The sequence continues at coordinate 910,983 of NZ_FWEX01000005.1, read as the reverse complement.
GAAACTCAAAGCGGCGAAGGTGGACGTTCGTGGTTGCGCGAAGACCTGTCAGCTCTGTCCTGAGGTGACGCCGGCCGCTGAGGATGATTTCGGCCGTGAATTTCTGGATCTGATCCTCGCGATCAAAGTGGTCAAGAACATGGAAGAAGCCTTGGAGCACATCGCCACCTACGGATCCCAACATACGGAGGCGATTGTGACCAAGGACTATGCGCGCGCAATGCGGTTTCTGCGCGAGGTCGATGCCGGCGCGGTGCTCGTGAATGCCTCGACCAGGCTCAACGACGGCTACCAGTTCGGCCTGGGGGCGGAAATCGGCATCAGCACATCGCGGCTCCACGCTCGAGGGCCGATGGGGCTTGAAGAATTGACCTGTTCAAAATTTGTGGTGCTCGGGAGCGGTCAAATCCGCGAGTAAATGCTGCCTGATTCCTTGGTACACGAGATTCTCAGGCGTCCCGGCACGCTCACCTTTCCTTCCAATCTCACGGACCTGCCACACCTGACGGCTGTGGCGGGATCCGTTTCTCAACAACCGACCGGCCATCTCGTCGTCTATGGAAGCCATGGTCGCCGTATCTGTGCGACCGATCCGGACGGTCATTCCTTGCATGAATGTGAATGGGGGCCCGTCGATGGCGTGCTCCGCCTCCTGCGGGCAAGGGTGCATCTCGACTGGGGGGCCTGGGTCGGCCTGACTCCCAGCGGCCTGGTGAATACCATGACCCTGGACTTGTCGCGCAAGCCGGGGTGGCAACGACTGAGGGCGGACGATCTTCGTGGCATGGCGGCGCAAGCGATGCGGGTTCCGCTGGAGGAAGTCCGGTTCTTCTACAACGATCAGGATGTCACCATCGGGGCGACGGGCGCCGCCACGATCCGGCACCGGAAGGATGCGATCTATTTTCTTCCGGACGGGACGTTCGATTCCAAGCAATTCATGGCATGCATGGGAGCCATGCATTGGGAGGAGATCGACTTTCTTCCGGTGGTGGAGCTGTTTCTCTCGCTGCTGCCCGGCACCGGGTCGGCGCTGTTTGAATTGATTCGCGGGCTGTATGACGATCAGAACCGGACGAAACCCGCGCCACGGGCTCTGCGGTATCGAGGCATTCCCACCTATCCGTCCGAGGCGGCCTACCGGCTGTTCAGCAACTTTTTCTCACCGCAGATCCCGGGCGGCGGCGATCCCTTCCCTCTGTTCATGGATCCCCCACGGTCGCACCTGGTGACCTGGCTTCCGGTCCCGGATGCGCCCAGACGGCATGTCGATGCGACGCAGAAGCTCTGTGTGACGATTCACGGGCAACGAATCTTGAAGGCCACTTGCTGGGATGATCCCGCCGGACTCTCCTATCAACCGTTCGACCGGCGCGGCGCGGCGCCCTGTGAACGTGGAGTAGCGGTTGAGCAGGAGCAGCTCCTGCTGGTGGATCGAGGCATCCGCCGGGTGCTTGCGTTGGGCCACAGCTGGGGCCCCGTAACCGGACCGCCAATGGTCAGTGCGGCGCGGCCCGGCATCGATTGGACTGCTGTATTTGGAGGGGCGGCGCCGACAATCAGTCCGGAGAAAGCGTTCGGTGCGGTGCTGCTCTACCCGGACGATGAACAGGAGATCGGTGAGTTGCCGACGCAGCCGTTCGTGGCGGACTATCTGCAGGACCTCATCGAGCAGGATCGCCCGTTGGCCGGGCAGGTAGGTCGGGCAGGGCATCAGTTGATCAGCGGATTCGACGCGGCGATCACGACCTGTATCGGAAGCGACCGCCCGCGCGCCTGCACCGTGCTCTACGACCACCCGGTGTTCGCGCAGCGGCAGGCTCAGATGTTATGGAACCTGTGGGCCCGCGCACAACGATTGGACTGGTTCTCCCGGGTGCACATGATCGCCCGTGTCGATGGGCGCGGAGATCCGAGCCACAGCACGTACGATCTCGCCTACGAGTGGACACCGTTCAGCCACTATGACAAACCGGATGCGGTGGCTGCGCGGATGCAGCAACTGGCTCGGCAGCTCATGCCCGGCGCCGTCGCGTTTGTTGTGGGTCCTTCAACGGTAGCAGACGGATGTCGAGCCGCCGGAATGCACGTCCAGACGATCACGCCGGTGGCATCGCTGCCGACGTTTCGGATGCATCAGAGCGTGCTTCCCCGCGCGCAGCTGAAGCCCGGCGTCATGCTTTTTCAGATCGCGCGGCCCTAGCCTGCACTATTCATGAGCACTTCTGCTGCAATCGCCGATTCACTGCTGCGACGGGCCTTCGGCCGGCGGGCTCGCCCCTCGGACCCTCAACGTACTGCACGAGTACGCCTCGGGTCCTCCCGGCTCCGCGCGCCGGTCTCGCAACGTGACTCGTCGATTTCACGACGAACCGTCATGAATACTGCGGGCTAGCGAATGCGCGAAGCAGTGGTCCGAAGGAATGGGGCTACAGTGAGGGCGAAGTTCCTGTTACAATTCCCGATCGGCGTGGGTGTGCGTGGTACAAGGTCCTCCAGGTCTGTCGATAGAAGGAGCAGCGTGCATATGGGATGGCGTCACGATCTGAATAGTTCAGGCTCTCGTCGCACGGGGACGGTGACCGATTTTTGCGGCATTCAGCTCAAGAGACTGAGCTCCTGCGGAGGATTTTCGTTCATCGAGGTCATGATCGTCGTGGTGATCCTCGCGATCCTGGCGACGCTGTTGATTCCTCGCGTGATGGGGCGAACGGAAGATGCGAAGCGGGCCGCAGCCAAGGCCCAAATTTCGAATATTGACAGTGCCCTTCAACTCTACAAGCTCGACAACGGCAATATTCCTACAACCGAGCAGGGCTTGAAGGCCCTGGTCGAACGACCTGCGTCAGGTCCTGCTGCCCCCAACTGGAAGGCCGGCGGGTATCTTCCCAAAGTGCCGGTCGATCCCTGGGGCGGTCCCTATAAATATACGACTCCGTCCACGCAGGGTGGCGAGTTCGAAATCGTTTCCTTCGGGGCCGACGGGGTCCCGGGAGGCGAAGGGAAAAACGCCGACATCGTAAGTTGGGATCTCGATCGCAACTGATCCTCATGCCGTTCCCCTCTCTCTGACTCAGTCGTTGTCACGAATCATGCGCGCACACCATCTTCCTTCCGGGCTTTCCTGAACCGACTCAAGGTTCTGGCAAGGCTGACCGATGAGGAGAAGAGGAAAATCCCGCCGAGAGGAGGGGACGGTGCGACGTGTGGTCTTTGTGGACGATGCGCCCGAGATTTTGAATCATCTACAACGGACACTGGCTCCGATGCAGGCCGAATGGGCGATGGAATTCCATCCTTCCGCCACGGCCGCATTGACCGCCATCCGTGAGACCCCCTGCGACGTAGTGGTATCGGACATGACGATGCCGGGGATGGACGGCGCTCAATTCCTCGGCGAGGTGCGCAAAGTCTGTCCACAGGCGATCCGCATCGTGTTGTCCGGAGACCAGAGCCCTGCCAATTATCTGCGGTCCGCGTCGGTCGCACATCGATTTCTTCAGAAACCGTTCGATGTCGCCACGCTGAAAGCGACCATTGAGAAGGCGGAGGCATTACGGGACGTGCTGGTCAATCCCGCGCTTCGCAGCCTGGCGAACGAGATCAACACGCTGCCGAGTCTCCCATCGATCTATCAGGAGTTGATGAAGGAGATGCAGGCTCCGCAGGCCTCGCTGAAGAAGGCGTCCCGCATTGTGGCCAAAGATCTCGGCATGGTCACGAAGATCCTGCAGCTGGTGAATTCCGCTTTCTTCGGCCTTCGCACCCATGTGTCCGATCCGGAGCAGGCGGTGGCGCTGCTCGGATTCGATACGATCAAGTCGCTGGTGCTCTCCAGTCAGGTCTTCGCGCAGTTCGACCAGGCGCAACTCCCGTCGTTTTCGTTGGATGAGTTGTGGCGGCATGCGATGCTCGCCGGCACCTGCGCGCGACGAATTGCGAAGGAGACCGGTGCGAGTCAAGCCGTGATGGATGAAGCCTTTACGGCTGCCTTGCTCCACGACGTCGGGGTGTTGGTATTGGTGGCCAACAAACCCGATGACTACGCGCGAGTCCTGGAGCTGATGCAGTCAAAACAGATGCCTGATTGGGAAGCCGAGCGGGAGGTGTTCGGGGCCGATCATGCCCATGTCGGGGCCTATCTGCTCGGAATCTGGGGACTCGGCGACGGCATTGTGGAAGCGGTGGCCTATCACCACCATCCTGACGACTACAAGGGATCCGGATTCTGTGCCGTGACCGCCGTTCATGTGGCGAATGCCATGGCTGAGGCCCAGGCCCGTCCCCGTGAGAACCCGACCGAAGTCCCCGGTCTGGATCAGCACTATCTGGCGCGTGAACAGTTGATGCCCCAGCTTCCACGATGGCGCGAACTCTGTATCGCGGCCTGATTCTACCCGCTCCATCTTGACCGCCGGCATTTTCCGGCAGTACAACCGAACATCGTTGGATTTTCTGATTGGAAGGCGTCATGGGAGGAGCCCTGTCTGTGCGACTTGCCTCGATCATTGGCCTGCTGACAGCTGGACTGTTGTTGTGCGCGCCTTGGAGTCTGGCCGGCACTATCAGGGTCGATCTGGGGGTCGAGCAGGGCCCGATGAACCATCGAGCTAACGGGTATCTGGTCAGCATCGAACCGACAGACCCGCCGATGGAGCTGATTCTTCCGTTGAAGCCCACCAGTTTTCGCGGAAACACCGGGTATGTGTTGAGTAACTATGACCGGCTCAAACAGGCCGGGGTGACGGAGTTTCAGCTGACCCTCGGACTGGTCTTCGAGCATCGCGCCCTGCAGATTTTTGATATCAATCAGATCGGTCTCGACGGGAACTATGAGCCCTGGTTGGCGCATGTGGATCATGTGATCGATCAAGTGCTGCAGCGACAACTGTCGGTGATCTGGGATATTTACAATGAACCCGATCTTGCAGCGGTTCCTCTCAATGACAGTGAACGGCTCAAAGAAGGCTGGCGGCTGGCTTATCAGCGCATTAAGCAGCGGATTCCCGGCGCGCAGATCGTCGGGCCGAGCGTGAGTCGATACCAATTACTCAAGTCCTTTTTGGAGTGGAGTGATTCGCAGGGAGTCTTTCCCGATGTCGTGTCCTATCATGAATATGCGGATCCATCGGAGGCCATCAGGTACGTGAATGATTTGCGCGACTACTTGAAGGCTCACGGTCAGGCGCGGCCGATTTCGGTGAACGAGATCCTGGGGCAGGAGTCCTGGACGAGTGCCGGTTATACAGCGGGAGTCATTGCCGCCTATGAGCGGGCCGACATCCTTAGCGCGATGCGAGCCTGTTGGCCTGATCCTCAGGATATGAGCCGGAGCTACGTGGAAAATACCTGCGATAACCCTACGCTGGACGGATTGTTGTATGTCGATCGCAAGCAAAAACGGCCCGGGTGGCACGTCTATAAGACCTATGCGGAGATGGAGGGTGTCCGGCTGTCTACGATGACGGATAGTCCCAAGCTCCATGCCCTCGCCGCACTGGATAAGACCGCCGGCACGGTACGACTCTTGTTGGGCAAATACGAGGACGATTCGCCTGGCGACACGAAAGTCGTACTCAAGAATATCGGGCGTCTGGTTGCCTCGCAACAGAGCGGAACTCTGCATCTCTGCGCCGAGCAAATACCAGATGTGGGGTCCGGTCCTCTCGAAGCGCCTGTTGTCACGCTCGATCGTGTTTTCTCACTGGAACAGGATGAACTCTCGTTCACACTGCCTCAGTTCTATCATTCCGATGCCTATCGGGTCGCCCTGAGCCTCTCCGAACAGTGCGGGGGGTCGCATTGAGCGGACAGCCGACCGGCTTACCGGCTGTTGGCGATGGATTGATGCAGTGCCCGTTCACAACGGATGCGACGCATTTGATATTACTTGCCGGGTGTCAGAGAGGAATAATTCCTGCCTGAATAAACACACCAAGAGGGCATGTGTCGGCGGAGCCGTGAGTGGTGTCACGAAGCGCTCATCGCGCGCGAGGGGATGGCTTACTTCACCAGGGGATGGCCGGCCTGTTGCCACTCATCGAAGCTCATCACGACGGCGGTGGTATTGGTGAACCCCAACTCCGCAAGTGACTGGGCCGCGAGAGACGCGCGGTTGCCGTTTTGGCATTGCAGGTAGACAGGTCTGTTCGTGTCCGGCTTGGCTGGAAACCCGACCTGTTTCCAGATCTGAAATTCGACAAGCCCGCGGGGAATGTTGACCGCACCCGGCACATGTCCGGCCGCGAACTCCTGCGGCTCGCGCACATCTATAATTAACGCCTCGCCCGGACTCTCCACGACTTTTCGATACTCCTCCAGGCCGATCGTTTTGACCTGCTTCTGCGCCGCTTGAATTTTTTGTGTGACAGACAGAGGAAAGTTTTGTGCGACCGCCGGTGATGGAACAGACAACGCCATAGCGATGGCGACGAATATGGATGCCGTGAACAAGCGGTTCATAGGTTCTTCCTCTTCATCAGGTATGAGAATGGGCACGGCCTCGATGCCGGCGCGATCGTTACAAAGCGGAGTCTACGCCGTTCCCGTGAATGGCTCAAGGCGCGAACGTGCGCTGCGTGCGGCGAAACTCTCTGCCCGCAGGCACTACACGAACCGTCTACGCTGGTTCGGGGAGGGGACCCGGCATGCATCGGTTTTGCCCATCCACCGGTACCGATGACGCGCAACATAATCGTACAGCGCATCACGCAGGGGGCTTGGGATCAGGATGCCGAGATAGAATAGGGGCCAGAAGCCGGGGAGGTGCCGCACAATTCTCAGCGCGGCCGTGGATTTGGTGTAGACGCGGGCCTGCTCCAGCAGGAGGAAGGTCGAAAAGTCTTCGGTCGAAAGCTGCAGTGTATGCAAAATCTGTTGTCCCCGGTCGGACTGTAGGGTGCCGAACTTGAAGGTCTCCTGAGGATCGTGATCGATCAAAAAGTTCACCCAGGCATTGCACCAATTGCACACACCATCGAATACAACGACGTGCTCGTGCCTGGCCCACTCATGGGATTCCGGATCAAATTTTCCTGTCATTGGCTGCATTCCCGCTGAAGCGACTGCTGATTCTTCTCTCCACGGATTGGAATCACATTGTTCAGACGACATCACCACCAGTATTGTACCGGTTCGGAAACAGGCCGGTCCATAATCTCGATTTCTCCGCTGTGTCGGCGTATGCTTTTGCGGGAGGCGACCCGCAAGTTCTGGCCGGGCGGGTTTATGGCTGCGGTTGGGGAGCAAGGCAACCACGCGCGGACAAAAAAGGTGGGTGCAGCATGAAGGGTGCAGGATTTTTCACCGGCCTCGTAGTCGGCATCGTGGCCACCGTTCTGTTGAGTCAGTGGACGATGAGTGCCGCGAGCAAGGAGGCGGGGATGGCCCCCTGTTTGCCGGCCGAGATGGTCGCGGATTATGTGCATAGCGTGATCCAGGCCGATCGGGAGTTCTACACCACCGACATCGTGGAGCGGATGCAGTTGCGGGGAATCGTCTTTGCCGCAGAAAACTGGAGAGAGACCTCCAGGCTTCCCCTTCCTGCTCAGTTCTTGCTCGAATCGGGTCGGCTCGTTGCGCAGCAACGCAATGGAATTCGATTCCGGCTCATCAGCAATTGGGCGATCAATAAGACGAATCGTCCGGCCACCGACTTCGAGCGGGCCGGTCTGACCGCGATCCTGATCGATCCCGATCGTCCCCACACCGGTGTGACGACCGAGGGAGGCAGACCCGTCTTCCAGGCTCTCTACCCGGACAAGGCCCTGTCCCAGACCTGTGTGAGTTGCCACAACGCGCATCCGAACAGTCCAAAGAAAGATTTCAAGCCGCATGACGTGATGGGGGGAATCCTGCTGACCCTTCCGCTTCCCCACTAGCCCGCGCAGCGAGGACAGGCCGCCTCTCCGGTCGTGCGAACGGGGGAGGAGTGGGCCGGCAGTGCGTCGGAACGAGCCGGCAGCCTGCTGAGGATATCTTAAGGAGAGACTCTATGCCGGACATCGTCCACGCGCAATTTACGCACACGAATGCGTACCTCACGCAACTCATCGAGCAATTTACCCGGATCGACCAGCAAATCGAGAATGGGGACACGATCACCATCAACATGTGCGACGGCGACCGATCGATGTCCCTCACGGTCAGTCGTGACAAGGTCGTTGAGCGTGCTACTTCACCGCAGCGGCCCGCGACGGGCAAGGCTCCGGCGTTGGCCGACAACGACAGTCTCGTGGCGGCTCTCACCAAATCGTTCAGCTTCGACATCGGCGAAGGAAATCGGAAGATTTCCGCCCGCGAGATTCAGTCACATATTTCGAACACGACAGCGGCGAAACCAGCCGTCGGCTCCGGGGCGAATCTGCGCCGGGTGCTGGAGTTGCCCGAACCGGCTGTGACGTACAACAACGCCGAATGGGTCTTGCTCGACGATTGTCGGTGTGCGGCATTGGATGGGTTCATTGTGACGGCCAAGCGCGGCTTCAAGACCGACTTGGCAAGTATTCCACGTTTGTTATGGGGCTTCATCGCGTCATTTGAACTCTCGCTGGTTGCGCCTATCGTGCACGATTTGATTTATGGCTCTGCCGGAACCGTGGCATTGCCTGATGGCGAAGTCACGCCCGCCGACAAGCGCTTTGATCGGAAGGAGGCCGATGACCTCTTTCTGGAATTGATGACGCGAAGCAAGGTCGCCTATTGGAAGCGCAACGTGGCCTATCTGGCAGTCCGCGCGTTCGGCGGGTCATCCTGGCGACAAGGGTGAGCGTGTGAATTGTGAGATCGCAAGGTGCGCCGTCCGACGAATTCTTCTGCCAGCCTCGTGTTGCCGAACAAGCTGAATAGGTGAGTGCCGGCAAGGAGATGTATCGCTCATGACCACCCAGTACTACACTGCCTCAAGCCTCGATGGATTCATCGCGACGCTCGACGATTCTCTCGACTGGCTCTTTCCCCTTGGTGATATCAACGAGACGGGGTATCCGTCCTTCATCAAGGAGGTCGGCGCCTTGGCGATGGGGTCTGCCACCTATGAGTGGATGCTGCGCCACGTCATCCGTCCGGACGGGCGCGAACCGGTCGCCTGGCCCTATGCTCAACCCACCTGGGTGTTCTCAAGGCGTCGCCTTCCCCCCGTGGAAGGTACAGACATCCGATTTGTAAGCGGGGACGTTCGCCCGGTTCATGCTGACATGAAGAAAGCGGCGCGTGGCCGGAACGTGTGGCTGGTCGGGGGAGGCGAACTTGTTGGACAGTTCTATGACGCCGGACTCCTCGACGAACTGATCGTGCAGGTTGGTTCGGTCACCCTCGGATCAGGCAAGCCGCTCCTGCCTCGCCGGACCACGTCGCCTTCCCTCATCCTTGAGTCGGTTCGCGCGATCGGGCCCGGCTTCGCTGAGTTGCGATACCGTGTTCCGCGTGGGTAGGGCCTCGTGATCGTTTGTATACGCGTGAGCGTGTCTTTCGAGGTTTACCCGTCGCGATTTCATGTGCGATGATGACGTGACGGGCGATCTCCGGCACACCTGCTGGCGCTCCAGAATGTACTGGTCCCGGGCCTGTCCACCCGATTGATTTGGATCTGTCCGCCCCATCGACTCGAAGCCTACAACAACCAGCAGCTCACCTGAAATCACCTTGACGGCTTGCGAGAGGCACATCGTCGGCGAATCCGGAACGTCCCAATCGAAGTCGTCGGTGTGACACCCTGCCATTAGGCCTTCTCTTAAACAACCATTTCCCTGATTCGTCTACGTATCAATTTGGATACGTGAGTATCGCATCGTATACACGAAGGCCTGATCCTTTTCCGACTGCAGACCGTCCAAATCATTGGAAGTAGGTAAATGACATGACCGCTGCAATGTGGCCGATATCTTGCTTGTTCCTCTGCTGGTGAGGACACACGTTGGAACTCATTGTGTGCTGCGTGGCCGGGGGAACACCGCGATCACGACGATCGCAATATTGAGCGTACTCACCAAAGGAGGACCGAATGGAAAAGCCCATCATGAATCCGGAACTGCCATTGCCGGAGGTATTCAAGTGGCGAGTGCCGATCAATTGGGATCCTGTGCCTTGGTGGTTCTTCGAACGTGCAAACCTTCCGAAGGAAGCGCTGAGTCAGCTGGCGTTGATTCAGCTGGAGAATCAACGGGCGATCATGCAGCAGAACATGAAAGCGATTGAGCAGTCGATGGAAATGGTCAAGAAGTTCGGCGGCAAATAGCTACGTGCAAAATCCTCAGTGGAAGGGAGTGGACGCCGCCCCCGGCCCTATGCCGCTCCTTTTCAGAGGATTTCGCTGTGCAGGAAGCGGGTTCGACATGGCAATGATCGGGCCTGGTGTTGCCACGCATTGTTGCGGCCATTCCTTGGGAGGAGGCTATGAGATCACTCACTCTGCTGGACGAGAGCGGGGCCATGCCCCCTCTGCAGGCCTTGAGCGAACAGGACGCGACCAGACCCGTGGTCTTGATCGGATTTCAGAAGCAGGGCAACCTTGGAATCGGGTATCTGGCCGCAACGCTGATGCGACGAGGGCATCGTGTGAAGGTTCTCGATTTCGAAGATGCGGCGGAGCAGATCTTGGCGACGATTAAAGCTGAAGTCCCGGTGGTGGTCGGGTTTTCGCTCATCTTTCAATTTTATCTGCCTCGCTTCCGTGTGTTGATGCAATACCTGCGGAACCATGGCGTCCGGTGTCATTTCACAATCGGCGGGCACTTTCCAAGTCTGAGTCACGAGCGAACGCTTGAGTTGATTCCAGAGGTGGACAGCGTGGTTCGATTCGAAGGGGAGGTGACCCTGCTCGAGCTCGTGGAATCGCTCATTCATGACCAGGATTGGCGCAGGATCGATGGCCTCGCGTATCGTCGGGACGGGCGATTCGTGTCAAATCCTCTTCGGCATCTCCTGGACGACCTCGATGTGTTGCCCTTTCCCTACCGGCAGTATGAGCCGACGGCGATCCTCGGTCAGCGAACAATGCCCATCCTGGCGTCACGCGGCTGTTCCCGGACCTGTTCCTTTTGTTCCATTCATATGTTTTATCGGGCCGCTCCGGGACGGGTCGTCAGGATTCGGAAAGTAACCGAAGTGGTCCGCGAAATGAAGGATCTTTATCAGAACCGGGGGATTACCCTGTTCCTGTTCCAAGATGATGATTTCCCCCTCTTCGGCCCGTCGTGGCGTCGGTGGGCGCTCAGTCTGGTCGATGAACTGTATCGCCAGGACCTGGTCGGGAAAGTCATCTGGAAAATCAGTTGTCGGGCCGATGCGGTTGAGCCGGAGTTGTTTGCGACCTTGCGGGATGCCGGGTTGTACCTGGTGTACATGGGGCTGGAGTCGGGATCGGACGATGGACTCGATGTGCTTCACAAGGAAATTACCGTGGCGGAAAATCTGCGAGCCGTTGAGACGCTGAAGTCGCTGGGCCTCATGTGGGAATTCGGCTTCATGCTGTTTGATCCATCCAGCACGTTCGAATCGATTGAAACGAATGTGGGGTTTTTGCGCCGGATTGTCGACGATGGGAGTGTCGCGGCGGTGTTCTGCAAAATGTTGCCCTATGACGGCACGCCTATCAAGGAGACGCTGATGGCCCAGGGACGGTTCAACGGCGACGTGTGTAACCCGGACTACGATTTTCTCGATCCCCGGATTGCGCGTTGCTACGAGGCAATAGGACGAACAGTCGGCGAATGGGTCAGGGGATCGGATTGTGTGGCCGCGATGATCAATCATGCGTGGCATGAGGTCTTTGTAATGGAGCGGCTTTTCGAGCCCGGTGCAGACCTTGTCGCATACAAAACTGCACTGAGTGCCGTGACCAAATTCAGCAACAACATATTGTTCTCAGTGGTAGAAGAAATTTGCGACGGTTTTCGGGAGGGCGGGGGTGAGTGTCAACAGTACTCAGGCCTGGGACAGATCCGGGAGCAGATTCTGGCCACCTTGGTACAGCAGCGAAACCGGTATGTTTATGAGAACCAGTCCTGGTTGTTGAAAGGGATCTCGAAGCAAACGCTTGTGACTGCCTAAGTCGACAGCATCACCTGCGCGGTTCAGACGGCCCGATGGTTCTGAGGAACCTCGGACAGGAATGCGTCAGCGCTGACCCCCTTCATCTCTCCTCTCCTGTGTGATCTGCACGCATTCCAGCATCGGTTGTGAGCCGTCGCCGTTCCGGTGGAACTCTCAACCGTGGATGTGTTTCTCCCACTAGTTCTTTCGTCAGCCGAATCATGAACCAGTTCGGATACATGTCGTGAATCTTTTTCGATACAAGCCTCAGCAGAAGAAGGCGATGATTCGCACGGCGGCGCTGCTCAACAACTGGTACGGCCCTGAAATTGTTCAGTTTGAGAAACTGTCCTGCGCCTGTTCTACGTGGGCATTCCGCTTGCTCTATGACAAGTTGAGAGTTCAACGAGCAAGCGCCTGAACGGGTAGAGACTGGGTACTGCCATCAGATGCAATCCAGGCTGACCGGGACAAGAAGTGATGAAATCGACAGTACCGTAAGACTCCGCCCGACGCTCGCTGCTCCGTGCGCAGTTAGTGACAACCATTTTGATGAGGGAGGGAATGCAGATGTCAGATATTGATGTGAAGTATGCGGCTCTTGGGGGGCCCGCTGGTTGGTTGGGCCCGGCGACGACCGCTGAACTCGTCGCCCCTGACGGGATCGGCCATTACCGGCATTACCGAAGCGGCTCCATCTATTGGTCGCCGGCAACCGGAGCTCATGAAGTCCACGGACTCATCCGTGACAGATGGGCCAGCTTGGGGTGGGAACGCAGCTTCCTGGGCTACCCGCTGACGGATGAAACGACGACGCCGGATCGCATCGGGCGATACAATCATTTTCAAGGGGGATCGATCTATTGGACGCCGGCGACCGGCGCCCATGAGGTGCATGGCGCCATTCGGGGTAAGTGGGCGAGTTTGGGGTGGGAACGGAGCTTCCTGGGCTATCCGTTGACGGATGAAACGACGACGCCGGATCGCATCGGCCGGTACAATCATTTTCAAGGCGGGTCAGTCTATTGGACGCCCGCGACCGGTGCCCATGAGGTGCATGGCGCCATTCGGGGTAAGTGGGCGAGTTTGGGGTGGGAACGCAGCTTTCTGGGCTACCCGTTGACGGATGAGACGACGACGCCGGATGGGGTCGGGCGGTACAATCATTTTCAAGGCGGGTCAGTCTATTGGACGCCGGCGACCGGTGCCCATGAGGTGCATGGCGCCATTCGGGCTCTATGGGCGAGCATGGGATGGGAGCGCAGTTTTCTGGGATACCCCACCAGCGATGAATTGAGTACGGAAGACAGTACCGGGCGATATAGCGAATTCCAGCATGGATCTATTTACTGGAGCCCGGGGACAGGGGCGCTGGCCTGCCGTGAAACGGTGCGATTGCACGTCAAGTGTCTCACGGCGCCCACTCGATTTACGATTAACCAGATGATTTCCAATATGCGTCTGACCTATGCGACCGCGCAAGTCGGCCTCAAATATGTGTCGTTTGAAGTGCTGAATCTGCCGGCGCTGAACGATATTGATGTCGGTGCCTGTACGATGGGGACGGTGACCGCGGAACAAACACAGCTATTTGCCAACCGGAATAACGCAGCGGCGAAGGATGTGATTGCCTACTTCGTTCGCAGCACGCAGCCGCCGTTCAACGGCTGCGCCAGTCATCCGGCCAACCGGCCCGGGGCCGTGGTCGCCAGCGGGGCCAGCGCATGGACCTTGGCGCATGAAATCGGCCACGTCTTGGGGCTGTCGCACGTCAGTGATAACAACCGGCTGATGACCGGACTGGGAACCGACAATATTACTAACCCTCCGCCGGACATTATTGCCTCAGAGAAGACGACGATGTTGGCGAGCTCCTTTACGAATTAGCCGGGAGACAAGAACATGCCAATCACAATGCAGCAGGTATTAGCTGAAATCGACAAAGACGAGCCCAGTTACGAAGCGCTGGCTCTGCTGGGGCCGGAGGCGTTGCCGCACCTACAATTGATTGCCGAGGCCGACGATCCGCTGAAATCGTCCAAGGCCGTCTATGCCGCGAGCTTGATCGGCGGAGCAGGCGCGGTTGAGGTATTAAGGAAGGCCGCCGATCACCATGATCCGCAGGTTCGTATTGCGGTCGCCCAAGGGCTGCAGAATCTGGCCGCGGTTGCTCCCACCGACTTGGTCATGAAATCGCTCAATGACCACGATTCGGGTGTCCGGAAGCTGGCGCTGATGACGGCAGGGAAGTTAAATCGGGCTGATTTCAAGCAGCGGATTACGGCCATCGCGCAGGGCGATCCTGAAGAGCATCTGCGAAAGGCTGCGTCAGTGGCGGCAAAGAAGTTGGAGGTTCGGTAGGCAGACCATCCTCTCCTCCGCCCTGCGTGATGCGGGGTGGGGGAGAGGCAACAACGCGTATCCCAAAGGGCCTTGGCCAGGAGGAGAATCTGTCCCGCTATTGTGCGCGGCGCAACTCCCCGTAGAGTGGGGTGGGGGAGTGCCGGCGCCGGTTTCTTAGCTGTCAGCTGTGCGTGACCGGGCCGCAGCGTGAGTTCAATGCCCGGCGTCGCTTCATGCCCGCCACCAGTCCACGATCATTCACCGGATGAGGCAATTCACATACGTCTTCCGAAGGCAGTTCGCTCAATGACTCACCGCGGATAGGTCGGGCAGAATGTCGTCAGAGGGGACGTCGCGAATCTGAATCGAGTCGACCCGTTGCTGAGCAAGGACGTCCGAGATGATGACGACCTTGTCCCCAACCTTGAAATCCTCGCGGTCTTTTAGAATCCGGAACGCCGTTTGTAATGTTTTTTCGGGGTCCGAACTGAAATCGATCTTGAAGGGGAGCACGCCGCGATTGAGCATCATGGTCCGTCGCGGTTGGCTCATGTTGGTAAAGGCGTAGATAGTGGTGGCGAACGGGCGGCAGTTTGCGACGAGATCGGCCATGAGCCCTCGTCTGGTGATCACGACGATGCCTTTGGCCTTGACCCCCTCGGCCAGCTGCACGGCCGCCGCCGCCAGTTGTTGCTTGTTCTCCGCGTTACGCAAATGTTTCGCAAACTGCAATCCGGGTATCGTTTCGGATTTCAGCGCAATCCTGCGGAGGAACTCGACGCACTTCACCGGATACTTCCCAACGGTGGTTTCGCCGGACAGCATGACGGCATCGGCTTCTTCGTAGATGGCGTTGGCGACGTCGGTGACCTCGGCCCGGGTCGGATGCGGGTTGTGGATCATGGATTCGAGGAGATGCGTCGCCACGATCACGCGTTTGCCGTACTCGGCGCATAGCCGCACGATCGTGCGCTGGACATTCGGCAGGTCTTCCAGGTTGATCTCCACCCCGAGATCTCCGCGCGCGACCATAATGCCGTCCGATTCCTTGATGATCGCTTCAAGGTTCCGGACTCCTTCCTGGTCCTCGATCTTCGCGACGATCTTTACCTTCCCGACCTTGTCGCCCATCAAATCCTTCAGCTGCTGAATATCTCCGGCCTCGCGCACAAACGACAGGGCGATGAAGTCCACATCCCGCTCCAGACCAAAAAGAATATCCTTGATATCTTTTTGCGTAATCGACGGGAGATTGACACGGACGCCGGGGAGATTCACGTGGCGTTTGCTCTTCAGAAGCCCGCCGTCTAAGACACGGCACCGCATGTGGCGTTCGTGCTTCTCCAGCACCTCAAAATTGATCAGCCCGTTGTCCACGGTGATCCGGTCCCCCACGTTGACCGCCTCAAGCAGGTCCGCATAGTTGATGTGGATGGAGCTTTCCTCGACGTTCATCGGACCGCGTGTGGTGACGGAGACAATGTCGCCTTGCCGCAGGTCGAGCTCGTTGGAAAGATCGCCGGTGCGGATCTCCGGACCTTGCGTGTCCAGGAGAATGGGAATAGGAAATTTCACCTTCCGGTTGAGCGACTTGATGTGCTGGATGACCTTGGCGTGAGACTCGTGGTCGCCGTGGGACATGTTGAGACGGGCGATACTCATCCCGGCCTCGTAGAGCTTGTGCAGCATTTCGTAGGATTCTGTGGCGGGACCGATCGTGCAGATGATGCGAGTCTTTTGCATGTAGCTCCCTTGGGGTAATGGACGATCCTTGCAGGCTGAGCTGCACCCGACGAAATGATGACGATGTCGCGCGGGGAAGACGAGAAGAACGGGGTCATTCTACTTGGTCTCGCCGGTCGAGTCCATCGTGGCGCAAAGGGATGCAATCCATGTCTCGTGCAGCATGGTTCGCAACCTGTGCCACAGGCACTTGCGGATGACGAGCGGCAAGCGGTGCTGCCGGAATCCTGCTGTCCGCCTATGACTCTGCGGTCGGAGCCATCGCCCACCCGTACAACTCACGGCGGTACGTTGCCACGGCGATGGCGAGCGCGACGAGGGTCAGAACCGCCGCGACTGCGAACGTGACCCGCATGCCGATGGCAACGGCATCGGGAGGCGCCGTTGTGATGTCGATCGTCGATGACGCAGCCGCGAATACAGCGCCCATGACGGAAGCCCCGGTGATCAGCCCGAGATTGCGGGACAGGTTGAGCAGGCCGGAAATGACGCCCCGCTGCTCCGGACGAGTATCCGTCATGACAGCAGTGTTGTTGGCTGTCTGGAACAGTGCATAACCGACGGTGATGACAATGAGGGGGGCGGTGTAGCCATAGATCCCGAGCGTCGCCGGTATTACAGACAGGAGAAAGGCACCGACGGCTATTCCGATGAGCCCAAGGACGGTCATGCGCTGGGGGCCAAGGCGGTCCGCAAGGCGACCGGCCGGCACACCGGTCAGCGCGGCGCAAAGAGGGCCCACCGACAACACCAGTCCGATAAGTGCCGCGTGGAGCCCGAGCGTACGCGAGAGATAAAACGGCCCGACCACCAGCGTCGCCATCATCACCGTCGAGACGAGTGCGCTCATGATAAGGCTTGCGCTCAGCAGAGGATTGCGGAACATCGTCAATCGGATCAGAGGTGATTCAGCCCTTGTCTCGGCAAACAGGAAGAGGCCGGCTCCAAGTAGGGTGGCCACCAGCAGCGCCAGGTTGCGCGGTCCGAAGCTGCCGCGTCCAATCGTCATGGCGAGCGTATAAGCTGCAAGCGTCAGCGCAAGCAGCAGCGTACCCGCATGGTCGAACCCGAGCCGATCAACTTGCTGTCGCGGACGATCAACGGGTAGGAATCGATACGCGAGAAGAAAAATCAGGAGCCCTAGCGGCAGGTTGATCAGAAAGATTGCCCGCCAGCTGAATTCGGAGATCAGCATGCCGCCGAGCGATGGGCCGAGTGCGGTGCCGATCGCAGACATCGTGCCAAGCAGTCCCATGGCGCTGCCGACCTGTGACTTGGGAACCGTCTCGCCGACGAATGCCATAGTGAGGGCCATCATGATGGCGGCTCCCAGACCCTGCGCCGCGCGAGCGGCAATCAGCAGCCAGAGCGTGGGAGCGACACCGCACAAGACCGAGGCGACGGTGAACAGGAAGACACCGACCAGGAGGAGCCGTCGGCGACCGGTCATGTCGCCGAGCCTACCCACGCTGACGATCCCGGTGGTGATGGTCACCAGATACGCGATGACGACCCACTGGACCTGTTGAAACGAGGCATCGAACGCCTGTGCCAACGTCGGCAAGCTCACATTGGCGATGCTCGTCCCGATCGAGGACAACAACATGGATAACGACAGGCCGGCGAGTATCCACCGAATCGAAGGCGTCAGATCCGTCGTTCCTGCTTGTACCACATCTCGTCCTGGCATAAATCGCGTGATCATCCTCAGCCCCTTCGTAGCAGCCACACATGCTCGGTTGCCGAACATTTTCCCTTGAGTCCACCGGACACATCTGCGCTGGTGAGGAGCGTTAAGTGGTATCGCTCTCCATAATGTCGACGGACTTCCTCGTGGCTGATTGAGAAAGGGGGGCCTTCCGCCGCGCGTTGATCGTATTGATAACAAACGAGCAACTGCGGCGCGTGATCGGTGATCGCTGTGAGGTGCGAGGTGTAGCGACTCCGCATGTTCTCCGGAAGGGCGACCAGCGCAGCCCTGTCATAGATCGCATCGACCGGACCCAGCATCGTTCTCGTCACATCGAAGATATCGCCGACAAAGATGTCGATGTCGTTCGCATGGTAGCGATCTATCTCACCGTTCCTCGTGATCGTCGGTTTCACCCCGAGCTCCGCGAACAGTTGCTCAATGGCGTTTGAGCTCAATTCGGCTCCGGCAACCCGGTAGCCGTTCGACAGCAGCCACGAAATATCCAGCGTCTTCCCGCACAAGGGCACAAAAACCAGGCTGCCTTTCGGCAGAGCGAGCTCGGTGAAATACTTCACCAGCAGCGGGTTGGCGTCACTCTTGTGAAACCCGATCTCATTTTTTGTCCACCTGTCATGCCAAAATTGTGGTTCCACAATGTGCGACCTTTCTGTTAAGTGGCTGAGATGTTTCCTGTTCCAGCTGATCGTGGTTAGAACTGTCGGGAGTATAGCCTTCTCAGTGACATGGCGGAAGGCGCATCATCTGCACTGTATTCGTGCGTGAGACGCCACATCACGGTCAAGCTATGGTATGGTCGGTGCATGTCCACACCTGATCTCAATTTGCTGATCACCCTGGATGTTTTATTGGCGGAAGGCAGCGTGGCCCGCGCCGCCAGACGGCTGCGTCTGAGCCCGTCTGCAATGAGCCGGGCGTTGGCGCGATTGCGTGAGACGACCGGTGATCCACTCCTGGTGAGGGCCGGCCGAGGTCTCGTCCCCACACCACGAGCGGTCGAACTTCGTGAACGGGTCAGTCAGGTCGTGGAAGAGGGACAAGCGGTTCTGCGCCCTGCGGAGAAGCTCAATCTCACACAGCTCGTCCGAACGTTCACATTGCGGACCAGCGAAGGATTCGTAGAGAACTTCGGGCCGGATCTCATTGCGCTGGTCGGCGAGGAAGCTCCCGGCGTGCGGCTGCATTTCCTTCAGAAGGCCAATAAGGACAGTGCGCCGCTTCGCGACGGTACCGTCGATCTGGAAACCGGGGTGATTGAGAAGACCACTGCGCAGGAGTTGCGGGTTCAAGCCTTGTTCCGGGACCGTCTGATCGGCGCCGTGCGAACGGGGCACCCCCTGTCAAAAGGCAGGATCACGCCTTCCCGTTATGCCGGCGGACGGCATATCTCTGTCTCGCGGCAGGGGCATGAGAAGGGGCCGATTGAGGAAGCCTTGCAGCGGCTTGGACTGGAACGGGACATTGTCACGATCGTCGGCGGATTCGCGACGGCGATTGCTCTGGCCCGTGCTTCAGATTTGATCGCCACAGTCCCTGAACGCCATACGGGGATTTTGCGAGCAGGAATGCACAGCTTTGCGCTCCCGGTCTCCACGCCGGAGTTCACGGTATCGTTGCTCTGGCACCCACGGCTGGACGCTGATCTCGCGCATCGCTGGCTGCGGGGCCATGTCCGGAAGATCTGCGCGGCGACGACCTGACGCTGATAGCCTGCCGTCGTCGATCAACACCGAACGAGCGGCTGGCAGCGCGTCCATCTCCCGCAATCACGCGTTATCCTTCTCCATGGACGAGATGAAGGAATCCGCTTCCTGAATTGAGGCGTTCAAATCCTTGATCAGTGAGTCGATGGTGCCTTCGACCGTGACCAATTCGCTCTTGAGCGAGGCGATGGCCTGCGCGTTGAGGTTATGCTTCAAAAAGAGGACATGGTCTTTCAGCTTTGCCAGGACCGGATCCATTTTTGCTTCCGCCCGTTTCATGGCCTTGATCAATTGCGCGTACTGGCTGCGCGTCTGGGTGAGTTGCTTTTGGCTTTTCTGGCGCAGCGTGGCGTTGGAATACTGCTTCAATTCAGCGGTCCATTCATCAAATAACGCGTCGGACACGTTCTCCACCGACGCGATGCGATCCCGAACGGCTTGCGCTCTCTTTTCGCTCTGTTGATATTCCTCGTTCAGCGCATCGTACTTGTCCTGTAATTCGCCGCCCTGGATATTCAAGGTTTTGGTGAAGCGATCGAGGGCCGATTTGAATTGCTCTTTCGCGTCCTGTTGGGCGTCACGGGCCTTTTTCACGTCGCTGACCATCAGGTCGCGCTTGTGATAGCCGAGTTTTTCCATCGTTTCATAATAGGCGGTCTGGCAGCCGGACGCGGTGAGCGTGATCAGGACAAGTCCGCAGGTCAGAGCGAGCGGCAAGAGTCTGTGAAAGCGGCGAGGGGACTGAACGTGCATGATGCCATCCTTGTCTAAGCGGTTCATCCAGACGACTTGACTGCCGCTACTCTAACAGACCGACCAAGCTTCCGCTATTCCTTCTGTCGGCCGTCAGGTCATATGGATCTACTCCAGACGGAGCGCCATGGTCAGCCTGACGCCTGGACATGGGAGAATGAATCCGTCATCCTTGAACAGTCATTCCTTCTGCCATCTGGCGTTCTGATTGCATTAGTGCTCAGAGGAAAGGAGTGTGAGAGATGCCGAACAATACCGTCCGCCTTCACCGGGTCTTTCGGACAACACCAGAACGCCTGTACCGCGCATTCCTGGACGCGGATGCCATGGCGAAGTGGCTTCCACCGAACGGATTCACCGGGAAAGTGCATCAGCTGGATGCCAAGGTGGGCGGCACCTACAGAATGTCGTTTACCAACTTCACCACCGGTCAGAGTCATTCATTCGGCGGGAAGTACCTCGAACTGGTGCCACACGAACGGCTGCGCTATACGGATACGTTCGACGATCCGAACCTTCCCGGAGAAATTCAGGTGTCAATCACGTTGAAGAAAGTATCATGCGGGACTGAGATGACGGTGGTGCAGGAAGGGATTCCCGAGGTGATCCCCGTTGAGTCTTGTTATCTAGGCTGGCAGGAATCGTTGATCCTCCTCGCGAAACTTGTCGAAGCGGAGATTCCTGAGTAGAAGTGGCTTGACCGGATAGAGGGCTTGGACGACACGTGCTCCTCGGTCGTTCAGCAGTGAGGGAATCGCGAGGAGCAGGTTAGCGACCGACTCTTTCCCAGCAGCGCGAAGTTGCAGACTGACCTTCCCCCAGTTTCATGGACACCAGGTTACGCGACTGCGGTCCTCGCTTCGTACTCGGCGGGGGAGTCATAGCCGAGGGTCGAGTGCCGACGCGTCCGATTGTAGAACACCTCGATGTATTCGAAGATGTCCTGTTTCGCTTCCGCTCGTGTGGCATAGTGCCGATGGTACACGAGTTCCCGCTTCAATGTTCCGAAGAAGCTCTCGACACAGGCGTTGTCCCAGCAATTGCCGGTGCGGCTCATGCTGGCCGTGATGCCATACGTGGTGAGCAACTGCTGGTAGGCCCCTGCCGCATATTGCCCCCCGCGATCGGAGTGATGCAGGAGTCCTGCTGAGGGCTGCCGCGTGGCGAGCGCCATGCGGAGGGCCTGTTCGGTTAACTCTCCGGTCAAGCGCGGGCCCATCGCCCAGCCGATGACGGCACGCGAGTACAGATCCAGCAGCACGGCCAGATACAGCCAGCCCTCCAGCGTCCAGACGTAGGTGATATCGCCCGCCCAGACCTGGTTGGGCTGGGGCACCCTGAACTGGCGGTCAAGCGTGTTTGCCGCCACGGGCAAGCCGTGCGACGAGTACGTCGTGGCCCGCCACTTCTTCACGGTCTTGGCCCGGAGGCCATCGTGGCGCATCAGCCGCGCCACGCGATGCTCTCCCACCTGGTGGCCCTGCTTGCGGAGCGCCCGCCAGATGCTCGGACTGCCGTAGGTCTGGCGACTGTCCTGATGGAGCACGCGGATGGTGACCAGGAGCGTCCGATTGGCGGCGGCCCGCCGACTCTCGGGACGTCCGCGCCACGCATAATACCCCGCAGGGGAAACCGCCAGTGCTCGGCACATGAGGCGGATCGGATAGCGACGGTCGTGTTCCTGAATGACTCGGTATCTCATCGCGACTCCTTCGCGAAGAACGCCGCCGCACGTTTTAAAAAATCTCGTTCCTGCTTCAGTACGGCATTTTCACGCCGGAGCTGGATCAGTTCCGCCTGTTCGGCCCGGAGAGATTGCCGGGTCTGTCCACGCTCCTCTGCCTGCTGCTGCTCCGCTCGCCATCGGTAGAGGAGATGATCGGCAATCCCCAGATCCCGCGCCACCTGGGCGACGGGATGCCCTGACTCCCGGACTAACCGCACCGCTTCTTCCTTGAACGTCTCCGTATACGACCGTCGTGTCTTCGTGCTCATCCTGTCCTCCGATTTCCTCATTCTCCCACGTATGGAAGTGTCTGTGAAATCGGGGGAAGGTCAGACAGCCTGACCCACGGAGGCCTTCAATCGTCCGGCAGCGATGTTCTCACAAGAAATGACGCTAAAGTCACTGCCCCCTGCCTCCCGAGCTTCTCCAATTAGTTGAGCAGTCACATCCAGGCCTAACACGTCGATCTATCTCGCGCTTAACTCACGGGCGCGCCATCCGGCCTGCATCCGCGATCGAACTCAGAACTGTCGCACAATGTTTCAGTGGGAACGGAGCCGGCCGGGTGTGCGTCGGACGAAGGCCGGCGATTACCGGTCATGTCGTCTGGATGGGCTTCAACTCGGCGGTTGTGGACTCACGACCGACTGATGGCTGTTTGGGCGATTTGGCCTGAGTGCGGAAGCGGGCAGGCGGAAGCCCGAACTCGCGTTTGAATGCACGGTTGAAGGAGGGTTCGGACTCATACCCGATATCGCCTGCGACTTCGGCCACGCTCTTGGACGTGGAGGTGAGGAGTTGCGCGGCGAGGTGCAACCGCCAACGGGTGAGGTAACCGATCGGTGTGTTCGCGAGGAAATGCTGAAACCGTTCGGCAAGGACGGACCGCGAAACCCCGACCTCAGCAGCGAGTGTGGCGATGGTCCAGGGTTGGGCCGGCCGTTGATGCAAGAGCGCCAGCGCTTTGCCCACCTCCGGATCGCGAACTCCGGCCAGCCATCCGGTCTGGGTGTGCGGCAACTGCGCGATATAACGTCGCAACGTTTCCACGAACAATGCTTCGGATAACTTGGCGATGACCGCCGCGCCTCCGGGACCGGAGGCCTCCGCGTGATCGACTGAATAGCGGAGCGTATTTTCCAGCCACTGTCCCGACGGCGTATCTCGAATATTCACCTTGAGCATGGCAGGCAGACCGGCCAGGACGACCCGGCAAAGCTGCGCGTCACAAGTCAAATACCCGCAGATCAGTTTCGTGACTTCACCGCCTCCGGCGAGTTGGGACAGCATGCGTCCCTCCGAGAGGATCTGCCGGATTTGCTGGGAGGTGTCCACCGGTGTGACGGGCGGGCCGTTACCCATAAAGTGCGCATCCCCGTGCGTGAGAACGATGATGTCGCCCGCCGTCAGCGGCACGGCACGGTCTTCCTGCTCCAGGCGGACATACCCCCGTCCTTCGAGCAGCAGATGGAAAAAAATGATGTGGCCGGCTTGGGTAGGCAGATACGACGCCATGGTGCCGGAGTCCGGCTCTCGAGCGCACCAGGGCGCGGCAAACTCACCGTGAAAGAACACCGCGCCGTCGAGTTTCACGGCCTTGAGCACTTCGGACAGCACGTCCATAGGAGTTTCCTCGGCAAGGCCGGAGCCTGAGCAAAGCCATCCGGACGCCCGGATAAACGAACTGCAGCTTAGCATGCTCCTGATAAGAGAGCCAGACGCCCTGATAAGACTCGAAACGGCCTCTGTCCTATAGTGCGACCAGACAGGACGCAGCGACGGAAGCCAGGACAGAGAACACACACGGGAAGGAGGAGGCCATGACGACGAACACGGTGGTGCCGGAAATGGACGGTCTAAAAACCCGTCTCAATACCATTTGGACAGCAGGGGACTACGATCGATTCTCACGATACATGGAGGGCGGCGCCAGGGAGTTTTACGAACGTCTCCAGATCGCGCCGGGATGCCGGTTGCTGGATGTGGGATGCGGCTCGGGCCAACTCGCGTTGTTGGCCGCCAAGGATGGGGTGGAGGTGACGGGGGTGGACATCGCCGCCAATTGGGTCGAGCGGGCGCAAGCGCGGGCTCGGGCCGAAGGGGTGACTGCCCGATTCGAAGTCGCCGATGCCGAAGCGCTGCCGTTTGAGGCGGCCAGTTTCGACGTCGTGGTGAGTCTGATCGGCGCGATGTTTGCTCCGCGTCCTGATCTGGTGGCGCAGGAATTGTTGCGGGTGTGTACACCAGGGGGAACCCTCGCGATGGCCAACTGGACGGCGGAGGGGTTCGTCGGACAGATGTTCAAGAACGTCGCGAAATTCATCGGGCCGTCGGGTATGCCGTCGCCGGTGCTCTGGGGGAATGAAGCTACGGTTCAAGAACGCCTTGGTCACGGATTGTCCACGCTCAGCCTGATCAGGCGTCAGTATCTGTTCAGCTATCCATTTCCTCCATCAGAGGTGGTGGAATTCTTCCGTCTCTACTATGGACCGACCAACCGGGCCTTTGCGTCCCTCGACGCCGAGGGGCAAGCGCACTTGCGCCGGGATCTGGAAGCGCTCTGGACAGCGCACAATCAAGCGGGGCCGGACTGCACGACGGTGTACGGCGAATATTTAGAAGTTATCGGCATTCGGGCGTGAGCCTCGATTGCCCATACAAAGGAGATGCATCATGACGAACGCGACCACAACCGAGATGGATCAGACGACGAGCCTGTATGACATGACGAATCTGGAAAAGATGAAGGATCTGGGGACGCACGCCCCCGAGGCCATGAAGGCATTCGTGGCCTTCGACAAGGCCGCGCTGGCAGCCGGCGCGATTCCGGTGAAGTACAAGGAATTGATGGCCATGGCCGTGGCGTTCACCACGCAATGTCCCTACTGCATCGAACTGCATACGAACAAGGCAAGAGAGTATGGCGCGTCGGACCCGGAGATCGCCGAATCGGTGCTCGTGGCAGCGGCCTTGCGCGCAGGCGGGGCCATCACGCATGGCACCCATGCGATGAAGTGAATGTGAGGGGGGCGGCGGGCCGAGAGAGCCGGCCGTGCATACGCCTGGACAACGTACTCAGCCAAAGTGAGTCCAATTTCGACAATCGAAAAGGAGGCCACCATGAAACCATATAAATTGTTCGCGTTCACCCTGGGGTTGTTGCTTTCGTGCTCCACCCTCGCATCGGCGGAAATCCTGGCCCTGCTCAACTATGAGAGTAAGCCGGACCAGCCGGTGAGACGGGAGGGGATTGCCATCATGGACATCGATCCCGAGTCCGGGAACTTCGGGAAGATTCTGATGGAGATTCCACTGCCGCCCGATCTCGTGGCGCACCATATTTTCTTCAATCGCGATCGGAGCAAAGCCTATATCACGGCGCTGGGGAAAAGCATTCTGCATGTCGTGAATCTCAGGACGTTTCCCTATCGGCTTCAGGCGATCGACGTGCCGGACTGTCAGATGGGGGAGGATCTCGCCGTGTCGGAAGATAACCGGACCTGGTACCTGACCTGCATGGGCTCGGACAACGTCATCATGGGGGACGCGCTCCTCGATACGCCGATCAAAACGGTCAGCGCCGCGAAGCCGTCCCTGGCGACGATTCAGTATCCGCACGGCATTGCGATTCACAACGGCATCGATCGCCTGCTCGTGACCAGTACCGTCAAGCCGGATATGTCCGATGCGGGTGATTCGATCACGGTGCTGGAGGCCGCCAGCGGCAAGGTGCTCTCAACGCACAAGGTCTCGTCGAAACCATCTCCGGCAAAAGCCGCTCCCGTGGAAGTGATGTTCAGTCCCAATGCGAATCCTCCTGTCGTGCATATCACCAATATGCTCGAAGGAACGTTGTGGGCCGGGGTGTGGGACCCGGCAAGCAGAACCTTTTCGTTCCATCAGGCCGATGACTTTGGCTCCCGGCAGCAGGGCATGCCGCTCGAAATGCTCTACAACGCCAAGGGGGACCGCCTGTTCGTCACGACGGCCAAACCGGGTTTCGTCAATCTGTACGACAACAGCGATCCCCGGCAACCGAAGTTTCTCAAGACGATCGCCGCCGCGGGCGGTGCGCACCACAGCGTCCTGTCGCCGGACGAGCGCTACCTGTTCGTCCAGAACAGCTTCCTCAATCTGGACGGCATGAACGATGGGTCCATCACAGTGATCGACTTGAAGGCGGATAAGGTTTTGGGGAACATCGACACGCTGAAGGCGCAGGGGTTCAACCCGAACTGCATCATGCTGCTGCCCAATCAGCCGGGCGACCTGCGGGCCAGTCGCATCATCGACTGAGCCGGCGGGGACGTCCTGAGTCGAGAAAGCGCCAGGAGTACGGAGGGAGCCCTGTCTGCCGCCGTGCTCTTCGCTCACGTCAGATGTGACTTTATGCGAGCACCGCTTCGACGACGCTCACGGCTGTGTCCGTCGGCACGAGCCGGGTGAGACGGAATCCGGCTTTGCCGAGCAGCTCACGGTACTCAGATTCCGTGCGTTCCTGTCCGCCCGGACCCACGAGCATCATCATATCGAGCATCTTACCCGGATGCGGAGCGTTGTCGGACGGCAGCACCATCTCGATGATCAACAAGCGGCTGCCGGGTGTCATCGCGCGGCGGCAGTGGCCGAGAATGGTGAGGCATTGCGACTCGGTCCAATCGTGGATGATGTGCGACAGCAGATAGGCATCGCCCCCGCCCGGCACACGATCAAAAAAACTACCGGCCTCGATCGTCACGCGGTCAGCCAGGCCCCTGGCCTGAATCAGCGCCGGTGCGTCGCGAACCACATGAGGCAGGTCGTAGAGGATGCCGCGTGATGCGGGATTGCCGGTGAGAATCGTCGTCAGGAGATGTCCCGTGGCCCCGCCCACGTCGATCAGGGTCGATAAGCCGGAAAAATCGTAGGCGGCGGTGATGGCTGCCGGCTCCGCGCCATGAAACCCCATCATCGTTTCGCTGAACAACGACGCATCCTCGGGATGCTTGGCCAGCCAGTCGAACAGGGGCATCCCCAGCGATTGCTCAAATCCACAGCCCCCGGTCTGCACCGAATAGAGCAATTGCTCCCAGCCTCGCGACATCCAGTCGCTGGCCAGTGTCAGGATCGAAGGCCGTGCCGATCCCGGCGCGCCGGTCTTGAGCGCCTCCCCGAGCGGCGTTAAGGCAAAGCGGTGCGTGGCGTCCTCGGTGAGGATATTGAGGTTCGTGAGTGCCCGCATCAGGCGATAAAGCGAAGGGGCATGGGTTCCCGTGGGCCCGGCGAGGTCGTCGGCAGTCTTCGGCCCGCTCGCGAGGTGGTCGGCCAATCCCAGTTTGGCGGCGACGTAGGCAATGCGGGAGACCCAGTGGGCCATGGCCATCTGTATCAATTGGACGTGCGGGGGTGGCAGCGGAGCGTTGCTGTGATTGTTCTCAGGCATGCCGGGTTCCTCCGGGTATGATGTGAATGAAGCCGATGTTCCCTGTCCTCGGGAAAACGTTATACACGGTATGGGCGCCTCATTAAATTTCTTTTCTTTCAAGAAAGGACGATGCTCCAATTTCAGAACTCGTGCCGGGCTACGTTGCCGTTCTATAAGGCAGCCGGACAGTCGCAAGCAGATCGAATGGGACGGGACCATGCGCCGACAAGTTGTTCAAGCAGCGGATGGACCGGGAGATGAGGCGGGCGAGCAGGGGAAACCATAGGCCGAGCTGCCGAGTGAGTCGATCGGGGAACGAGACCGAATGAGGTGGAAGGGGGAGGAGTGGCCTGCGGTGCGCCGGGGAATGTGTGATTGCAAGACCTGACCCCGATTTGGTGTGCATTACGTAGGCTTGGTGTCGATGGTCGAGTGGCTGCCGAACAGCAGCACAAATTCAGATCCGCCGCCTTCCCGTGGTTGCACCCAGGCCCGGCCTCCATGCCGATGCGCAACTTGTTGGACAATGGCCAGTCCCGCGCCGGTGCCGTGCACCTCGCGCCCCACCGCCCGGTAAAACAGATGGAAGATCCGCTGTGCCTGTTCCGGTTCAACCCCGATCCCCCGGTCCCGCACCACGAGGCCGACCCTGTGGTCGGAGCCCTCCATGAGGCTGTAAGGGGCCAGGTCGATCTCAGGGGCCTCGCCGGCCCGATGAAACTTCAACGCATTCCCAATTAAATTGTAGAGCGCTTGCGTGACCCAGGTTTTATTGACGCGGAACGAGGGAAAGTCGGTGGCCACCTGGATGCGTGCTCTCGTGCGTCGAATCGTCTCATCGAGTTGTGCCCATGCTGCCTTGACCAAGTCCTCGCCACGGACCTCTTCGTAGGGCATCTCCATGCGTTGTGCCCTCGAGAGTGTGAGCAGATCCTCCATGAGCTGATACATCCGTTGTGCCGCCCGAATCACGCGATCGATGTAATCGAGGCCCTTTGCGTCCAGGCAGGTGCCGTATCGTTCGCGTACCAGTTGCGAGAAGTTCGAGATCGAGCGCAGGGGCTCACGCAGATCGTGAGAGCTCACGTACAGCAAGGTTTCCAAATCACGATTGCGCTGCTGGAGTTCTGCCGTGCGCTCCTGCACGCGCCGCTCTAACTCTTCATGGGACCGTCGTAACGCCTGCGCTGCCAGCTCACGGTCGGTGACGTCTCGCGCGATGGCATAGAGCCTGCCATCCGGGTGCGGGGAGGACTTCCACGACAGCAATCGCCAGGAGCCGTCTTTGTGCTGATAGCGGTTCTGAAATTCCAGGACCGGTTCGCCCCTGCCGATCTGACGCTCGACCTCTTGGAGCGTGTTGGCCCGGTCGTCGGGATGGACGAAGTCGAGGAACGGTCGACTCATCAATTCCTCGAGGCTCCAGCCCAATGTGCGCGTGAACGCGGGACTCAGGCGAGTGAAATAGCTCTCCGCGTTCGCAATGCAGAGCATGTCCAATGACAGCTCGAAAAATCGATCAAGTTCTGCCTCGCTCGGCCGAGGCGCATCGGGATGGGGGGCGGGTGCACCGTGAGTCGACGGCCGTTCTGGATGGTCATGCGGGAGAGGTAGGGACGGTGGCGTCATGGGCGGATCTTAGTGAAACCGCTACAGTCGTGCAAGACGTCTCTGCTCAGGCAGAGAGGCAAGGTTCCCGCATTGGCGCTGGAGGGGCGTTGGAGTCCTGTTTGCAGGAACTCGCCGTGCATAATGTGGTGATGGACGTCGAAGGATCGGTCAGGTCGCACGGCGGACGTGCTTCGATGCGGTAGCCAAAGCCTCCCTCCAGGGCCTCGCCGGCAGCCGCTGCCTGGCGCGAAGTGTCGAAGGCACGGGATGAACGAAACAGTCAGGCCGCGCGCATGCGAAGAAATAGGCGTCGAACGTAAAACTCCTTGGTGCTCTTCCGGTCCGGAGCTACACTGTGCCCATGGACAGCCGGCACCAGCGGGGCGGGCGGACAGGCGTGGGAATGTTCGCCGGGTTTCTGACAGGCTTCCTCTGGTTTTTTCTCAGTTTCGCGGCCATGTTTAACGGCGTGTTTGTTCTCCTGCTTTTCCTGCCTCCTGTGTATGCGCTATCGGGAGCGCTCCTCGTGTGGCTCTTCCGCCTGCCTCCGATTCATGCGGCGTTCTCCCTCGTGGGGTCGGCGTTACCCTGGGTGGCCTGGTTGTGGCCCGCAACCATCTCAAGCTCCGGTTGGCTGAAGTCCTTAGTATGGCCGGCCCTCCTTGTGACGGCTTTTGGGATGAGTGTGCTCGGTGCGCACCTCGTGGCTGCCAGACGGCGTCGTAAGCCGTCCCAGGCGGACCCGACTCCGGCCTAGCGCTTCATCGGTGGGGCCCCGCAATCGTCCGCTGCGCGTTCTCGGGATGTCTCGTCCGGGCGTCCTTCAGCACTCGCATCATGAGTCCGGGCATCGTCACACCGGCAGCTCACAGGTTGGGCGTCATTTCAGCGGCGACGAACGTGTTCATCTTGAGCAGTTCCAGCTCGATCAGCTTCTGATACTGCCTTACCCGCTCTACATCTGAGATCGTCGAGAGCGCTTGCACCACGTCATTCCAGTCCGGCGAAATGAGTGCGAGCGAGAGGTTCGGTCTGCGGATCTGTGGTCGATGCGAAGGAGGGAAATGGCTGGCTGGGACGTGGGATCGGAATCAGGTCAGTTCACTCGCGCACCCGTTCTGGCCTGAGGGCGGGACGTCCCTGCTGCAGGAGGAACCAGGCATAGAGCAGGAACAGCACCGTGAAGTTCGGGATGAGAATGGCTGACTGATTCCACTGCCACCCGTCGAATTTCCAATCAGAGAGAGGCCAGAGAAAGGGCGTTGGAAAGAAGGCGAAGGAATGGGTGGGAATGTCGACCAACACGTGCAAGCCCCAGGCGCCGAGTTCCCAGACCGGCCGCTTCGTCCAGAGCCAGAGCAAGGCAAAGACGGCGAGAAACAGCACGAAACTATGGGTGACATTGTAGAGATAATGAACGTAGGGCGGAATGGTGGATTCCGGCGGTGTGCCGTGACTGAAATCAGGCGTCGGCGACAGACCCAGTGTGGCCGCCACCCACAGGATGCCGAACGAGAACAGATCCGGCGCCATCCCAATCGCAAAGGCGAGGGAGAAGCTTGTGCGGTTGCGACGTCCAAACGCGAACGCTCCCCAGAGACCATGCGAGATGATATCCATGCGCTGTCTTTCCTCACGGGACTTTCCGCGACCTCATTATAGTCGGAGGCCTCACGACGAGGCTACTTCGCGACGTTCCCAATGACGGAAGATCGCTGCAGAGTCGGAACGATCATGTCCGACGGGAATTCGGATTCCCCTGCGCATACCCGTTCGCTATAATGCGCCCGAACTCTTGGAGGGAGGTGCTTTATGGCATTTAATCAGGTCGGAGATTTCTGGCTGGCGCCCGGTCAATCCACGCGTGTTCATATCGCCCTCGGGGGCCTGGTGAACGAGGCGGAATGGGGCGGGCATGATTTCGGTGCACAATGGATTATGGCCGACGGCGTCGGGATCAATCCGGTGCGGCTCATGGTCAGCCAGCACACCAAAGAGAAGAAGCCCATTCGCTTGCATCCCGGTTCGCCAAGCCCCATCGTCTATTCGGTGACCGTGACGAACATCGGGGAGGAATTGGCCCATTTTACGATTCAAGGCGGGGGCAACGTATAGACGTTCCGAAGGAGGTCGCCAGTGAAAGCCAAACGGACCATGCATGTGTTGACAGATAAGAAGGGTGCGATCCTGGGGGGAGGCGTGCTCATCCCCGGTAAGGATCACAAGGGAAAGCCGGTGCATATCCGGATCGAGCCGATGAAAGGGCAGTCGTTGAAAGAAGTCGCGATACCGGCGGACCTCGCAAGGCTGGAAGGAGTGGAGTTCTTCCGCCGGCTGCAGTGCGACTTTCACCTGCCGCGCGGCAAGAAAGAGTTGCTCCGGAAGGCCGGACGACGCTAGACGAGTGTCCTCGTCGCGGAGCCAGGGTGCCGCCCCGAGGTGGTGATGCGGCCTGTCGTCTCTATACTGCTTGGGCCCGAAGGACTGTGGATCGCCATCAGCCTTGTGGTCTATTTCGTTGCGGCGGGGAATGAACCTTCGACACCTGCAGGCAACGAGTTCCTCGAGACACTCTGGCTTGCGATTCCGTTGGCCGGGATTCCCCTCACATTTTTGACGTCCTATCTGCCGGGAGGGGGCGGCTGGTGGTGGCTCCTGCGCGTGGTGGTCGTTTCGTCTGTCGGCTTGCTGGTCGCCTCGTTTATCGCTGCCAACGGGGTCGATTATCACGATTCCCGAAACTCCGGCTTGCTCGGCGCGCCCGTATACAGCCTCTCAATCGGGCTCTTGCTCCTGGTGCCGCTCACGATAGTTGCTGCCGTTCTCGTTTGGAAAATGAACCGGGCAAGGACGAGATAACTGTGCCTGGTGTGAGTTTCTACGGCGGTAGGGAGAATGTGTGATTGCAAGACCTGACCCGATTTGGAGAGTTTTTTTGCTCTGAGAAGGAGGCCGCGTGAATTCCGACCTTGTACTTCAAGCCGCTCGTGCCAGCCTCACCGGCTCGCTGCCGTTTCCGGAGATCGTGCGGAATCTTATTCAGGCCGGTGTCGAGTACTACCATGTGGATTACATCCTGCTGCAGTTCACATTCTACGGGACGAACGCCGCAAGCGTCGTCGCTCCGCTGACCTTCGAAGGGTTGCCGGCTGTCGCGAAGGACTTTGATGTGGCCGCATTGCGCCAGACGATTCTGGATAGTCAGCAGGACGGGCAGCAGTTTCGTGAGTTC
This sequence comes from Nitrospira sp. ND1, assembly GCF_900170025.1. Taxonomy (NCBI): domain Bacteria; kingdom Pseudomonadati; phylum Nitrospirota; class Nitrospiria; order Nitrospirales; family Nitrospiraceae; genus Nitrospira; species Nitrospira sp. ND1. The sequence goes on along the minus strand of NZ_FWEX01000005.1, from coordinate 878,727 downwards.
TCACAACGGGCCATGCGAGCCGGAGTGCAGGGCTACTTTGCGTTTCTGAAGGGCGCGCGCGTGACATATTTGGGCAGGCAAGGGGATCAGCACACCGAGTGGTTCCCCGGCGCGGAGCCGAAATCACGCGTTCGCGATTAAAAGCACGCCCGGTTCATGATCCGCAACCGGGTGGCGATACCATCAGGCGCAATCCAGCTATTGTTCTGGCGTCATTGAGCCTGGGCTCGTCGCGACAGAGACACGATATAGGACGCTGAACGGGCAGCGATCATCGGATCGGCAGCTTCGATACCGGGAACCAATGCTCCCGGCATGAAGAATAACTTCTTCTCGGCGGCTTGGCTGTCCGCCACGGCCTTGGTGATGGTGATCGTGCCCAATTCGATCTGCTTGCGAGTATCCGGCCACACGATCGTGGGATCGTCGATCTGGTCGTCTTTCTCCGCCACCTGCAGCATTAGTTTGAACTTGGCGGGACTTCGGCGCACCCGTTCACGTATCTCAGTGGTCAGATAATCGGGCTCCGCCGTGGCCAATTGTTCCTGGGTGAGAAAGTGCTCGCCCGCCACGGGTCGGAGTTGATAACGACCGAATGTGACGGCGCCTTTCGCGTTCGTGAACTTGAAGGAGTTGATCCCGAAATAGGGCAGCGTGGCGTAACTCACCGGTTGTGGCTTCGGGCTCTCCACGAAATGTTTGGCAGCCGGATGGGCGCCCAGAAACGTCTCGATAGCTGTGGGTTTTGGAGCATCGGGTCCGCTGGCCCCAACCGCGAGCAGAAAGTCCTTGAACTCCTCCGCCGTGGCCACGGGAAATCCGTTGAACGAAAGGACCACGAGATCCGTCTTGGACCCGTCGGGAAGTGAAAACTTAACGGCCATACCGCGCGGCATCTGGCTGGTGTCCGGAACGTTCGGCTGCCCTGATCCGGCGGAGAACCGCACTGTGACCGGAACCGGAGTCTTCTTCTTTTGCAGGTGAGCGGCTTTGCTCACCGAGGCCGCCGAAGCGGCAGGAGTGAACGTGCCTTCCAGGGCGACGCCTTTCGGGTGATTGGCGCGCATTCCAGGATGGACACCGAACACGCCGTTGAAGGCGTCGACGAGTTGTTCAGGCAGCGATTTCTGAGTGGCGGGCGCCTCTTGCGCCACGACAAGAGCGGGGAGAGTCAGTGTAACGGTGAGCGCGGCGGTGGCTGCGAGTGATCTCCACATAGGTGTGTCCCTCCTCGAAGGTTGTGGATTCGTCGACGTACAGCTGTACGCACGCTCACCCAATCACATCTGAAGACCAATGGCGAGGCTGGTTGGGAGCGCGGTGAAAACCCTACTCCTCCATGCCGAGTGAGTCAATCGGGCAACGAGACTGAATGAGGTGGAAGGGGAAGGGGAAGGAGTGATCCGCCGCGCATTGGAAAATATGTGATTGCAAACCTGACCCCATTTCATTGGCGCATGTCGTTTCCTGTTAGAGAAGCCTCAACCTTCGATTTTTTGCTTTGTAAGTCTCAATGCGGCCACGCGTCTCAAGGATGCTGACGGAGCGCATGGTTCGCTTCTCAAATGCTTCACGGGGCTTCCCACGCGTTGACACGCCGAGCTCTTTAAGGACGCGAGCGGTAAGCGAATGTAAGGTGCAAGACTGATTGGGGCACTTACCTAGAGCCTGAATAATAGCTTCTTGTATTTCCCCTGGGGTTATGTCTTCGGATTTCCGGCCAGATGGCGTGAAGTCAGTGCTTGGACTCTCCGATGGAAAGTTATCTTCGTCGTCTAGGCAATCGTCATTTGCAGCATTATCCATTTGCGATGTGCCCCAATCCCCTTTTTCTGAATTCTCTTCATGGGCTGGCTCCCTATCAGGTATGTTCGGGGAAATGCCTCTTTCTTCCAACGCTCCCCATAACCCTGCAAGCGCGTTCTCTTTGTTGGCATAAAAAGCTGCTTCTCTTACACGGAAGAATTCCCAACCGCATCGCTCTAACTGTCGCTGGCGTTGCATGTCGGCCTCGTAGCGGTCTGCCCCGTGCCACTGGTCGCCATCGCACTCCACAGCCAAGCGCGCCCGCCCGCCTTCAACGACGAGGTCAATATGCCTACCTGCGAATTCGTATTGGGGAAGCACCGTGAAGTTTTTGCGCAGGAGTGCAAGGGCAACGTCAACTTCGAACCAACTTTCGAATGGTGGGGGAGGATTCACAAGGCGCCGATTGTCCTGTGCTGCTCGCCGTTCAAGTTCGTTTCTCTCCAGTCCGGCAATTTGTCGTGGCTGCTTATTTTCAAAAAACTCCAGCAATCGCCGCCGAAGGCAAGTCGCGCTGAGGTCGTTACATGTCACTGAATGGAAGAGAATCATCTGATCGCGAGCACGGCTGGTTGCAACATTGAAGCGTCTTTCATCCGGGGCTTTGGAGAGAGAGCCAATTCTTTCGTTGGTGGCCGCGACTAGCGACAGGAGTATAATATCGCGCTCGTCGCCCTGGAAGTTGTAGGGATTGCCGCAGACCAGGCGCCGCCGCTCTATCTCCTCAGCGCCCAATCGCTCAAGCAATCGATGCTCAATCAATGCCGCTTGTGCCTCACCTTGAAGCACCACTACTCCTATTGTCTTGCCGTCGTACCGGCTGTCTTCGCACAGTTGGGCGATCTTTTCGACGATCGTCTCGGCTTCTGGGCGGTTAATCGTCCTGTTATGCGACCCTTCGCGATATCCACCGTCCACAAAAACGTGCTCCAACGGTGGTAGCCGATTCGGGCCATACTGCCTTAAGGGAATCAGTGGTGTGTCCGAGTAGCAAAGATCGTTGCTGAAACGAATGATTTCCGGCATGCAGCGGAAGTGCTCCCGCAACGTAATACGTCGAGTTCCATAGCGGAGTTTTCCATGTTCAAAAAGGCTAACGTTGATATCGAAGTATTCTTTAAAGCTGAAATCATATAAATATTCGTCCAACAATTTGCTTATTGGCGTAGCATCCTGAAACTCTCCACCGGGACTGATCTGTTTATCATCTCCGACGATTAAGATCTTTTTCCCGAGATAAAGAAGTGGTAATGCTTCAAACCCGCACTGCGAAGCCTCATCAACTATGACTACGTCGAACATGCCTGGCGTTGGGTCTACCGTGTCCCAGACGCGGTGCAAAGGCATCACCCATGCGGGAACGGCATCTTTGCACTTATTGAGGCTTTGCTGAGCTGCCTGACGATTACGAAAGTCGCGTTTGCCTTTGCCGGTTTTGGTCAGCGAATTGACGTACTTGCACCAGGCCTCCATGTGTCGGCGATGAGGCTCTTCCATTCGCTTAAAACAGAAAGACCACGCATGAAGTGCCGCGAGCTTGGCAACGACGCTGTTGATTTCCTCCTCGATCTGTTTTGCGCGCTTGGCGAGCGCCGGTGCGTCTTCCTGCCGAATGTAGTCTTCTATCCAATAGCGTGCCTGCGCCCATTGCCAGGCAGCGTCAATATGTTGGAGTCGTTCCTCCCAGTGGGGTTCGGTGCAAGTGTGTTCCAAGGACTTTGTAAGCTTCGGTAACAATTGGCGTAGTTCAGAGAGATCTTTATCCACCCGCTGAAGCAGTTCTCGTTGCCTGTTCAAATCCTGAATCATATTTGCGCAACGAGCAAATCCATCTCCGTCGCGACCGCGAACGGCCTTTAGCAAATCACTGCTTGCAGGATGTGCATCGTTTGTAGCAGCCCTGCGTGAAATCGCAGTCTCGATAGTCTGTATTTCCTCTGTGGCAAGCCGTTTGCGGATACGAGCTAAAGCGAGGCGACATGATGAGACCGCCCTATCAAGGTGGATTTCGTCGGTCCATACGGGCTCGCCCAGTTCTGGACATTGTCTCAGCGTTTCACGGGATTGGGCAATGAGTTCTTCCAGAGCCAAGGCACTTTCGAGCGCTTCACGTAGCGCTTTGAGGGTTGCTAGTTGGAGAGTGTATGGGCCTTGAATTTGTTCACTTCGTCCTTTCCAAAATCCCCATGCTTTCTCGAATTCGATGCGTACATATAGCGCGTCGGCAAGAGTTGAGAAATGTTCGCCGGTGGAGCAAAGACGCCCACCTATCTTGACAGACTGAACGACGTACAACCGCTCCTTCACTAGCCTGGGTCGAAAGATGCCCCAACCCAAACTGCCGCCATTCTCCAAGTGTTCGTTCAGAGTACGAGCGTCGTCAAGCAACGTTCGCATGTCAGTAGCATCTGGGAATTCGAGGTTGGTGTTGTCCGCGACCGCAACGTGTTTCTCGATTGCCGGAATAACGTCTCGCATAGCGCGCAGAAGTTCACGCCACAGGGATGAACTGCTGCTCGAGATATCGCGTAAGGCCTCTTTCATCCAAGAATGAGAGCTCGTCAACAATCGCTTCCGAGTATCGCGAAAAGCGGACAGCGCGTCGCAAATCGACTCGATGGTCACGGAACTGCTTTTTAGCAACATATTTGCGATGCGTACATCGGCGCCATTTTCCGAGTTCCGTTCATCCTCTATGGCACGGGCCTCACTCTTTACAAGGTCCACAAAACGTTCACTTGATGGCAGTCCCTCTGGCCATGTAAGCTCCAATTCTCTGCGGTTTGCCGGCGTGAATTGGCGTACAGCCGCTAGGATGCTTCGCATGGCGCTTGTGGACACTTGGCAAGATTTGTCAAAAGGAACGGAATCTACAAACCAGTCATGGGTAAATCGGTCGCGGTTTACGGCTTCAGCGATTCTGGCCGCTGTTCCACAATACGCACTCGCTGCTATCGAGTGCGTATGAGTTTCGGATTCCCGGATGTCGCGGAGGCGGCGGTTGACCTTCCCCCGATTTCACAGACACCTGTATAAGGAGGAATGTGATGAGATCGGAGGAAGGAATGACCACGAAAACCAGACGGCAGTACACGGACGAGTTTAAGGCAGAAGCGGTCCGGTTGGTCCGAGACTCGGCACGGCCTGTCACACACGTGGCCCGGGACCTGGGTATTGCTGACCATCTGCTCTACCGCTGGAGGGCCGAACAGCAGCAGGCGGAGGGGCAGGGCCAGACACGGCAATCGGCACGAGCCGAACAGGCGGAACTCGCCCGGTTGAGACGAGAGAATGCCACCTTGAAGCAGGAGCGGGATTTTTTTAAGCGTGCGGCGGCGTTCTTCGCGAAGGAGTCGCGATGAGATATCGAGTGATCCAGGAGCACGACCGTCGCTATCCCATCCGCGTGATGTGCCGTGCCCTCGCCGTTGCGGCGGCAGGCTATTACGCATGGCGGTCACGGCCGGAGAGTGCCCGGTCGAGCCAGACGCGTACACTCCTTTCGGCCATTCGGGTGATTCACCGAGAGTCGCGGGAGACCTACGGCAGTCCCCGCATCTGGAACGCCCTGGTCAAACAGGGGCACCGCGTTGGCGAGCATCGCGTGGCCCGGCTGATGCGCCACGGCGGCATTCGGGCGAAGACCGTGACGAAGTGGCGCGCCACCACCCAGTCCCAGCATCGGTTCCCCGTGGCCGCGAACACCCTTGATCGCGCCTTCACGGTTGCGGCTCCAAATCGGGTGTGGGCCGGAGACCTCACTTACGTGTGGACCATGGAGGGCTGGCTCTACCTGGCGGTCCTGCTGGATCTGTACTCACGCCGGGTGGTCGGCTGGGCCATGGGCCCCCGCTTAACGGGTGAGTTGGCCGAGCAGGCTCTCACCATGGCCTTGGTCAATCGAATCCCCAGGGCAGGGCTCGTGCACCATTCGGATCGCGGCAGTCAGTATGCCGCCACGAGCTACCAGCAGCGACTCACGGAGTATGGCCTCATCCCCAGTATGAGTCGCAAAGGCAACTGCTGGGACAACGCGTGCGTCGAAAGTTTCTTCGGGACGCTCAAGCGTGAGCTGGTACACCAGCGACCGTATGTCACCCGAGACGAAGCCAAGCAGGACATCTTCGAATACATCGAGGTGTTCTACAATCGGCAGCGTCAGCATTCGACCCTCGGCTATCACGCTCCAGTCGAGTTTGAAGCGAGGGCGGCAGTCGCGTAACCACGTGTCCACGAAATCGGGGGAAGATCAGGTTGACACGAGCCTTCTCTTCGCGGAGCTCCCTGAGGCGCTTCTCAAGTTCCTCTCGTTGATGGTCGGTGTCGGCCGGTTTCCACTCTTCGTTTTTGCGAAGTATGCCTCCGACACTCGCTTCTAGCGACTTCCTTTCCTCCTGCCCGCTGCCTAGTAGGCTGATGCACAGCGGCTTGATTTCTTTTGGGATCAGGCCGTTATCTCTTTGACGTTCTTTATACGGTTCGTGACTCTGGATGCCTTCCTTTTCATCGATTTCACCCAAAAGGACCTGCAATGCTCTCGGCGTCTTTGCAGTTACAAGTATGCGATTCCCAGTCGCCAGCAGATGGCAGATAAGATTTGCGATGGTATGGGATTTTCCGGTACCGGGCGGTCCTTGCACCAGTACACCGCTCGCCGATCGAATTTTATTCACAATGCGGCGTTGTTCATCGTTCGATGGTTTGGGGAAAAAGACCTCTCCATCAAAGCTATTGTTTGGGGCTTCGTGGCCATCGCCCGTTTCGCGATCGTTCTTGGGACGACATTCCGCAAGGTCTGCGAATTCACCGGGAATGTCTTGGCCGTTTTCAATCTGCTCCTTGATCCGTTTTAGGGTTTCGGTGAGGCCTTTGGCGGAACGTTTGCGTAAAATCACGGCGGGTGCAAATTCGGCGAGTGGTTTCGTCGATGTGCGGACGGTTTTGGGTCCCAATGAATCGTCGTAAACACCTTGCGAGTTGATCGAATGCACCAGGGCCTTAAGTACGCCTTCTATGCAATCTGTTTCCCAAGGGTCTTCAGCGGCTCTGGTCAATGAACCTTTCGCGGTTTCTTCCGCGCGAGTTGGCTGGTCTTCGATGTCGAGCATATCGAGCTCGGGCCGCAGGTTGGCACCTTCAGTGTGGGGGCGGATGGTAAATTTCCCCAAGCCAGCTTCAAATTCCAGAATGACGTCGGCAACGACTAAGTGCCGTCGGACTCGTTGCCCATTGGGCGTTTGCCAGGTAAGTAAGCCCAGGCCTAGTACGAGCTCGTATTCTTCGCCAAGGCGAAGTTGCGCTTGATGAATAGCGAAAAGTGCAGAATATACTTTATGTATCTTTTCCCAGGCATTGTGCTCTTCGATCCACGGTAACCACTTGCCTTGAAGGTAGCGATCCCATGCTTGCTGAACAACGAACTGATCTTCAAGGCGTTCCGTGTGTGGAATCGTTTCCGGCTGGTCAGATCCTTCAGACCAGTCAGGATTATGGATTTGGCGTGTGATCTCAGGACGGAGTTCCGGTAAATTGTGTTTGTTTCGAAGTGCTGAAGGGTTCACCCAGTCTTTGCATTGAGACGGGACCGCCGGCAGTTCTGGCTCGCGCCGAGTTTGCACCTCGATCCACTCGTCCGGTTCATGTTCCTCATCACGTCCCCATGCCTGCGTGTAGCAGCCTCGTTCCTGCGGAACGTCTGAGATCCAAAGAACGTTCTCGTATTCGGAAATGTCGCGGATCAGCTTTGTCCGAAGTGTCGCCAGCCTTAATAGGTAATCGAGAAGGCGAATCGCCTTCTGCGATTCTGGACTGCACACCTGCTGGTCGCTCAAGAGGTCACCTGTGCCAGTGGGTTTATTGGTCTAAGCGGATAAGTAGAGGGCGTCGCTTTGGCTCGTCTCTTGGGGCACCCTATTGGGCGTTGTCTTTTCTTGTGAAATCAATGAGCTCAGCAGAACAGGGCATTCCTTCCTACGCCTTGCAAGGTAGTAAATCAATCGTAAAATGTTGGCTGAAGTGTCTGTGGAATTGTATCCATTTTTTGTAGGCCAATGGCTGTCAGAGAGATGGAATGTGGCCTGGCGGGTTCCCTACGTGCGCGCGTCCAACGAGGGGAGTCTGCGACCGCGCGTTGCGCGAGCATGGGGAACCGCCAGGTCAGCCTCTTCCTCTTTCCCGTCTTTCTATCTCGGCCAATACATCATCACCGCCACTCCCACCAGGCAGACCATCGCGCCGATGACATCGAATCGATCCGGCTCCACGTGATCGACGAGCCACCCCCACAGAATCGACAGGATGATGAACCAGCCGCCATAGGCGGCATAGACCCGGCCGAAGTGCGACGGCTGGTAGGTCGGCACGATGCCGTACAGAATCAAGATGACCGCGCCCAGGAGGCCGACGCTCCAGTGGCTGCCGTTCCGCCACCATTGCCAGACTAAATATCCGCCGCCGATTTCGAACAGACCTGCCAGCACGAATAAGGCGATCGATTGTGTGATGAGCATGCGATTCTCCAATAAAGGGGATCGACTCGTGCTCACATAGCACGGTGGAGCGAAGGAGACAAATGCAGCCGCACTGCCTGACGCTTACGTCATATACTTCACTCTCCCATTCCCAGGGGGCGGCCTGTGTGGTCTCCTAACTGCGCGCGTCCAACGAGGGGAGTCTGCGACCGCGCGGTGCGCTTTCCACGCACCCTCACCGGAATAGCCGAGTTACCCTTCAACTTCGCGCATGGGACCAGCACGGCTTCACGTGCGCGTCCAACGAGGGCCTTCCGAGGCCGCGCGTTGCGCGAGCAAGAGGGCAATCAAGCCACTCTTGCATCTCCATCTTTTCCCCTCGTACAATGACGAACTCCAAGCCAACCCCTTGGCATTCTGACTGTTTCGGAGTGCCGGACCGATACAGGAGCCGCCTTCATGCGCATCGAGTATACGAAGGGCGAACGGGCTTCCAAAGAGCTGATCCTCCTCAATCGTCAAAGTTTCGAAGCCACCAGCGGCCGGAAAATGAAGGTCATGTTGATCTTCCCGCCCGATTGGTTTCCTTCCGAACCCTATCTCAGTCTCCCGTCCCTCACCGCCGTGCTTCGCCAGGCCGGTCATCAGGTCGTTCAAAAAGACATCAACCTTGAGATGTGGGATTGGTACTTCAGCGAGGACTTTCTGAAGAAGGTCTTGCGCCGGGTGCCGCAGCAGCTCGACCGGCTCCGCAAGCTGGCGAAGAAACGCGAACTTGAGGAATGGGAGCAGGATCTCCAGCTCACTCTCTGCGATTTAACGCGCCAACGGATCGATGACCTGATCAAGAAGGCGGAGAAGGCGAAGGCGATCATTCGCGGAGAAGTCTTCTACGAAATCGATCAGCTAGAGTGGGCTATTCATGTATTCCGTGAGGTCACATCGGTGATCTCGATGGTCTATGCCCCGGCGCGGATCTGCATGCCGCCGATGGAGACCGACCTCTCCTATAAAGTTTTCGTGTCGCATGAAGTGATGGACGCGGTGAACGACACCCAGGTGAACATCTACCGCGACGTGTTCGAGCATCTGGTGAAGCCGGCGATCGAGGCGGAGCAGCCGGACGTGGTCGGCATCTCGATCGTCTTGCAGCAGCAGATGTTTTCCTCCATGACCTTCTGCGCCCTCATCAAGCAGCACTTTCCCAACATCCATGTGACGATTGGCGGCAACACGGTCACGCGTCTGCGCGATGTGCTCCCGCAGTCGCCGCTGTTTCAGTACTTCGACAGTGCCGTGGTCTATGAAGGGGAGACGGCGTTCGTGCAGTTGGTGTCGGCGGTGGGGGCGAAGCGAAGCCTGGCCGATGTGCCGAACACCATCTATAAGGACGCGACCGGGGTGCATGTTTCCGCGACGAGTTTCGCCGAGGACATGGCCGCGCTGCCGCCGCCGGACTTCGACGGCCTGCCGCTCGACAAGTATTTCGTGCCGACCAAAATTCTGCCTTATCTGGCGACGCGCGGTTGTTACTGGGGCCGCTGCGAGTTCTGCGACCACGGCGAAGGCTACACGGCTGGCTACCGCACGAAGAAGATTCAGGACATTCTGGCCGAGGTGACCTATCTGCGGGACAAGTACGGCGCGCGGCATTTTCACTTCACCGATGAGTCGTACCCGCCGGCCCTGTTTCGCAAGCTGACGCGCGGCCTAATCGACAGCAAGATGGGCATCGCCTGGACCACGCACATGCGGTTCGAGAAGAGCTTGCTTGAGGATCAGGTTTGGCAGGATGCGAAGGCCTCCGGCTGCAAATATCTCCACTTCGGCTATGAGTCGGGGAACGAGCGCGTGCTGAAGCTGATGGACAAGGCGACCACGACCGAGATCATGACGAAACACCTGAAGTACACCGCCGAGGCCGGCATCTGGAACCACTGCATGGGCTTCTTCGGTTTTCCCGGCGAGACGCGGGAGGAAGCCTGGTCGTCGGTGGAGTTTCTGGAGCAGAACAAGGACTATGTGCATTCGCTGGGGTTCGGCACGTTCGACCTCGGCCGGCATAACCCGGTGGCGAAACATCCGGAGAAGTTCGGCGTGACCGCCTACAAGAATCCCGAGTGGGATCTGGCGCTCGATTATTACTTCACCGTGAAGCAGGGGTTGAGCATCGAGGAGGCCGAGCGGGTGTTTGAAGAATTCGAACGGAATCACAATCCCGGCTGGGACCTGCGGCTCTTCATCCGCGAATACATCTTCCTCTACATCGCGCAGTTTGGGTTGCAGAAACTGCCGGACCTGCAGTTCCGTTCGGCGAGGGTCGCCACGGTACCGCCGTCCTTAGCCGGAAAGATGTAACGAAGGCGTGAGACGTGAAAGGCGAAACGTCAAACGGGAAACGTAACATGCGAGAATCGAATGTTGAACGGCAGGTAGCCCTCTTTAGGCCCTCTCACCTTTTACGTTTTGTGTTTCACGGAAGACGACTATGAGTAGCTCCGGTCTGGTCCAAATCGACGGCTTGTCTCCGATCAAGAACGAGGAGCGGAAGACTTCCAAGGTCATGCTCCTGTTCCCGCCCGAGTGGGTGCCGACGGCACCCTATCTCGCGTTGCCTTCGTTGACTGCCGTGTTGCGGGAGGCCGGGCATACGGTGGTTCAGCGTGACATCAACATCGAGATGTACGATCACTTCTTTACCATGGAGTTTCTGATCTGGGTGAAGGGTCGCCTGGGCATGCAGCTGAAGCCGCTCCAGGACAAGGAGAAGGCGGGGAGGCTGACGGAGCAGGAAGCCGGTCAGAAGGCGGTGCTGGAAGAGGCTTATGCCGTAGACGTGTTCGACTTGGCGCAGCGTTCGGAGGACGCGAAGCTCATTGTGCGCGGCGAACGGTTCTACGAAGCGGAGAAGCTGGAGCGGGCGCTGAACACGTTCCGCGAAGCCATGCAGTACATCTCCGCCGCTTACTATCCGGCCTCGCTGGTGTTCTATCCAATGGAAAGTAACCTGGGCTATCGGCCCGGGGTCTCCAAGGAAGTCTTTGCCTGCCTCGACGACGAACAGGTGAACGTCTACCGCGACATCTGCAATCAGCTCGTGTTGCCCAGTGTGAGCAAAGAAAAGCCGACGGTGATCGGCATCTCCATCGGCACGCAGATGCAGCTGATGGCCGGCCTCACGTTCTGCAAGATGATCAAGGAAAGTTTTCCCGACATCCACGTCGTGGTCGGCGGCAACGTCGTGACGCGGTTGCAGGAAGAGTGGGCGAAGCATGAGCGTTTCTTCACTGAAGTCTTCGACGCGGCCATCCTCTACGAGGGCGAGCATGCGTTGCTTTGGTACATCGAGGCGGTGAACGGGCAGCGCGCGATCGGGTCGGTGCCCAATCTCATGTATTACGAGTCCGGCGCGGTGCAGCAGAGCAAGGAAGTTTATACGGAGAAGACGGCGGCGCTGCCGCTGCCTGATTTCGACGGTTTGCCGCTGGATCACTATTTCGTTCCCGAGCGGATCATTCCCTACCTCGCGACGCGGGGCTGTTATTGGGGCCGCTGCACATTCTGCGATCACGGCCAGGGCTATTTCGATCAATACCGCGGGATGACGGCGCAGCACGTGGTCGAGCAGGTGACGGCGCTACGGGATAAATACCAGTGCAGACATTTCCTGTTCTCCGATGAATCCTATCCGCCCGCACTGTTCAAGAAAGTGTCGCAGCTGCTGGTGGACCGGAACGTCGGCATCAAGTGGACGACGCTGATCCGTTTCGAAGAGACGCTCCAGGACCAGGCGGTGTGGGACCTGGCGGCGAAGGCGGGCTGCTGCACGCTCTATTATGGAATGGAGTCGGCGAACGAGCGCGTGCTGAATCTCATGGACAAGCACGCGAAGAAGAGCGTGATTCAGAACAATCTCCACCAGGCGGCGAAGGCGGGCATCTGGAACCACGTGATGGCGTTTTACGGATTCCCCGGCGAGACGCGGGAGGAGGCGCTGGAGACGCGGCAGTTCGTCATCGAGAACCAGCCGGTGATTCATTCCGTGGAGCTGTTCTACTTCGTGGCCTACCGCCACACGCCGATGGTGCGCAACCCGGATAAATTCGGCATCACGATCCACAAGCAGGAGGAGTACGACCTGCCGCTGGATTACTACTACACGCTGAACGAGCCGGTGGGTATTTCCTGCCTCGATGCGATGCAGCTCTGCGAAGAGTTCTATAAGAACGACTTCAGTCCCTGGGCCGTGCGGGTGAATAGCCGCGAGCACGTCTTCCTCTATATCTCCAAGTTCGGGACGAACAAGTTGCCGCAGATTTACGCGGCGACGAAGGACGGCGCGACGACGGCAGAAGGTGTGTCTGGTCTCGTGACCTGGCCGATGGCCATTGCTGAAGGGGATGAGGGGAAAGAGGGGATGTCTCGCGTCGTCTCTCACGGGGTGGGATAACAGAATGCTGAAAACGACTTTCCACGTCGTTCTCGGTTCGTCACAATCCTCAACGTACCCCTGAGGGTACGCCTGCGGTTGTGACTCGCCTGCGGTCTAGTGGGATGCCGTTTTGAGCATCCTGCGGGATGAGGAAGATGTAGGGCGTCAGACGTTAAACGTGAGAGGTGAAACTTAAGAAATCTTAATCAGGTGTTGGGCAAACGTTTCACCTTTCACGTTTTACGTCTCACGTCAGGGTTCCGCCCCTCGTCCCGAGCGAGGATCGCTTCGAGTAGGGCATACGACGATTCAATCTGCCGGGTCATCTCTTCGGCTTTTGTGTAGGCCTGCATGTATTTCTTGGGATTGTTGGTCAGGTTGGCGAAGCGGCGGGGCGTCCAGGTGTGTAGAAGTTCCTCGCGCTTCTGATCCAGTTGTTCGCGGGTATAGGGTTGCGTGAGGGTGAAAAGTTCCAGGGCTTTGGTGAGGAGTTCCTCGGTCATGTAACGGAGTCTGGCAAGTCGATAATGACGCTGTCAATCTAGCAGGCGTTGCCCCTCGCGGCAACAGGCAAGGTGTTCCACCATGGCCACTGCACTCCCGATTTTTCAGCCCACCCCGATCTTCAAGGATCGCACGGACTATCGACAGGTGCTCATCAAAGAAATGGAGGCGGGGAAAATTCCCCTGAGCCTGGGCCGGGACTGCCCGGTCAAATGCGAGTTCTGCTACGAACTCGACCACTCCTACCGCGAAACGCTCGACCCGCCGAAAACCAGCGACGACGACTGGAAGTTCATCCTCAACTACATCGGCAAGAAACCCACCGATCCCACACAATTCTGGTGCCTGGGCGGCAACGAGTTCATGGAATGGACCGACCTGTTCCTGCATCCCAAGGCGATGGAATGGGTGGAGGATTTTCTCCGTGAGACGGACAAGAGCATTCAGTTTTTCACGGTCGGGTTCGTCCATGTGCCGAAGATCCATCAGCTGGTGGCGCAGTATCCTGGCCGGATCAACTTCGAACTGTCGGTCATCACACTGAGCGACTACCGGCAGCGGTTGATGCCGCATGCGCCTTCCGTGAAACATCTCATGAAGGTGCTGGACGGTCCTGCCGTGTCGTCGGCGAATTTTTACGCGTTCGACAAGGACACGATGTCGAAGGATGCGGCGACGATCTCCAAGGTGAATCAGCAGTGTGTCTTGTGGATGGGGACGCTCACTCCGGTGCGCGGGCTCAAGGAGGAGACGGCGGCGCTGATGCGGCAGGGGAGAACATTCCTGCCGGAGGAAGCCAGCCACGTCTATGATCTGGCGCTGCCCAATCTCCAAACGATCCACACGGAGGCGTACACCACCGCCTTCTTGAGTCGCCGGCGTATCGTCAGCCTGTTCGACTCGCTGGAGTTGGAGAAGAAAGACACGGTCGTGATGGCGGGCAGCGTCCACAAAATCCTGACCATGTACCGGAAGCACCGCGCGCGGTTTCTCTATGTGCCCAATGCGTTGTTGAGCGGAGACTCCGACTGCACGGTGCTCCTGACCTTCGACGACATCGCGCGGCGACTGACCAAGGAGAAGGTGATCCATGTGCCCAAGTGCATCATGCAGTCGGGGCGGGGGCCCTATACCGACATCACCGGAGTCACACTGGAACAGTTCACCAAGAAGACCGGTGTGCGGGTGAAGGTGTTGCACAAGATCGATACCCGCTTCGCCAACCAGCAGCTCTACCGCAACGGATCGCTTCAGAACTATGTCGAGCAATACCTCAAGAATCCGTTGAGGGGTGCGTATGAGGCTATGCCGCGCCCGGTTTAGCAGGGTAGCCGGCTGGTGAAAACGCCATCTCCCGTCGTTCTCGGTCACATGTCTCCCTGCGACGTACCGCAAGGGTACGCCTCAGTCGCCATGCTCCCTGCGGCCTAGGCACATAGCGTTTTGACCAGCCGCCAAATTCCTACTCGCTCACCTGCTTCGCTCAGTCGCCCTCTTGCAAAAAATACCCGCTCGGGGCAACATGCCGCCAACATCTTTCGTGAGGAATCTATGCCCGGTCCCAGGCGATTGCAGTTCTATCAAGCCGACGTGTTCACGGATCAGCCGTTCGGCGGGAATCCCGTCGCCGTGTTTCCCGATGCTGATGGCCTAACCGACGTGGAATTACAGCAGATCGCTCGCGAGATGAATCTTTCCGAAACCGTGTTCGTGTTTCCCCCGACCGACAAGGCCGCCGTCGTGAAGATGCGCATCTTTACCCCGACGCAGGAAATTCCCTTTGCCGGGCATCCGGTCATCGGGACGTTTTTTGTGCTGGCCACCTTGGACCGTCTCGCGCTTCGGGAGCCGGTTACACGGGTGCTCCAAGAATGTAATCTCGGCCTCTTCCCTGTGGACATCCACACCTGCAATGGCGTCATCGAGCGCGTGGTCATGGCGCAGCCGAGCCCGCAGTTTCTGGATGTCATCGACGAGCCGGAGGCGTTGTTTGCGATTGCCCGCGCCTTGGGCATTACCAAGGCTGTGATTTCCGAGACCCGTTTCCCGGTGCAGGTTGTTTCTACGGGGTTGCCGGTCATCATCGTGCCGGTGCGGACGCTTACGGCGGTGCGGCAGATCATTCCCGACGTCGCGGCCATCGCGGACCTGTCCCAGCAGTATGGCGCCAACGGCATCATGGTGTTCAGCACGATGACCGTCGAACAGTCCTCCAGCGTGCATACCCGGATGTTCGCCCCGTTGATCGGCATCGTGGAAGATCCCGCGACCGGAAGTGCGAGCGGGGCGTTGGGTGCCTATCTAGTCCAGCATGGCGTGGTGGACATCCGGCCATCGACCGAGATTACCGCCGAGCAGGGGTATGAGATCGATCGCCCCTCCCGCATTCTGATCCAGGTGGACTCAGACGACGATGTCATTCAGGGCGTGACGGTCGGCGGACAGGCCATGATGGTCGTGGAGGGGACGCTCACCTTCTAGCAAGATGATGAAAACGCCATCTCACTGCGTTCTCAGTCGTACGTCTCCTTGCGACGTTAGCAGTATAAGAGGGCGCGCTGAAAGGGTTTATCCGTTCGCCAAGAGCATCTGGTTGGCGAACGGGTCAAACAAGTTTGGTATGTACCTCCTCAGTCGCCGCACTCCCTGCGGCCTTGTTATATGGCGTTTTGATCATTCTATGGGAAATCATAGGCAGTCGCACCCCAGGAAAAGACGTTTGAGAGGGGAGCGCAATGTAGCTAGAAATCGTGTGAGAGGAATCAGATGAACGCAGTGGTGTTCCACGAACATGGCGGGCCGGGGAAGCTGCAGTATCAAGAGATGCCGATGCCGACCATCGGCGTCGATGAGGTGCTCGTGCGGGTGAAGGCCTGCGCGTTGAACCATCTCGACATCTGGATTCGGCAGGGGAGTCCCGCCTATCCGATGCCGCTTCCGCATATCCTCGGGTCCGACATCTCCGGCGTGGTGCACCAGATCGGCTCGCACGTGGAAGGGGTTGCCGAGGGCGAGCGCGTGTATGTGTCGCCCGGCGTCGGCTGTGGTCGCTGCGAACACTGTTGGGCCGGTCGCGACAACATGTGCCGGTCCTACGGGTTGATCGGGGCGATGTGCCATGGCGGATATGCCGAGTACGTGAAGGTGCCGGCGCGGAATGTGTTCCCGGTTCCCGGCGCGTTGAGTTTCGAGCAGGCGGCGGCGTTTCCGCTGGTGTCTGTGACCGCTTGGCATATGTTGTTCGGGTTGGCTGCGGTGCAGCCCGGTGAAGACGTCTTGATCATGGGGGCGGGCAGCGGGGTGGGGCACATGGCAATCCAGATGGCCAAGCTGGCTGGTGCCCGTGTGCTGACCACCGTCGGGAGCGATGACAAGATTGCGAAGGCCAAGACCCTCGGCGCCGACGAGGTCATCAATCATATCCGCGAGCAGGTGAACCAGCGGGTGCGCGAGTTGACGCACCGCCGCGGCGTGGATGTAGTGATCGAACACATCGGCCCGGAGGTGTGGACACAGTGTATCGATGCATTGGCCAAAGGCGGCCGGTTGATTACCTGCGGCGCCACGACGGGCGCGGAGGTGAAGCTCGATCTCCGGTATGTCTATTCACGGCAGCTTACGATCCGGGGCTCGTACATGGGGTCGCAGAGTGAATTGCTCAAGGCTGCTCAGTTGGTCGGCCAAGGCAGGTTGCAGCCTGTGATCGACCGGACGTTTCCACTCTCCGAAGCGAAGGCGGCGCAAGAATATCTTCTGAATCGAAAATTTTTTGGTAAGATCGTGCTGAGCGTTTCATAACCGGTTTCATTAGTGGCTCTCTTGTCCCAACGGGCAGAAAGGTATGTGACATGGCGAGTATTGCGCAGATCATGAACAAGAAACCCCAGAGCATTGGTCCGACGACGTCGATTCGCGGTGCGGCGAAGAAGATGCGTGACTTGCGGGTCGGTTCACTCCTGATTAAGAAGGGGAAGAACTTTGTGGGGATCGTGACCGATACGGATCTCGTCCGCAAGGGTCTGGCGACCAGCCAGGACGTATCGAAACTCACGGTGGAAAAGATCATGACCACTCCGCTCTGCACCATTGAGAGCAATCAGGCGGTCGATGACGCGCAGGATATGATGGGCGATCTCGGGGTGCGCCACCTCGCGGTGACCAAGGGGGGCTCGATCGTCGGCGTGGTGTCGGTGCGCGATCTCTTGATGCATTACAAACGGTACGCGCAATCGAGACTGGCGGATAAGCAGGTGTACTCTGAACCGAAAATCGGGCAAGACTAGGCGGATGTTGAAAATGGCCTCCAGCATCGTTCTCAGTCGCACGGCTCCCTGCGACGTACCGCAAGGGTACGCCTCAGTCGCCCTTCTTTCTGCGGCCTTGCTGGGCGGCCATTTTGAACATCCTTCACCCTGCGGATGCTGAAAACGGCCTCCAGCAGCGTTCTCGGCTCGTCAAAATCCTCAACGTACCCCTGAGGGTACGCTTCCGGTTTTGTTTCGCCTGCGGCCTTGCTGGACGGCCGTTTTGAACATCCTTCACCCTGCGGATGCTGAAAACGGTCCCCAACTTTGTTCTCGGCTCATCAAATCTTCAACGTACCCCTAAGGGTAGGCCTCAGTCGCCGTGGTCCCTGCGGCCTCATTGGATGACCGTTTGGAGCACTCGTGACTGGCCGGGGATAGAGCGTCAAACGTAGGATGTGAAGAGGTGATCGTTTCACCTCTCACGTGTCGTTCTTACTTCGTGAGTTCTTTGACGAGGTGGCCCAGTTCGGGGAGGATCAGTTTTTCCATCGCCAGGCGGACGGCGTTTTCTGATCCCGGAGTCGAAAAGAGGATACGGCCCTTGATGATGCCGGCGGTGGCCCGGCTCATGATGGCCGGTGAGCCGATGTCCTGATAGGTCAGATAGCGAAACACTTCGCCGAATCCATCCAGCCGTTTTTCCAGCATCGCATCCACCGCCTCAAACGTCGAGTCCCGCCGGGAGATCCCTGTTCCGCCATTGATCACGATGGCCTGCACGGACTCATTGGTGATGGCTTCGGCGATCCGCGCCTTGATCTCTGCCGGTTCGTCTTTGACGAGGTGGTAGGCGGCGATGTGATGGCCCTTGTCCTTGAGCAACTGCTGGATCAATTGGCCGCTGGTGTCGGTCTCAGGCGTGCGGGTGTCGCTGCAGGTGATAACCATGCATCCGATGGAGCGGGGTGCGTGGTGTTTATGTTCGTGGGCTGTGGGGCTACTCACATCGATATCCGCTGAAGGTTAAAAAGGCCGCCAGCATCGAACTCGTTTCGCTGGGCGGCCTTTTTGATTCATCTCCGCGCTGGCGTTCGCGCGCTACTTCCAGACCGAATCCGGGTTCAGCTTCGCCGCCGGTTTGCCGCCCTTGATGTGCTCATCGAGAATCGTAGCGACATCGGCTTCAGTGACTTTCGAATACCAGGTGTTGTCCGGGTACACCACGACGGTCGGTCCCTGCTCGCAGGGGCCGAGGCAGGAGGAGCCGGTGACGAGGACTTCGCCAGGCATGATGCCGCGCTGCATGAGGCCCATGTTAAAGGACATCAGCAGTTGCGCAGAGCCCTGGCCGCCGCAGGAGGGTTTCGGGTGGCCCGGCGGACGGGCGTTTGTGCAGACAAGGATATGATATTTCGGTTTTGGCATCGTGACCTCAATGTATGGGGTGAGTGACGACTGCGTGAGTTCGTCAGGCTGGTTTATACGCCTTCCACTGCTCGGTGGATTCCTCAGGCAACTTCCACTGCTTGACGCCTTTGAGGACCCAATCGATGTAATGTTCCTTCGGCTTGAATTTGCCGATGGGATTGGCCGCATGGGTGGTGACTAATAACTTTTCGCCTTCTTCCGTGATCACTGTCACCGGCAGGTGGCGGTAGGCGCCCTGCGGCACGTCACCTTCGAATTCGTCGAGGATCTTGAGATCTTCGTCGGTGATTTCGAAGACGGCTCCCCAGACTTTTTCCCCCGGCGACGGAATCACGCTCGCCAGGCCGCATCGCCATTGCGTCGACCAGCGGCAGAACTGAATGCTATGGTCGGGGAGGTACGCCGTGAAAAGAAACTTGTGTTCCGGGGCGCGACGCTTGAGTTGAGACGGGTTCAAATTGTCCGCGTAAAAGAAGAACTTCATTGAACAGTGAGACTCCGATTATGTCGCGAAGGTTGACCGGTACTTGTACCATAGCGTTGCGCGACCTTGTCAAGCGCGGGGGCTCCTGCGCGTCGCCGGTTTCAACGCATGCGACGATTGACAGTGAATTCACACGCCACCTATGATGACGAGCTGATCAATCATCCACCCCAGTTTATTGTGACGACCTATGAGTAAAGTGATCCATTACACGGTGCTTGCGCTTCTCCTGGCCGGAGGGTTGGCCTATTGGTGGATGAAACCGCCCGGCCTCAACCCGATGCTCGACTCGCAGGCTGCCGAGGCCCTCGCGCTGGTGCAAACCCATCGGGCCGCCGGTTATCCGACGATTCTTCAGGCGTTCAACGAACGGGCCCGCATTCAGGAAGCCCGCAAGTTGGGCTTGCGCTTGGGAGAGTGGAAAGTGATCAAGCAGGACGGTCAACGCTATGAGGTCCGGATCTACATGCGCGAGCAGGGGACAACCCAGTGGTTCGAACGGGATTTCATCTGGCACGTGGATCTGGCGACGAAGCGCGTCAACGCGGCCTCGTTGCCGGCCGACGGGTTGATGCCGGAAGGCCCGGAGAGTGGACGACCGCGCGCACCGGGCGGCGAAGTCCCTTCGTTCCCGCCTACAATGTAAGGGGCGTTTTCACCTGCACGTTTGTGCCTTGCACCCTCACTTCCACGCAAGCCACGCGGATCTCCGGATTTTCAGGCCGCTCACCGGTACGGACGTTGAATCGCCACCCGTGCCAGGGGCATTCGACCAGTTCACCATCCATGCATCCTTCGCCGAGCGGTCCCCCTGCGTGCGGGCATGTATTATCGACGACATGAAAGGTTCCGTCGACATTACAGAGGGCGAGAAAAATTCCCTCGACTTCAACGGTGCGGCAGGTGCCAGGAGGAACCTGGTCCACCTGGGCGACGGTGATATAGTCGGGCTTCGAATCCATAAGCGTCCTCTGCAAGTTACAGCGGGGTACAGGTCGTCTCAATATTGCGTGACATTGTGTGCGGTATTGCCTAAGCGCTTGATTTCATTGGCCGCATATGGCATAGATTGAGCAGGCATTTTTCAGGGAAGGGTCACAACAGCGCCGTCATTTGCTATTCTGTAAATAGTGCACTCATAGGAGATCGCCGGAGCCACTATGGAAATGACCTTGTTGCTCAACTCCACCTATGAACCGCTCCGTGTCCTGCATTGGCAAAAGGCCATTACTCTGCTCTGGCAGGGGAAGGTCGAAGTCCTCGAAGTCTACGATCGCCAAATCCACGGTATCTCGATCTCGATCAAGCTCCCCTCGGTGATGCGCCTCCTGAAGCTGGTGAAGCTCAAGGATAGCCATCGCGCGGTGAAGTTTTCCCGCATCAACATTTTTACGCGTGACGGCTACTGCTGCCAGTACTGCAAGCACAAGTTCCGCACGGAGGAACTGACGTTCGACCATGTCGTGCCGATCGCGAAAGGCGGTCGGAAGACCTGGGAGAACATCGTGACGGCCTGCTGGCGGTGCAACAACCGGAAGAGCGGCCGGACCCCGGAAGAAGCCAACATGCGTTTGATCAAGAGGCCCGTAAAGCCGCGCTGGAGTCCCACCGTCACGATTACCATCGGGATCCGGAACACGCCGGAAAGTTGGCGGGACTATCTGTACTGGAACCTCGAGCTGGACGCGGACCCGGCTGAAACCTAGCCGGCTGTTGAAACGGGTTCTCGGCGTCGCACTCGCGGTGCTCACCACTTCAACGCACAAGCCAAGTGCGCCCGGCCTCTCGCTGGTTGCAGCCTTACCGAATCACCGATTCAGACAGCCTGCCGCAGCTAATACACCTTGTCGATGGTAATGTTCACGTCTTTCCCGCCCGGTAACGTCGGATTCTTCGGGTAGCGTCCCTCCATGTCACCCGGTTGCGCCTGGCCGGCCTGGCCATCTCGATCCAGACGCGCAATCACATCCACCATGCCTTTCAATTCGGTGCCCTGGACCATGACATCGGCACTCGTAATCTCAAACTGCACCGGAAATTTCGGCGCGTCGATCCGTTTGGCCGCGATGGGTCTCGGTGGTCCGGTCGGACGCCGCACGATGACGAACAGCACATCGGTCGGTTTGACCTGGTCGGCCAGGTTGGGCGCGATCTGCACTTGCCCGGCAATCGATCCGCCGCCTTGATCCGGCTCCCCGATGTGGGCGATGCCGAAATAGGCCGCGACGGCCGCAATGCCGATGATCCCTCCGGCCATCGCCAGGGATCGTCCTGTATATCCAGCCACAATAGACTCCTTTGTTGACTCGCGGTGTGTGCGACGGGCTCGCCCGTCATCCAGCGGGCGCATTATACCCAGCTCCTGCCAGAAAGGGGAATGGCGGAGCGGGTTTACCCTGTCAAATCGGCTGTTGTATGATACGCGTTCACGTCGTTGTCGATTTGTTGGAGGATGAACTCAATGGCTGCAAATCCCGGGTTTCAAATTTCACTCGATGTGCGTGGGTGGCCGGTCCTGGTGATCGGTGGTGATGAGGAAGCGGCAGATAAAGTGCAGCGGCTCCTAGAGGCAGGCGCGAAGGTCACGGTGATCAGTCCCACCCTGCATGAAGTGCTTCGTAAACTGGCGGCCTCGGCGAAAATCATTCATCGTGGGCGGCATTTCCGCGCGAACGATCTGGAGGCGGTCATCCTGGTCTTGAACACGATTCGCGATGATCGTGAACTCTCCCACTCACTCATGCGATTGGCTCGCGAACAGAAATTTTTGATCTGGTCCGTCGACCAGCCCGACGTGTCGAACGTGGTGATGCCGGCCGTCGTCAGCTCCGGTCATGTTCGTGTGGCGATCAGCTCGAGCGGGCAGGCGCCGGCGCTTTCCGGATTCATGAAGGAAGATCTCGAGCGTATTTTGGACAACGAGTTTGTCGCGTTCGTCGATTGGCTCGGGCAGCTTCGCGAGCAGGCCAAGGCCAACGAACCGGACGCGGAGAAACGTCGCGCGCTGTTGCGTGAGGCGCTGGATGGATTCCGACTTCTGGGAAAAGTGCAGTACCCGAAGGTGTGGCTGGATCAACGGGCGGCCGTTGGGGCAGGGGAAAAGCGCGGATCGTAGGACCGGTCGTTCGTTATCGGCCGACAGTTATCAGCAGGAGATTCCCACTATGGTGTTGCTGGAATTCAGTATGTCGCCCCTGGGCAAGGGAGAGAGCGTGAGCAAATACGTGTCACGCTCGTTGGATATTATCGACAAGAGCGGTGTGGACTATCGGCTGAATCCGATGGGCACGGTACTCGAAGGGGAATGGGACGAGGTCATGGCGGTGGTCAAGAAGTGCTACATGCGCATGCGCAAAGACTGCAATCGCGTGTCCTGCAGCATCAAGATCGACTACCGCAAGGGACCGAAGGGGCGCTTGTCGAGCAAAGTGTCGAGTGTGGAATCACAGCTGAAACGAAAGCTGAAGGTCTAACAGGCTGCGGAAAAGCTCGATTGTTGCGCAGTACGCTACAATTAACTTATGTGCCGTGTCGGTATCACCATAACCCGCAGGATGTGCAAAACGGCCGTCCAGCAAGGCCGCAGCGAGCGAAGAGGCGAATCGTACTCATGCGGTACGGTGAGCCTCGAAGCGACGCGAGAACGCCGCTGGCGGACTTTTTTCGCATCCTGCTAAGGTGCGCGTTACGGGGCTCCGATGTCCGCATGGGCGTCGTAGTGAAGTGTTCCCTCGGTTTTGAATCGCACCGAGAGGTTGGCGGTCTGCACCGTCAGCGCTTCGAGGGACAGCTTGTGAACCCTGCCGCGCAAGCGCCCTCCTGTCAGGTTTCTGTTCAGTCCCTTCTCCAGCGCCTGTCGCATCAGGTCCAGTTCCTCTCGAATGGGGAGCACCAATCTTCCGGCCAACTCATCACGTAGCGGTTCATGTAACCATTCTTCAGCCAAGTCGGTGGCCGGCGTGCGCTCCTTGATCGTGTAGTCGACATCCCGAAACAGAATCCGCCCCGCCGCTTCGTCGTACGCCGGTGTTCCCTTTAAACGGAGTGTGAGCGGGAGCAGCCCCCTCAGGGTGAGTTCCACTCCCACTTGATTGCCCAGGGGGTACAATGTTGCCCCCACGATCTTGATCGTGCCGACGCCCAGCGACCATTCCTGCCCGACCACTGCTTCGCGCAATCGCTGATTCGCTTCCTCGATGGGGACCTGGAGCGCGAAGGCGACATGAAAGCCCTCGTCATGAAACTGAGACTGCAGCTCGGGGAGGGGGAGATGTCGTGACAAGGGCTTGGTGCCACGCACGACGGTCGGTCTGGCCCTGACGCCGTATCCGGCAGCCGGTGTGCCTGACAGCGACTCGACTCCGGCGGGACCGATGGCTTCAGGATTCAGTTGGAGCCAGAGGCCTTCCGCTTCATCCAACAGCAAGGGTTCCTGCAGATCGTTCCAGATGTGAGTGACGGCGGGCTTCAGCGTCACGAGGGTGGCAGCCTTACGATCAACCGTCGGCAGCATCTCTTGCAACTCACTTCGATAGACCTGCGCCATCAGGGGTGCCGTATCGACGCCTTGTTCGGACAGCAGGCAGGGTCGGTTCGCTTCCACCGCGGTAACGCTACTGATGGGCAATAGGGTATAGGCGCGGGCCTGGCTGAAGGTGGTTGCCAGCGTCACCGATAACCGGCCTGTGCCGGTTGTGGCATCCTGTTGGCCGCAGTCGGCGATTTTCGTCACCGTGCCTTTGATTTGCTTCGCGTATTCCACGCCGAATGGAAAGCTGGATTGGGACAGCAGGCGACCTTCGGTCGTCGTCGAACTCTGCTCTCCCGGCCAGATCCGGTACTTCAAAAATCCGGTACCTCCGCCCAGCGTTACCCAGTCGCGGTGTGTGTGTCGATGTGCGGCGAGTGACTGGTGAATGCTCGCATACTGCTCGGCCAGGGCGGTCATGGGAATCGGCACATGAATCGTCATGCTGGAGGCTTCCATCTGCTGGTGCCGGGCCGTGCCGGTTCCTGCCGCTGCCGCGGGTGCTGTGGCGCAGAGACTCAGAATGGCCGCAGAGAAGCAAACCAGGCTATTTCGATCGAACCGGCGTCGTCCGCCCATCGTCTTATCCTCATGCTGGTGGCACAGAGGGTGGCCGCCACCCGAACTTACTTTGAACATATCGGTCGACTATGGGGGAAGCAAAAACGGAAGGCAAGCCGTCACTTCTTCGGTGAGGACGTTTTGTCGGCTGATAGCAGCGGGAGATAGTGGCGAGGCACACGCTGGCCGATGGCGCAGAGCACTTCATAGGGAATGGTCTGCTGCCAGGCGGCGAGATCGGCTGCGGTGATGCGCTCTTGTCCCTGCTGTCCGATGAGGATGGCTTCATGGCCGACTTGCACGCCGGGCACGTCTGTCACATCGACCATCGTCATGTCCATGCAGACACGTCCGACCACCGGCACCCTTCGTCCTCCGATCAACACCATGCCTCGATTGGACAGGAGGCGATTGTAGCCGTCCGCATAGCCCATCGGGAGGACCGCGATCCGCGATCGCCGCGAGGCGACGAAGGTCCGGTTGTAGCTGACGCTGTCGCCCGGCTGGATGTTGTGCAGGTGTGCGATGGTCGCTTTCCAGGTGAGGATCGGTTTCAATTCAGGCGCGGCGGCTGCGTTAGACAGGGTATGGTAGCCATACAGCATGATTCCGGGTCGCACGAGGGAATAGAGGCTTGCGGGATACTTGATGATCCCGGCGCTGTTGGCGGCGTGTGTCAGGGGACAGGAGATCCCGCGTTGGCGCAACGTGTCGAGTGTCTGCTGGAACTCCGCGAGTTGCTTCTCCGTGTGTGTGGTCTCGGTATTGTCCGCATCAGCCAGGTGAGTCATGAGGCCTTCGAGCCGTAGCGTGGCGCAAAAGGCCGGCATGGCGACGAGGTCGGGCACCTCTTGAGGGAGGACGCCCAAGCGACCCATGCCGGTCTCGATTTTGACATGCACGGAGTAGGGCGCGGCATTGGGCGAAATGGTTGCGGCAAAAACTTGGACCATATCGGACCGGTACAGCACGGGAGTCAGACGATGCGCGATCAGGTCTGGAAATTGTGCCGGTACCGTCGGGCCCATGACCAAAATGGCATCATGAATGCCCGCCTGGCGAAGCGCGATGCCCTCATCCACTGTAGCAACACCGAACCGATGGACGGCTAGTTGTTGCAGCGTGCGTGTGAGTTCGAGGGCGCCATGGCCATAGGCATTCGCCTTGACGATAGCCAGTACCTCGGAACGCGGCGCAAGACGACGCACGTGAGCGAGATTCTGCGCGAGAGCATTCAGATCGACTGAGACGGAGGTTGGGGGGAACTGAGACGGCGTGTACACGCAGCTTGTGGCGTCAGAATAGGGCGCTAGACTTCCAGGATCTCGCCTTCTTTTTTCTTCATCACGTCGTCGATTTTCTGCACATATTGATCGGTGAGTTTTTGAATTTCGGCTTCCGACTTGCGCAGTTCATCTTCGGTCAGCTTCGTGTCTTTCTGCAGCTTCTTGAGTTCTTCGTTGCCATCCCGGCGGAAGCCGCGAATCTGCACCTTCACTTCTTCGCCGTGTTTTTTGCAGACCTTAATAAGTTCTTTCCGGCGCTCCTCAGTGAGCGGTGGAAGTGGAATGCGGATGAGTTTGCCATCATTAGAGGGCGTCAAGCCGAGGTCCGAGGTTTGGATCGCCTTCTCGATTTCTCTGATGAGGTTCTGTTCCCAGGGCTGGATGGTAATGAGCCGGGCTTCGGGGGTAGCAACGTTGGCAACCTGCTTCAGCGGTGTCATGGTTCCGTAGTAGTCGACTTTAATGCCGTCCACCAGTGCCACGGATGCGCGACCGGTACGCAGTCCAGCCAGGTCGCGTTTCAAATGTTCGATCGCGTGGTCCATCTTTTCGGTTACGCGTTGTTTCACTTCTTGCGCCGTCGACATCAGCCTCTCCCTTAGCGACTTTCTACGGTGACCAGGGTCCCGATAGGTTCGCCCTGGACGACACGTTTAAAGTTTCCCTTCTCTTTCAAATTGAAGACGATCAATGGCAACCGGTTATCCATGCACAAGCTGATGGCCGTGGAGTCCATTACCTTGAGGTTCTGGGTGAGAATCGACAGGAACGGAATCTCTGCATACTTCTTGGCTTGTGGATTCTTGACCGGGTCGCTGTCGTAAATGCCGTCGACCTTGGTGCCCTTCATGATGACCTGCGCGCCGATTTCCATCGCGCGCAAGGAGGCCGCAGTGTCGGTGGAGAAATAGGGGTTTCCCGTGCCTCCGGCGAAGATCACAACGCGCTTTTTTTCCAGATGTCGGATTGCGCGGCGGCGAATGTAGCCCTCGGCCAGCTGCCGCATCTCGATCGCCGACTGGACGCGGGTGCTGACGCCTTTGCCTTCCAGCGCATTCTGGAGGGCGAGTGCATTCAACACCGTGGCGAGCATGCCCATGTAGTCGGCGGAGGCCCGCTCCATGCCGCGCGCACTGGCGGCCAAGCCGCGGAAGATATTGCCGCCGCCGATGACAACGGCCACTTCGACGTCCATCGCGACGACGTCGGCAATTTCTTCTGCCAGCCCTTCGAGAATCGAGGGTTGAACGCCATAGCCCTGCTCACCGGCCAGCATTTCTCCGCTGACTTTCAGCAGGATGCGGCGGTAGTGGGCAGAACTCATGCTTGGCCTAGTTGGAATCGTGTGAATCGGCGGACATTCATGTTCTCGCCGATTTTGGCGATTTGTTGCGCCAGCAGATCCTTGATGACGACGGATGGATCCTTGATGAAGGCCTGTTCGAGCAAGCAATTTTCCTGGTAGAACTTCTCGAGCTTGCCCTCGATGATTTTCGGCCAGGCGGCCGGTGGCTTGCCGAGTTCCTTGGCTTGCCCTTCGTAGATGCTGCGCTCTTTCGCGACGACATCTTCGGCAATCTCTTCCCGTCGGACGTAGGACGGGCTGGCGGCCGCCACCTGCAGCGCCAGATCGTTCACAAACGCTTTGAACTGCTCATTCCGCGCCACGAAGTCGGTTTCACAATTGACTTCGATGAGCACACCGATCTTTCCACCGGCATGGATATAGGCATGGATCAAGCCCTGGTTGGTCTCACGACCGGCCTTTTTCTGGGCCGCCGCCAAGCCCTTCTGCCGGAGATAATCGATCGCTTTGTCGATGCTGTTCCCGTTCTCAGTCAGGGCCTTCTGGCAATCCAGAATGCCGGCCCCTGTTTTTTCACGTAACTCTTTGACGAGCTCACTCAAACTTGCCATGGGTTCCTCAGTTGGTCGAATAGAACAATGCCATCACGCGAGACGCGGCCGTCAGGAGGCGGCCACGCCGGCCAAATTTGCCGACGGTTTAGCGCCGCCACCGGCTGGTGCCGATGCAAACTCTGTTTCTTCTCGCTGGGTACGGAGGTGCGCCCCTTCAAGGCACGCGTCCGCGATCCGGGAAATAATCAGTTTGATGGAACGGATGGCGTCATCGTTGCCCGGGATGGGGTATTGAATGTGATCGGGATCGCAGTTCGAATCGACGATGGCAATGACCGGAATTTCCAGCCGGCTGGCCTCGAGGATCGCAATGTGCTCGATGCGGGTATCCAGAATAAACACCGCGCCGGGCAGGGCGCGCATGTTGCGGATGCCCGACAGGTTCTTCTGCAGCTTGACGACTTCCTTCTGCATCTGTCCGAGCTCTTTCTTCGTATGGCCCTGATGCGCCGGATCAGCGAGGGTCGCTTCCATTTTTTTCATTTTGTCGATGCTACGGCGGATGGTCTGGAAGTTGGTCAGCATGCCGCCCAACCAGCGCTGGTTGATGTAGAACTGGTTGGCCCGCTTGGCCTCTTCCTCTAAAATCTCCGCCGCTTGGCGCTTGGTACCGACGAACAAGACGGAGTCACCGGCCGCCACGGTGTCGCGCGCGAAGGCATAGGCTTGTTCCATGCGTTCGACGGTCTGTTGAAGGTCGATAATGTAGACGCCGTTTCGTTCCCCGAACAGGAATCGCTTCATCTTGGGGTTCCAACGATTCGTCTGGTGTCCGAAGTGGACGCCCGCTTCCAGTAATTCCTTAATCGCAACTACTCCCATACCTTCACCTCCCTCCGAAGCCTGCAGAGCGCCTGGCGAACGCCAACGACGAGGGGGATGTCCCCCTTATTCTCAGGCTGCGCAGCGTGCGCATCACGCTGGTGTGGATTTAAATAAGACGTCCCTGATTTTGGATGCGAACATGTGAACGATGGGACGGACCATTCACTGCACGAAAACGGACGAACGCTAGCATAATCCCCAGTATTTTGCAACCTCGCGAGGTTGCTCACGATCGGTAACTCGCGTTGATCCGCACGTATTCGTAGGACAAATCGGTCGTCCACATGTGCGCCTCGGCTTGGCCCTGTGCGAGGTCGACACGAATCGTAAACTCCTTCGCGCGGAAGACCTTGGTCAGCTTCTGCTCGGCGACGCGGCCCAGTCCTTGACCGTTCCGGACCATCGGGACATCCCCGAATTGCAGGCTGACCCGGCTGGGATCGATGGGTACCCCTGCGCGTCCGAGGGCCGCCATCACACGCCCCCAGTTGGCGTCACCGCCAAAGAGCGCGGTCTTCACCAGGTTGGAGGTGGCGATCGTTTGGGCAATCTGTTTGGCCGCCGTCGTGGATCGAGCGCGTGTGACTTCCACCCGAACCACCTTGGTCACGCCTTCGCCGTCCCAGCAAATTTTTAAGGCAAGGGTGCGACAGACTGTTTCGACCATGGCGCAGAACCGTCGAAAGTCCGCAGAGCCTGGCTTGAGTGTCTGATTGCCTGCCATTCCGTTCGCAAGGCAAAGGACGGTGTCGTTGGTGCTCGTATCGCCGTCGACGGTAATACAGTTAAACGATTGATCCACTGCCTGACTCAGTGCTGTCTGAAGCGCCGACCGGCCGATGACCGCATCGGTTGTGAGATAGCCCAGCATGGTGGCCATGTTGGGATGGATCATCCCGGAACCCTTGGCCATTCCTCCCACCGTCACCATCCGCCCTCCGAGGCGGGCGCGCACCGCCACCTGTTTGGGTTTGAGGTCCGTGGTCATGATGGCCTGGGCCGCTTCGTTTCCGCCGCGGCGCGTGACGCGAGCGAGGAGGGACGGGACGGCGTTCTTGATGCAGTCGATCGGAAGTGGCTGGCCGATCACGCCGGTCGATCCGATGAAGATAGTATGGGGCGCACTGCCGACGGCCGTGGCAACCAGCTGCGCCATCTCCTTGGCCACTCGCATTCCGTCGGGTCCGGTGCAGGCGTTGGCGTTCCCGCTGTTGACGAGGATGGCCCGGCCGATGCCCTTCTTCAGATGCAGGCGATCGAGCACAACTGGAGCAGCCACGACCTGATTGGTGGTGAACACGCCGGCGACGGGTCCCTCCTGCTCGGAGACCAGCAGGGCCAAGTCGAGTTGTTTCTTCTGCTTTTTCTTGATGCCGCAATACATCCCGGCGGCCCGAAAGCCGATCGGTGCAGTGACGCCTCCAGTGATGATCTTCATAGTGATCCTGTGTGGTGAGAAATGGTCCGTAGCGCGGAGTCGCCCAGGACTCAAATTATGGATAGATACCCGGCGCCACCAGGCCCGTCTCTTCCGGATAGCCGAGCATGAGATTCATAGCCTGAATCGCTTGTCCTGCTGCTCCCTTGATCAGGTTGTCGATGGCCGACACGGTCACGACCCAGCCGGCTCGCGTATCGGTGTGGACTGCGAGATCGCAGTAGTTGGCGCCTCGCACATGTCGGGGATTCGGCATCGCGCCTTCGAGCAGTCGCACGAATCGTTCTCCCTTGTAGAAGTCCCGATAGAGCGCCCGCAGTTCGACGACATCGAGCTTACCCTTCATGCGCGCATAGGCGGTGCTCAAGATGCCTCGATTCATCGGAACCAGGTGCGGCGTGAACGCAATGGTGACACCGGCGGTCTCTCCTGTGACTGCCTGTCCACGAGTTCCTGCCAGCCCGCTCAGTTCCTGTTCGATTTCCGGGATGTGTCGATGCTGGCCGATCTTATAGGGCTCCAGTGATTCGTGTGCTTCGGGGAAGTGGTAGGGCAGGGCAGGACTTCTTCCTGCGCCCGACACGCCAGATTTTGCATCAATCACAATGGTGTCCGGCACGATGAGGCCATGGGCGATCAACGGCGCCAGTTGCAGAATCGCGGCGGTCGGGTAGCAGCCGGGGGAGGCGACAAGTCGAGCCTGTGCGATGGCGGATCGATGCAGTTCCGGCAGGCCATAGACGGCGCTTCCGATCAGGTCGGGATGCGCGTGTGTGGTCTGATACCAGGTTTCGTATGTGCGAGCATCTTTGAGTCTGAAGTCTGCGCTCAGGTCGATCACGCGCTTGCCGGCTTTCATGCAACTCGCTACCGGGCCCATGGATTTTGTATGGGGAAGGGCGAGGAAGAGTACATCGGCGCGTTCTGCCAGGGCCTCAGGCGCCAGGGCTTCGAAGGTCAGCGGCACGATGCCCTGCAAATGGGGATACACGGCGGAGACGGGGGTTCCTGCTGACTTTTCGGAAGTCACCGCAGTCAATTGCACGTTGGGGTGTTGCGACAGCAGCCGTAGCAACTCCGCTCCGGTGTATCCGCTGCCCCCTGCCACTGCTACTCGTACCGACGTCATGTCACCCCTCCCGGCCTATCGCGAATTGTTGCTCGATCAGTTCAGCGCACACATAAAAAAAGGGAAGGCTGCGGAGCCTTCCCTTTTGACACCTTGTCGCTCCAGTGTTTCTTTATCGTTTCGAGTATTGGAAGCGCTTTCTGGCGCCCTTCTGGCCGTACTTTTTGCGCTCTTTCACGCGGGAGTCACGGGTCAGAAGACCTTCCTTCTTGAGCGGGCTTCGGAATGCAGCGCTCATGACGACCAGCGCCTTCGAGATGGCATGCCGCAAGGCTCCAGCCTGACCCGCAGGCCCACCACCATAGACGGTGGCCCGGACGGAATACTTACCGGCCACGCCGGCCAGTTCAAACGGAAATTGAATGACATTCCGCAAGGTCATGCGAGGAAACGCTTTTTCCAGCGGCTTCTCGTTGACGACGATATCACCAGCAGCGGCGGTCACCCATGCACGAGCGATCGCGCTCTTTCTCTT
Organism: Nitrospira sp. ND1; assembly: GCF_900170025.1. Classification (NCBI taxonomy): domain Bacteria; kingdom Pseudomonadati; phylum Nitrospirota; class Nitrospiria; order Nitrospirales; family Nitrospiraceae; genus Nitrospira; species Nitrospira sp. ND1. The sequence goes on along the minus strand of NZ_FWEX01000005.1, from coordinate 847,194 downwards.
CCCAGTTGCGTACTGCGTAATTGCTGCCATATCAGGCGGCCTCCTTCACAGATCGAATCCGAACAATAATGATCACAGCGAAAGTGATTCCAGTTGCTGCGCGTGATGTGGATGGGTTGAACCTGCGTACACGCGCAGTTTCTTGGCCATCTGATTCCCAAGGGGATTCTTGGGCAACATGCCTTCGATGGCGCGCGTCAAGAGCTTCGTCGGGTCCTTCTTGTGGATATGTTCGGCGGTGAGGGTCTTGAGTCCGCCTGGATATCCCGTGTGGTACGAATAGGTCTTGTCTTCCATCTTGTTGCCGGTCAACCGGATCTTCTCCGCATTGACGATGACGACATGGTCGCCGGTATCCACGTGGGGGGTAAACGTCGGTTTATGCTTGCCTCGAAGCAAGGTGGCCACCTTCGCCGCAAGGCGACCGAGCGTCTTGCCGTCGGCATCCACCAAGAACCATTTCCGTTTCACATCAGCTGGCTTCTCAAGATACGTTTTTGTCATGGTCTCCATCTACTCCTGCACGAAAGGATTCTAATGTGAGGTATCAGGCCTCACGCCTGTTGGGGTTCGATATTCTTAGTGTCGAGTTTATTGATCCACGCATCCAGGTGAACGGCCGTGCGCCGGTTGAGCACATCTTGCGTGGCATAGATCGGGCAGTCCGCGCGAAGTGCGAGGGCGATCGCGTCGCTTGGTCTGGCATCCAGGGTACGATGCACGCCCTTCGACGCAAAGGCCACGCTGGCGTAATAGGTACTGCCTTTCACATCCGTAATCACAACCCGTTCAATCCGCACGCCAAGATGATCCGCAAAGCTCCGAATGAGGTCGTGGCTCATAGGGCGGGGAGTCACCACCCGCTCCATGGCGAGACGAATTGCGTTACCTTCCGCAGATCCAACCCAGATAGGCAGCGTGACCGTCGCGTCATCATTTTTCAGCACGACGATGCGGGTATCGGTGTTGCCGTCGTCCAGCACCTGCTTGACGGTCAAAGCGACGAGCTCCGAGGGCTCATGCTGCTGATTCGCCGAGTCCATGGCTAGGTGTCCAGTTTTCCGAAATCTTCCGGCTTCAAATTTTCAAGCCACTGTTCAAGTTCTTCGGAAGACTGTTTCTTAATAACCTTCTCGCTGGCAAAAATCGGCGCGCTGGTCCGAAGCGCCAGCGCGATGGCGTCGCTGGGGCGAGAATCGACCGTATATTCCGAGTCTTCGTACATCAGGTGAATCGTGGCGAAATAGGTGTTCTCGTTCAAATCTGTAATCACCACGCTGATAATCTTCGCATCGAACGTTTCCAGGAACGACTTCATTAAGTCGTGGGTCATGGGACGCGGTGCGGTGACACTCTCCAGCGCAAGGCCGATGGCACTGGCTTCTGATTTTCCGACCCAGATCGGGAGCATGTCCGAATTCTCTTCGTCCCGCAACACCACTATATAGGCGTTGTTGTAGGGGTCGAAGATCAGACCCTTTACCCGCATTTGTGTAATCACGGCGGGAGTATCCTTCCCGATGTCGGCCAAAAACCTCAACAATAGGGCACTCTAGCACTTCCGAAATCAGAGTGTCAATGAATTCGATCGGGCACCGGTTGAAGAGAACGCCGACGGGTCACCACTGTGAGGCCTCAAGGTTCGACTGGACCTCAACTGTGTGACGAGCAGGCGCCGATCATAAACGGTTCTGCCTGATACCACAGTCAGATTGGAAGTCGTAACCTTAAGAACCGGCTGGACGAAAGTTTTGATCCAGTTTGGACGTGTCGGTTTGTTCTCCCAGTTTGAGGAACGCCTTCATTTGCTTTTTAACGAGTTCGCGGCCGCTCTCGTCGCCGAGATTGACTTGATACTCGTTGATCACCATGACCCGCATCCCTTCCCATTTTTTCCAGCAGGGCTTGCAAACCTTGGCCTTGATTTCGGCTTCGAGTTTTCCGAGGAACAGCATATCCGTAATCGCTTCGCCTGCTTGTCCGCAGGTGACACATTGCACATCTGCCATGGTTGCCTCCGTAAGTCTGCCTGATCTTCACTTGTCCTTCGCGCGGCATTCTAGCATTCGCCTGCAGCAGAAAAAAGAGTGTGCCGTGCCAATTGACGCCTACTCGGGTTCATGTTAAAAATGCGTCCTTTCAAAGAGCCGAGTGGCAAGCCAAGGAATTGACGTCGCATGACACACGTGCCCGGATGGCGGAACTGGCAGACGCGCCGGACTCAAAATCCGGTTCTCGCAAGAGAGTGGGAGTTCGACCCTCCCTCTGGGCACCATCATTTCGACACCCCTTCCATGGTCTCGACAACCAGTGCGCTCATGCAGACATTGCCGTCCGGTGTTGATGCGATGCGAATAAATAGACGATGCTTTTCGACACAACACTATATAGTGGATGTCGTGGCCGAAAACATCTTGACATGATGTGGGTGTTAGCCTATAGTTCGCCCGAATTTGCTTGGAACTACTATGGCCTGTTCAGTTTATCGCCGTTCATCATTACTCTCTTATCAATTCCAACTCACTAAGGAGGCAGCACATGCGTAACGTGTTGGCACTTGGAGCTGCGGTGCTTTTCATCAGCTCCGTTGGTGTTGCAGGCGCTCAAGAGCGTTTGCCACAGTCCTCGTCGGGATCAGGTTTCGGTGTTGGCACCGGAGTCGGAGACGTCTCGGGTAACTCCGGACGGACCGCAGCATTTGACCGGACCGCATTCATGGACCGGCTTGCTCAGGCAGAAACCGTGTTTGGTCGTGTCCTCGCCGTTGATGTTCCTGGCCAAAAATTGCACCTGGAAACAGGTGGAAGCTCGCACGACGAAGGTCGTGCTGGTACGGGCGCGATGTCCTCGTTGACGCTCTATATTGACGGGCAAACCAACATGGACCAGATAAGAGTGTTGAACGCCGGTGACGATATCTCCGTCCAGGTCGTAGAATCCCCAAATGTGAGAGCGGATCAGGGGGTCTACGGAACCGGACGCAAGCTCGTCCGTGAGGTGTATTTGTTCCGCGGTAACGAGAAATTGGCTGGTTTTGGCGGCCTGGGACAGCGTCCGAACCCTGCGACCGAGCGTGGACTTGAGACGAACTCGGGTACTGTGGTCGGCGGGCCGGTCGGTGGTGTGTTTCCTGGAACGGTGACCGGCGGTGTGGTCACGACAACTGTCGGTGAATTTACCGGACAGGCACCCTGCTGGAACTGCGAACCACAGCCGGGATGGGGCTACCAGACTGTCGCTCCGGAAACCAAAGTGCAGAACAAGTCTGACTACGGGACTGATGGTGCCAAGCCGAACTTGCAGAAGGGTTTGAGCAACTAAGACTTACGCCACGACTGTGGCAGGTTTTGAGCGGGGTGCTTCGGAAGAGGCACCCCGCTTTTCTTTTGTTCGCACGATTTCATGCTCGCCCGTTGCAACGCAACGGTTCGGTTGGTACCATCTGTCATCACCTCAATTGAGGATTGCCATGTCTGAAGTGCCGTCTAACATACATGTACCCGATGAAGAGCTGGATCTTCGCGGTGTCATCTGCCCCTACAATTTCGTAAAGACGAAACTCAAGCTTGAGAGCATGGCTCCTGGGCAACTGCTGTTAGTTCATCTCGACGATGGTGATCCGATTCGAAATGTGCCCCGCAGTGTGAGCGACGACGGGCATGATGTGGTGTCGCAGGAACGTGCCGATCAGTCCTACCGGGTTGTGATCCGTAAGCGCTTCGACGAGTAGTTATCGCGACTGCTTCACGCTGTTCTTCCTCCTCAATCTGGCGCCTTCTACCACTAGAGCGACGTGTGACGCGTTTTCGGGGCTCGGCTTGTTCGAGAGCAGTTGCTGAACTCGTCCTCGTATGATCTGCTCCGTACTCCGAGTCATGTCGATGGCCATCACGACTTTCCGATTGCCTAGCGTCCGTCGTAGCAGAGTGAGAAATTGTCGGAGGCTCTGTGCCGGTGGGAAGAAAATCATCGTGCGTGGCTCGGATTGTAATAATTGAAGACGGCCCGTGAGTGCTTTAGTGCCACCGGTCCAACGCCCGTCAAAGACGAAGGCATTGCCGTCCATTCCGGCGAGGGCTGTTGCCGCCACCACAGCGGAAGTTCCCGGGATGACCTTGACGGGAATCTGCGCCCTCGATGCGGCTGTGATGAGCAATCGACCCGGATCATAGACAACCGGCATTCCGCAATCCGACACCAGCGCCACTCGACATCCCTGTCGCAAGCGTTCCAACAATAGTGGAACTTTGTCGGCGGCATTGTTCCGATCATAGGTCGTGATCGTGGTGTGGATTCCGTGGTGGGCCAGGAGGGCGTGCGTGGCCTGCGGATTTTTAGCGGCAATGAGATCAACCTGCCGAAGAGTCGCGAGACCTCGGACCGTCAGATCGTCAGGATGTCCGATCGGCACGCCGACGATGAATAACGTTCCTGCCGGGGGGGCAGATTGCGCGCGCTTTCCTTGACTCCGTTCTCGTCCCATCGATATAATTTCCAGTTACCGGAAAAAGTGGCTTTGCGCTGAAATGTTGCGAGGATAGAGCACAATGTCTTCGGTGTTTTTCATGCTCACGATGGGCCTGTATTTCGTGAGCACGGTTTGCTATCTGGCCTATCTGCTCCGGCGGGCGGAAACCCTGTCGAAGGTGTCCCTCGGAATCACGGCTGTCGGGTTTGCCACCCACACGGTGGCCTTGGTCGCCCGGATGACGGACACGGCCCAGGCGCAGCTACCGACATTTCACGAAGCCCTGTCGTTTTTCTCCTGGATGCTGATTCTCGTGTTTCTCGCCGTCGAATTTCGCCGCCAGTTGCATGTCCTTGGTTCCTTCATCGTACCACTGGCGCTCGTGTCGTTGGTCACCGCCGCGGCGTTCCGCTCCGACGAGGCGTCCAGTCTTCAGCCGGTCTTCAAAACGTTGTGGGTTCACGTCACCCTCAGCATGTTGGGCACGGTCGGCTTTGCCGTCGCATTCGTCGCCGGGGTGATGTATCTCATTCAGGATGGTCTTCTCAAGTCGAAGCGCTTCAACGTGCTCTACGCAAAACTGCCCGCGCTGGATTATCTCGATCACTTGAATCAGCAGTCAATTGTGATGGGGTTTCCGCTCCTGACGCTCGGGATCATCAGCGGCGCCTTCTCGGCGGAGATCGTCCGTGGCACCTATGTGAACTGGAACCCGGAACAGACGTGGGCCATGGTGACCTGGGGCTTCTACTTTGCCGTCCTGGTCGGACGTTTGACCATCGGATGGCGGGCCAAACGAGCCGCGTATCTGACGATCATCGGGTTCGCCGGCGTGATTCTGACCCTGATCGGTGTGGTGTTGAAAAGTCACGGGTCGGTGTCCTGACATGCATGTCATCGTTGTTGGGCTCAGCCATAAAACTGCCCCGGTCGAGATTCGCGAGAAACTCGCCGTGCCTGAAAGCCGGCTCAGGGAAGCCCTCAGTCGTCTCTGTTCTTATCCCGGTGTGCGCGAAGGGCTGTTACTTTCGACGTGCAACCGGGTGGAAGTCTACGCGGTCGTCGAAGAGTTGGAAACTGGGTATGGTCGCGTGCAGGAATTTCTGGCCGACACCCATCTCTCCCTTTCCTCCGAACATCTGACGCCTCACCTCTATTGGCATGCCGGCGATCGCGCCATCGGTCATCTGTTCCGTGTGGCCTCCAGCCTCGATTCGATGATTGTCGGTGAATCTCAGATCCTCGGACAAATCAAGGATGCGTTCGAAGTCGCGTTGACGCATAAAGCCTCCGGCCTGTTGCTGAATAAGATCGTCAAGAAGGCTATTTCGGTGGCCAAACGCGTGCGCACCGAAACCAAGATTGCCGAGACGGCTGTGTCGGTCAGCTATGCGGCGGTGGAGTTGGCCAAGAAGATCTTTTCAAACCTGACCGAGAAGACCGTGTTGCTGATCGGGGCCGGGGAAATGGCCAAGCTGGCGGCGCGGCATCTGATCGCCAACGGCGTGCGCCAGGTGCGCATTACCACCCGTAATTTCCAGCATGGGTTGGAATTGGCTCAACGGTTCAACGGTACGGCCGTGCCGTTCGAGGACTACAAGACGGAACTGGCTGGGGCCGACATCGTGCTGGTGTCCACTGGGGCCTCGCATTACCTGGTGACGGCCGACGATGTGCAGCGCGCAATGAGACAGCGGATGAGTCGTCCCATGTTCTTGATCGATATTTCCGTGCCGCGCAATATCGACCCGGCTGTCCGGCCCATCGATGATGCGTTCCTGTTCGATATCGACGACCTGCACATGCGAGTGGAGCAAAACCGAGAAGACCGTCTGCGGGAAGCGGCGAAGGCCGAGCAAATGGTCGTTGAAGAAGTCGCGGTGCTTGGGCAGTGGCTGCAGTCACTGGAGGTGACGCCGACGATCGTGGCACTTCGCAGCCGGACCGAAGAACTCAAACGGCGGGAAGTCGATAAGATTCTGGCGCGGTTGGCGCATCTGTCGTCCGAGGATCGAGCCGCGGTGGAAGCCTTGGCGTCCGCCATCGTCAATAAGATGGTTCATGGCACAATGGTGACGTTGAAAGCTGAGGCCAAGTCCTCGAGCGGCGCGGCGTATGTCGATGCGGCTCGCCGGTTTTTCAATCTGGAAGAGACACCCGCTGTGTATCCGCCCGGACAAGCCGACGTCTCGGAGCTTCGGGGCGAGAACATCGCCGGGAACGGAGTTGGTCGCCTGCCCGAGGCGTCGCTGGTCCAGCACACGAGCAAGGAGCAAGGCCGGCGGGTGAGCTAACACCGCCGCTGAGAAATTTCATGGTCAGATTCGTTTCCACATGTGATCGGGTATCCGTGGCCGCTCGAGCGAGTGACGGTCACTCATGAGTCGTTCAACACTTATCCTTGGTACGCGCGGCAGCAAGCTGGCCGTGCATCAAAGCCAGTGGGTGCAGGCCCGTCTCCAGGAACTCGCGCCTGGCCTGACCATCTCGCTGCAGCGCATCCAAACATCGGGCGATAAGATCCTCGACGTTCCGCTGGCAAAAATCGGCGGCAAAGGACTGTTTGTAAAGGAAATCGAAGACGCGCTGTTGAGCAAAGAGATCGACCTGGCCGTGCACAGCATGAAAGACGTGCCGACGGCTCTGCCGGAGGGGTTGGACATTCTGTGCGTGCCGCCGCGAGAAGATCCGCGGGATGCGTTGATTACGCGCGACGGTTGTCGGCTGGACCAATTGAAGCCCGGTGCCAGAATCGGCACCAGCAGTCTGCGCCGGCAAGCCCAGTTGCTGCATTACCGCCCTGATTTCACCATCGAGATGTTGCGCGGCAATCTGGATACACGCCTGAGGAAACTCCGTGAGGGGCAATTCGACGCGATTGTCTTGGCCGCGGCAGGATTGCGGCGGCTCGCCTGGGATGCGGAAATTACCGAATATCTTCCCGTGCATCTTAGTTTGCCGGCTATTGCGCAAGGTGCCCTCGGCATCGAAGCCCGCAGCGACGACACCTTTGTGCGCGAACTGTTGAGCCGGTTTGAGCATCGGCCCACCCGGATCACCGTCACGGCAGAACGTGCGCTGTTGCATCGCCTCGAAGGCGGATGCCAAGTGCCGATCGCGGCGCATGCCGAGCTTGACGGAGATCGTCTTACCGTCGATGGCCTGGTAGCCAGCGTCGACGGCCGTCGGGTGATCCGTCATCAAATCCAGGGTCCGGCGAGTGAAGCCCAGGCTCTGGGGACGAAGCTTGCGGAGCGTTTGTTGGCCGATGGGGGTGATGTGATCCTCAAGGAGATTTACGGGCAGGCCTGAGTGGTATGACGACGCGAGCAGGAACAGTATATTTGGTCGGGGCCGGTCCCGGAGATCCTAAGTTGCTCACGATACGCGGCAAGGAATGTCTGGAGCAGGCCGATGTGGTGCTGTACGACTATCTCGCAAATGAAGCGCTCTTGCAGCATGTGTCTCCAACGGCTGAACGTCTGTACGTCGGCCGGCGCGGGCGCGGCCAGTATCGCGATCAGGCGGAGATCAATCGGTTGCTGATCGATCACGCTCAAGCGGGGAAGCGCGTGGTCCGCTTGAAAGGCGGCGATCCGTTCGTCTTTGGTCGGGGCGGGGAAGAGGCGGAAGCCGTTGCCGCTGCCGGGCTGGAATTTGAAGTTGTTCCTGGTGTGACGGCCGCCGTCGCGGCGCCGGCGTACGCGGGTATTCCGGTGACCCATCGCACGATGGCGTCTACCGTGACCTTCGTCACCGGACACGAAGACCCCACGAAAGATCGAAGTGGGGTCGAATGGCGGCGCCTGGCGACCGTACACGGCACGCTGGTGTTTCTCATGGGCATGACCAACCTTCCGAAAATCGTTCAATGCCTTCGAGCCGAAGGTAAAGAGGGCACCACACCCGTCGCCCTCATCCGGTGGGGGACGCGAGCCTCGCAACGAACCGTGGTGGGGAGCCTGGACGATATTGTGGAGAAGGCGGCGGCCGCTCATATGGAACCGCCCACGGTCATCGTGGTCGGCGAGGTGGTGCGTCTTCGGGAGCAACTCAATTGGTTCGAGCGCCGGCCTCTGTTCGGAAAACGGATTCTAGTGACGAGGCCGAAGCCTCAAGCGGTGGAGTTTTCCGATTTGATCGCGGCCCAAGGTGGAGAACCGGTGGAATGTCCGACCATCGAGATCGTGCCCCCCGAGGACTGGGCTCCGCTGGATCGTGCTCTGGCTCGTCTGTCGACCTACAATTGGTTGATCTTCACCAGTGTGAACGGGGTCGCCCCATTCATGACCAGACTGTTGGAGACGCAACGTGACGTTCGTGCATTGTCCGGCCTCACCATTTGTTGCATCGGGCCGCGCACCGCTGAGGCTCTGGCCGCCTATGGCTTGCGTGCCGACGTGATTCCGGAACAGTTTCAAGCCGAGGGAATCCTGGAGGTGTTGGCCGCCCGGCAGATGCGCGGGGCTCGCGTGTTGATTCCGCGTGCATTGGTGGCCCGGGAGCTGCTTCCGGATCAGCTACGTACCCAGGGGGCGGACGTGGATGTGGTGCCGGTGTATCGCACGATCAGGCCTGCAGTCGCGACGGATCGCCTCATGGAGCAGCTTCGTACCGGAGGGATCGACGTGATTTCCTTCACGAGTTCCTCGACGGTGAGGAACTTCGTCGAGTTGTTTCCGACGAAGGACGAGTTGTTGAGGTCGGTCGGGAAAGCGACCGTAGCCTGCATCGGACCTATTACCGCGGCGACCGCCCGCGAGGCGGGTCTCACCGTTCAGGTGATGGCCGGACAGAACACCGTTCCAGCGCTCGCCGACGCTATCGTGGATTTTGTTGTGAATCCGATTGATGGCCGAACCGCTTCAGCGGTGATCCATTGACCGGATGGCAGTGATCGTGAAGATGTTTCTTACCAAGAGGGGAGGATTCTGATGGTTCCAGTCAAGTCATTCATGGTTCCGAAAGACAAGTTCATCACGGTTGAACGTGACATGGATGTGCGCTCTGCAGGGCGGGTCATGCGCGATCGCAACATCGGCAGTCTGTTCGTCACGAACGGAAAAGATGTCATCGGCATTCTGACAGACACGGACATGGTACGGCGGGTGGTCGCCACCGGGGCCGACATGACCAAGACGACCGTTGAGCAGATCATGTCCGCCCCCCTCGTGACGATCGAAGAACATAAGACGCTGCTGGACGCGAACGACTTGATGGCGCAAACCCATCTTCGCCACCTCGGCGTGACGAAGGACGGGCAGCTGGTCGGCATGATTTCGGTGCGCGATCTGGTGGTGTTCCTGACCAACTTGCCGAGGAAGTGAGCGGACCATGGCATTTCCGATTCAGCGCCTGCGTCGTCTGCGGGAGACGGAGCCGCTTCGGCGGATGGTTCGAGAAACGAGCCTGACGCCGAACGATTTCATCTATCCCGTGTTCGTCACCGAAGGGCAGGGACGTCGTGAACCGATCGTCTCGATGCCGGGACAATCGCGATTGTCGATCGATCTGCTGGTCAAGGAAGCGCACGAGGTCAAGGCCTTGGGTATTCCGGCCATGATCCTCTTCGGGATTCCCGATCGAAAGGACGAGCGCGGCAGTTCCGGGTTCGACCCCGAGGGAATCGTGCAACGCGCCATTCGTGCAGTGAAGGCGCAGGTGCCGGATCTGGTGCTGATCACCGATGTCTGCATCGATGAGTACACGAGTCACGGCCATTGCGGCATCGTGCGGGACGGCAAAATTCTCAACGACGAGACGCTGGATTGTCTGAGGACCATGGCGAAGACCCATGCGCAGGCGGGGGCCGACATGGTCGCGCCGTCCGACATGATGGACGGCCGCGTGGCCGCGATTCGCGATGAGTTGGATTGCGCCGGATTTGTCGATATACCCATCATGGCCTATGCGGCCAAGTTCGCGTCCTGTTTTTACGCACCGTTTCGTGATGCCGCCAATTCCAGTCCGCAATTCGGCGATCGCCAGTCCTATCAGATGGATCCGGCGAACAAGCGGGAAGCCTTGCGGGAGATTGACCTGGATATCGAGGAGGGGGCCGACATCATCATGGTGAAGCCCGCCATGCCGTATTTGGACATCATCAGCGCCGCGCGCGAACGGACGCTTCTGCCGATTGCCGCCTACCAGGTGAGCGGGGAATACAGCATGATCAAAGCGGCGGCACAAGCCGGCTGGTTGGATGAGCGCCGCGCGATGCTGGAGTCGCTGCTCTCGATCAAGCGAGCGGGCGCCGAGATCATCTTGACCTATTTTGCCAAAGAGGCCGCCAGGCTTCTCCAGTCACGGCCCGCATGAAGATTTCCCGCGGTCTCACCCCGTCCACGTCCAGACCCTATTCGGTTGTGACCATCGGAAATTTTGACGGTCACCATCATGGTCACCGGGCTCTCCTCGACCGGGTGGTGGCGACAGCCCGTCGCGAGGCCGGGACGGCGCTCGTCCTGACATTCGATCCCCATCCCGTCAAGATCCTGGCCCCGCAGGTCAATCTCATGTTTCTGACGACACCGGAAGAGAAGTTGGCCCGGTTCGAGGCCGCCGGTATCGATGAGGTCGTCTTTCTTGAATTCACGACGGCCTTTGCCGCGCTGAGCCCGGCTCAGTTTGCGAAGCAGGTCTTGTGCGACGGGATCGGTACGCGGGAGTTGTATGTCGGGGAACATTTTGCCTTCGGAAAGGGCCGTGCCGGACGCATTGCGGATCTGCTCGAGCTCGGCGCCCAGCTCGGGTTTCGCGTTCATCCGATGGCGCCTGTGACCATCGACGGCGAGGTCGTGAGCTCCACGCGTATTCGTCAGCTGATCCAGGCGGGGGAGCTGCAGAAGGCCGTTCGCCTGCTGGGACGTCCCTACAGCATCGAAGGGACCGTGATTTCAGGCGCCCATCGCGGAACGGAACTCGGTTGGCCGACGGCGAATCTCCGCCTCCCTGAGGGGCGTGTCATTCCGCCGGATGGCGTGTATGCGGCACAGGTCTCCTGGAAGGGGAGTGGCTTGAATGCGGTGGTCTACATCGGGACCAGGCCGACCTTCGGCGCCGGCGAGCGACTCCTGGAAGTCTCGATCCTCGATGAGCGACTCGAATTGTATGGAGAAGTGATTCGAGTAGACCTGCTCGGTTTCATTCGTGAGGATCGCGTCTTTGCCTCAGCGGAAGCCCTGACCCGGCAAATTGCGTTGGATGTGGATGCGGCCCGTGCACAGTTGCGCGATGCAGGGATCACCGCGTCGCTCTCGGCCCTCCAGCCCCGGTCATGAGCCATGACAGGTTCCCAGTCAGATCTCCATCACCCGCTTCATAAGCAGGTCGCCCGGGCTATTCGTGCGCGGAGGCTCCTGCAACCGGGGCAGAAGGTCCTTGTGGCCGTGTCCGGGGGGCCAGACTCGGTTGCACTGCTCTCCATTCTGCACCAGCTCGCACCGGCCTGGAATTTTTCGCTGACCGTCGTCCATTGCAACTACGGGTTGCGGGGCGCCGAATCCGACGGGGATGCCTCGTTTGTCGCGGCACTCTGCCGTCGCCTCGAACTTCCGTGTCATATCAGACGGCTCACGGTAGACCGCAGTGGAACAGGGGAGTCGAGCTCATTGCAGGCGCGAGCCCGGGAGTCTCGCTATCGGCTGTTTCGTGACGTGGTCGCCGAACTCGGCGCAGATCGTGTGGCGCTCGGGCATACGGCGGATGACCAGGCCGAAACCGTGCTCTTGCGGATGTTGCGCGGGGCCGGTTTGCGAGGATTGGCCGGCATGCCGCATATCCGGGAGAGCCTATTCGTTCGGCCGCTCCTCAGTCGTTCGCGCCAGGAGATCCTGGTCTATCTCCAGGCCGTGGGATTGTCCTATCGGACCGACTCCAGCAACGCCAAATCGATCTATCTTCGCAATCGTGTCCGGCACGAATTGCTCCCGGTGATGCAGTCGTTAGCCCCGGCTGCAGCCCGCATCCTGGCGCGCCAGGCTGATCTCCTACGGGACGATGATCGGCTGCTGGATGCGCTGGCCGCACACCGTCTCGAGCGGACCATTCGGAGCCGCGATTCGGCTACGATCGTGCTCGATCGTACAGTGTTGCTCAAACAGCCGCCGGCCCTACAGCGCCGGATTCTCCGTCAGGCGATCCAGGCGGTGGCGCCGTCAACCGGCGCGCCGCGAAGCGATGTCCTGCTGTCGATGTTGGCATCACTGGCCTCACATTCGGGAGGCATCTGGAACGCGGGTGCTGCGACGGTGGCCTGCGAACTGGATCAGGTGAGGTTGACGGCGGTCTCCCCAGTGCCTCCGGCGGGTGGGACAGTTCTTCAACCGATCCATACGGCTCCAGTCCCCGATGTTGTGACGATAGCCGCCCTCCCTTCGGCCGTTTCCTGGCCATTGACGGGAGCGGTGATTCGTCTGCGCGCGGTGACGCGCGAGCGGGGATTGGTCCTCCTGGAGAAGCCATCGTCTTCCGTGGCTCTGCTGGATGCCGACCGATTGTCGTGGCCGCTGACGATTCGCCCCTGGTGCCACGGGGATTGGTTTTTTCCGACCGGCATGGCAGGGCGACGAAAGAAATTGCAAGATTACTTCACAGATGCAAAACTGGGTCGGTCTATGCGAGAACGGATCCCACTGGTGTTGTCGGGTGAGGGCATTGCCTGGATCGTCGGGCAGCGGGTCGATGCCCGGTTTGCCGCCACCGGTTCGACCATCCGATTTGTCCTGGCCCGTGTCACGCAGCCTCTACGCCGGAAAGGAGTCTTCTAGGAATGGAACGCATTTTTGGTCGCCCCATTGTGACGCAAGAGCAGATGCGGACTCGCATCCGTGAACTCGGCCGGCAAATTGCGTCTGATTATGCCGGAAAAGATCTCGTGCTGGTCGGGGTGCTCAAGGGCGCATATGCCTTCTATGCCGATCTGGCGCGGGCCATCCGGATTCCGATGCGGGTGGAGTTTATCGTGGTGACCAGTTATGGCGCCGGCAAGAAAAGTTCCGGCAAGGTCAAGCTGGTGTCGGACCTGACGGAGCCCATTGCGGGCAAAGACGTGTTGCTGGTGGAGGATATCGTCGATTCCGGCCTGACGGTGCAATATCTCATGAAGACATTATCCCGTCGAAAGCCCCGATCGTTGAAGGTCTGCACGCTGCTGAGCAAGCCCGATCGTCGAACCGTCGAGGTGGATCTCGAGTACGTGGGATTCAAGATCCCGAATAAATTTGTGGTCGGGTACGGCCTCGACTATCGGCAGGAGTATCGCAACCTGCCGTACCTTGCGGCGCTCGATCAGGGGGATGAACAGGAGCAGGAGTCTGCATGAAAGGTTGTTCCCCCTGCGGAACGTATGGTAACATTCTGCAGGGTTAGCTAATTTTTCGGTCTGCCTAATATCCTCAAAGGAGAGGTGGATGAATTCACGTGTAAAGAATTTGCTGTTCTGGGTCGTAGTCGGCCTCTTCATGATTTTGCTGTTCAACCTGTTCAGCGTGCCGACTCACGCGCCGGAAGATGAAGTCATATTCAGCGATTTCATGGCCAAGCTCGACAAGGGCGAGGTCATGAAGGTGACGATCAAGGCCAACCACATCAGCGCAATTTTAAAGGACCAAAGCCGGATCCGGACCTACACGGCCGAGTATCCTGAATTGGTCAAGCACTTGCGTGAGAAGGATGTCCAGATCGAAGCCCGGCCCCCTGACGAGAGCCCCTGGTACATCACCTTCCTGGTGACGTGGGGACCCTTTATCCTTTTCCTCGGTCTCTGGTTCTTCCTCATGCGCCAGATGCAGATCGGGGGAAATAAAGCACTCTCGTTCGGAAAGAGTCGCGCGCGCATGCTGACCGAAGAGCGCAAAAAGGTGACGTTCTCCGATGTCGCCGGTATTGAAGAAGCGAAGGAAGAAGTCCTTGAGATCATTGAGTTCTTAAAGGATCCCAGAAAATTTCAAAAACTGGGCGGGCGCATTCCGAAAGGTGTCCTGATTGTCGGTCCTCCGGGAACTGGAAAGACGTTATTGGCGAAGGCCATTGCCGGCGAGGCAGGCGTTCCGTTCTTCAGTATCAGCGGATCGGACTTTGTGGAAATGTTTGTCGGAGTCGGTGCTTCCAGAGTCCGAGATCTCTTCGAGCAGGGGAAGAAACATGCTCCCTGCATCATCTTCATCGACGAAATCGATGCGGTCGGTCGTTTGCGTGGCGCCGGTCTCGGTGGCGGCCACGATGAACGCGAGCAGACGCTCAACCAGCTGCTGGTCGAGATGGATGGGTTCGACACGACGGAAGGCGTCATTCTGATTGCCGCCACGAACCGTCCTGACGTGCTTGATCCGGCGTTGCTGCGCCCGGGCCGTTTCGACCGCCAGGTCGTGGTCAACCGGCCGGACTTGCGAGGCCGCTCGGAGATTCTGAAAGTCCACACCAAGAAGGTGCCGCTGGCTGCCGACGTGGAATTGGAGAAGATTGCGCGGGGCACGCCCGGATTCTCCGGCGCCGACCTGGAAAATCTGGTCAACGAAGCGGCGCTGTGGGCGGCGCGCTGGAACAAGAAAGAAGTCGAGCTGATCGACTTCGAAATGGCGAAAGACAAGGTGCTGATGGGGGCCGAGCGCAAGAGCATGGTGCTCAGCGACGAAGAGAAGCGCACTACGGCCTATCATGAAGCCGGTCACGCACTGATGGCCAAGTTGCTGCCGGGGACGGATCCCGTTCACAAGGTCACGATCATCCCCCGTGGGCGGGCGCTCGGTGTGACGATGCAGCTTCCCACCGACGATCGCCATAATTACTCGAAGGATTTTCTGTACAACAATCTCGCGATTCTCATGGGCGGTCGTGTGGCTGAAGAATTGGTGCTACACGATGTGACGACCGGGGCAGGGAATGACTTGGAGCGGGCCACAGATCTCGCCAGAAAAATGGTGTGTGAATGGGGCATGAGTGAAAAGTTAGGACCTCTGACGTTCGGCAGGAAAGAAGAGGAAGTATTCCTCGGCCGTGAGATGGGGTCGAAGCGTGATTTCAGCGAACAGGTTGCGCTCGAAATCGATCACGAAGTCAGACGTCTGGTTACGGAAAATTATGAACGTGCGAAGCGCATTTTGACCGATAATATGACGAGCCTGAAGGCGCTTGCTGAGGCGTTGTTGGAAAAAGAAGTGCTGGACGCGTTGGAGATCGATCAGATCCTCATTCAAGGATCCTCGTCGCAGACGGTTCCCGCCTAAGCTCTGTATCGCTGTTGTCGCAGGGGCTTCATTCGTGTTGCCCCTGCGACGACGGCGCTTCCTATACAATTCGTGCCACGGGTCGGGAAGCCGCTCCTATACATGACCGCCGTCGGTTTGATTTCCCTCCCGCAGGTGCGTTATGTCGCAGACTGATGTCCTGTTCCTGATCCGGAAGAGAGAAGGACCTGCCTGATTGTGACCACGACCTCATCCTCAAGCCCTCTCCTCTTAACTGCTGGCTCTCGGACGTTCAGTTTTGAATCAGGTCCACTCCTCATGGGGGTGCTCAACGTCACCCCCGATTCATTTTCAGACGGCGGTGCCTATCTCACGGTCGAGCATGCCCTGCAGCACGCCAGACAGATGCAGGCCGAAGGTGCCGATATCATCGACATCGGCGCTGAGTCTTCAAGGCCAGGGGCTCAGCCGATCGACGAAACAGAGGAATTACGTCGCCTCCTTCCTGTCCTGGAAGCGGTCCATGACGCAGTGCCGCTTCCTATTTCCGTTGATACGACTAAAGCCGCGGTGGCCCGTCGAGCGATTCGTGCCGGTGCCACCATCGTGAATGACATTAGCGCATTGCGCGGTGACCCCTTGATGGGCTCGCTGGTGGCTGAAACCGGCGCGGCCGTGGTGTTGATGCACATGCAGGGGACTCCGCAATCTATGCAGCAGGCGCCACGGTACGGCCATGTTGTGGAAGAGGTGCTTGCATTCCTGCGCGAACGGGTGCAGGTCGCGATCGCTCACGGCATCAAGGGAAGTCAGATCGTCCTTGACCCCGGCTTCGGTTTTGGTAAGCTCCAAGAGCATAATCTTCAATTGCTCGCTGAGTTTGACGCCTTCACGAAGCTCGGTTATCCGGTTCTGGCAGGGGTCTCCCGTAAACAGTTTATCGGGAACCTGACTCAACAGCCGGTGCAGGAACGGGGGTACGGCACCGCCGGCGCGGTGGCAGTAGCCGTCCTTAAAGGGGCCCGGATCATTCGTGTCCACGACGTGCGATCGATGCGAGATACCGTATCCGTCGTGTCAGCCATTTCCTGTCACGCGCGTTCTCATGTAGGGGTATCCAATGCGTAAATTGTTCGGCACAGACGGTGTTCGCGGGGTGGCCAACCTCGAACCGATGACCAGTGAAATCGCCATGCAATTGGGGCGAGCGGCCGCCCATATTTTCATGCGGCGCGCAGGCCGACACCAGGTGGTCATCGGAAAGGACACGCGGTTGTCGGGATACATGTTGGAATCGGCGCTGACGTCCGGGATCTGTTCCATGGGAGTCGACGTACTTCTAGTCGGGCCTTTGCCCACTCCGGCGATTGCCTTCCTCACGCGAAGTCTGCGGGCGGACGCCGGAGTCGTGATCTCTGCGTCGCATAATCCTTATCAGGACAACGGGATCAAGTTTTTTTCCAACGAGGGATTCAAGCTGCCTGATGAGCTAGAGGCGCGCATCGAACAGCTGATCATTTCCGACGAGATCAAACATCTTCGCCCGACGGCGGACGCGATCGGAAAGGCCTATCGTATCGATGATGCCGAAGGCCGGTATATTGAATTCGTCAAACGCTCGCTTCCCAGAGATCTCGATTTTCAGGGGATCAAGCTGGTGGTGGACTGTGCCAACGGTGCCGCGTATAAGGTCGCTCCAGCCGTTTTCCGCGAACTCGGCGCAGAAATTGAAGTGATCGCAAATACTCCGGATGGAATGAACATCAATGACGGCTGCGGAGCCGTGCATCCGGAGCGCCTGCAGGAGGCCGTGCGTCGGCATGGCGCCCATATCGGTATTGCGCTGGACGGGGACGCCGACCGGGCCATTTTTGTCTGTGAACAGGGAAAAATCATCGATGGCGACCATGTCATGGCCGCGCTGGGACTCGATTCGCACGCGCAGGGCCAACTTGCCCGCGCGACCGTGGTGGGAACCGTCATGAGTAATTTCGGGCTGGAAATTGCCATGAAGAAGGCCGGAATCCAGCTGATGCGCACGCCCGTGGGGGACCGGTATCTCATGGAGCGGATGCTGGCCGACGGATACAACTTCGGAGGAGAACAATCCGGCCACTTTATTTTCCTGGACCACAACACCACGGGCGATGGCTTGATCTCGGCGTTGCAGATTCTCTCGCTGATGAAACGTACCGGGAAGCCGCTGTCTGAATTGGCGAAGGCGATGACTGCCGTCCCGCAGATTCTGTTGAACGTGAAAGTGAAGCATAAGCCGGATCTCAACCAAATCCCGGATATCCAGCAGGCCATTAAATCAGCCGAAGTGACCCTGAACGGGAGCGGCCGTGTGCTTGTGCGGTATTCCGGCACCGAATCGCTGCTCCGCATCATGGTCGAAGGCGAACGTGATTCCACCATCCGTGAGGTCGCCGATCATCTTGCGGAGATCGTGCGTGCCCGCATCGGATAGCATCGGGCCGATGCCGTAGGCGCCGGATGTTACCGACTCTTACGATCATCTTTGTGCTCGGCCTCGTTCTCGGTTCCTACCTCACGTATTTTCCACTCAGCATCGCGATCGTCCTGCTGGCTTGTACTGCCGGCTGCGTGTGGCTGGAGCGTCAGCATCGCCTCACGTCACAACAGAGCAACGTGCTCCTGGCCTGTCTGTTCGGCGGATGTCTGCATTGGACCCTGTGTGCATCGTTCACTCCGCACGTGCTGCTGCAGGATAGTGCCCGGGCGCTTCCTGTCCGGTTGACCGGAACGATTGTGGAGGCCGTTCGCCATGCGCCGGGCCGTCTCACGGCTATGGTGCAGGTGACGGGCAGCGACGACCCCCAGTTGCCGATACCGTTTCACTTGCGTCTTACGTGGCGAGATCCGGACCGCGATCTCCACCGCGGGTTGCAGATTCGTACTCGCATCCATGTCCATGCACCCTCGGGAACTCTGAATCCGAGAGGATTCGACTATGCGGCCTATCTGGATGCGTTGGGTGTCGATGCCGTCGGATCGGTCTCAGGAGCCGGCGTCATCGAGGTGCTTGATCCAGACCGGGAGGCGCCGCTTCACCTGTTCGCCTCCCTCATCGAAGAATGGCGCGGCCGGGTCAGAGCCGCCGCCGAGACGCTTCCCCAGCCCAGTCGGGGCCTGTTTCTCAGTCTGACCATCGGTGAACAGGGGTTTCTTGCACCGGAAGTCCGTGAATGGTTCATGACGACCGGGACGGTGCACATTCTCTCGATCTCCGGCTCGCATCTCGGTCTCATCGCCTTGCTCTCGTTCGCATTGGTCAGGAAGGCGTGTCTGTTGCTGCCGTCCATACTTCTGCTGAGCCTCTCGCGGTGGCTCACGGCGACGAGACTGGCCGCGTTGCTGACACTGGTTCCGGTGCTGGCCTATACGGTGCTGGCCGGTGCGGAGACCGCCACGATTCGTAGTGCCATCATGATTGCCGTTGCGCTCTGGACCGTATGGCTCGGCTCACCGCACTATCTCCTTCACGCACTCGCTGCCGCCGCCGGTCTGACGCTGTTGGTCCATCCTGCGGCGCTGTTCGATATTTCCTTTCAACTGTCTTACGTCTCGGTCTGGGCGCTGGCCCTGGCGCTGTCGCGCGAGACGCCTGTCGATGAATTGCCGCTTCCGAAGCAATCCCCTGCCGGACGGATGGTGTACTGGTTTCGCGAGTCGCTGCGACTGACGGCGTTGGTGACGCTTGCCACCGTGCCCCTGGTGGCCTGTTACTTCAATCAAGTGTCATGGATGGGTTTATTCGCGAATCTTCTCATGGTGCCCTTCGTCGGTTTCATCTTCTTGCCGACTAGTTTGTTGTCGGCCGTCTGGGTGATTGTGACGCACAGCAGCACGCTCCCTGGCGCTGCGTTCATCGATTCGTTGGGGCAAGGGCTGATTGCTTCGACACATGTGCTGGCCGGTTTGCCGGGCGCGGAATGGTTCGTGGCCGCACCGACGATTCCCATGATGCTGCTGTTCTATGTGCTGGGGTGGGCGCTGTTGGCGGGGTGGCCGGCCCATGCTGCGCCGCTGCTCAGAAGGTCCATGGCCTCGGGCCTTGCTTGTATCCTGCTCTGGTGGCTTTGGTCTCCACGTCCCTTCGGTGGTGAGGAGATGGTGCGCGTGACCTTCCTCGACGTGGGGCAGGGTGATAGTGCGGTCATTGAATTGCCCGATGGGACGGTCACGCTGATCGATGGAGGTGCGACCTATGAGCGGTTTGACATGGGGCGGAGTGTGGTGGCGCCTTTTCTGTGGAATCGAGGGATTCGACGCATCGATCATGTCATCGGGACACACCCGCAATTGGATCACGTCGGAGGGCTGGCCTGGATCCTGGCTCATTTTCAGGTAGAGAAATTCTGGACCAACGGGGCGGAGCGGCAGGAAGAATTCTGGCGCAGGATCGAGCGAGCGATGGTGCAGCGGAAGCTCGAAGCCACGGTGGCGACGGAAGGCCGATTGATTTCCGAAGGGCCTGCCTGCCGCATGGTGGTGCTCAATCCTCAGCCCAGGCCGGAGTCGTCGATCTCCGCAAAGAGCGAGTCGCTGAACAACCTGTCGGTCGTCACTGAATTGGTCTGTCGCGAGCAGCGTGTCTTGTTTACAGGAGATATTGAACGGGAAGCCTTGACCCGTCTCACCCATTCCGGGAATTCCGCTCACATTGCCCTCTTGAAGGTTCCGCATCATGGGGCAAAGAGTTCGCTGGAGCGGAGGTGGCTTGAAGCGATCAGGCCGGCCGTCGCTGTGGTGTCTGCCGGTCGAGGCAATCCCTATGGTCATCCGGCCGGAGAGGTCTTGGCGGCCTATCAGGCGGTCGAGACGCAGATCTGGAGGACGGACCGGGATGGCGCCATCTGGGCCGAACTCGATCTCACTCGACAGCAACTCTCCATGCACAGCACCAGAGAATGGATACTGCAACCCGCCCTGACCTCGGCGGACATATGGTCCGTGGAGCAGGACAATCTGCGCCGCTTATGGCGCCGTTGGAATTGGACGTAGCCCAGGCGTGTTTGCTGTCGGCCGTTCATGCTCTCCGTGCCGTCACTGAACATCTTCCCATCGCTCAACGATCTCCCTCCTGTGCAGATTTAGCCGTCTTGGATGGCAGCAGGCTGTCAATTTTGCCGACAGGCAGGATACCTATACCGCGTAAGTCGTCAATATTGTGTAAGAGCCCCCAGAGCATCGGCAGGGCATAGCACATGCAGACGTGCTGCACTGTCCGGTCATGCTGTCTATCACAGGCCACAGCAGGTCGAATGGCATCCGTATTCTTGAGTCGGATACCGGAAGCAGCAAAGACTCGACTCGATGGGCTGAAGCAGTCAGGCTATACAGCCAAAAGCATGGTCCGTGCGGTCCCCGGCCGGCGGTACATCAGACTGGGGGATTGATCCGGATGATTCTGGGAAAAAAAGCAAGACCATGACGAAGCGTCTCTTGTTTCTGGCTCCGGCGCCGCCCTCCGACCGGCAGGGTGGGGGAGCCTTGCGCATGTTGCACCTGTTGCGGTTCCTGGGGAGTCGCTTTCAGGTGGATCTGATTGCTCCGGCGCTCGACGGCGCGGAGGATGCGCAACGACTGTTGAAGGATGTCTGCGCGGAGACGATGTTTGTTCCGCAGCAAGGGCCCGGTTTCCTCGATCGAATCGGCCAGGTGAGTCCCTATGTCAAAGATCGGGCGTTGGCTGCCGTCGTCCGTGAACGCCTGGCGAGCGGCCAATACGGGGCAGTGCACTTAGAAAAGCCCGCGATGATTCCCTATCTCCCGCCCCATGTGTCGGTGCCGGTGGTGCTGGATGTCTGGTCCTACAGCTCGACGAGTCCGTTGCGGATACTCAGGGGCATAGGCGGAGCTACCGGTCGGTCGAGACAACTGGTCCGGTTCATCAAGGTGGGGATCTTCGACCGGTTCCGCTGGCCCATGGCACATTGTGTGACGGTCGTATCCGAAGAGGACCGAATCCGTTGCGAACGTGCCCATCCGGGCCAGCGGGTGCTGGTGGTTCCCAACGGCGTCGATTGCCGGACGATCCTGCCCAAGCCGGATCATGCCGCTACGTCGCCTCTGTTGCTGTTTACAGGTGATATGGGGGCGGAACCGAATGTCGAAGCCGCGCTCTTCCTGGCCACGGAAGTGTTTCCTGCGATTCGACGGGATTTTCCCAAGGCGGAATTGCGATTAGTCGGGAGGAACCCGGACCCCCGAGTGCGCCGCTTGGCAGGCTCCGGCATCGAGGTGACCGGCGCGGTTCCCGACATGCAACTTCATCTGCGAGCCGCGACGATGTATGTCGCGCCTCTTTGTACCGGCACCGGGTCCCGGACAAAAATGCTGGAGGCCATGGCGGCGGGCCTTCCGATCATCACCACGTCAGTCGGGATCGAAGGGATGAAGGTACAACCGGGGAGGGATGTGTTGGTGGCCGATCAGCCCGTCGACATGATTGAGTCGATCCACACCTTGCTGATGAGTCAGCCCGATCGCGAGCGGTTCGGCCATGCGGCGCGCCATATGGCGGAGATCTGGTATGACTGGAGCCGCTGTCTCTGGCCCCTGGAGCCGCTCTATCAGAATCTTCTCATTCCGAAGGCCGTGGCCTGTTGAGCGCTGCCACCGGGCGGCTGCGAATCACACCGGTGACAGCTCTACGATCTCGCTATAACCCCAGTTCGGCACGGCACGACAGGAATCTGTTGTGTTGTGCCGGAGCCTCCACGTAAAATTTCCTGCCGGCACGATTTCAGGCTCTGACTGCTCCCTGCTGGCCCGGCGCGACAAGCGGCTCCTGACGCGATGACGATGATTCCGCATTCAAAACCTTCCCTGGGACAAGACGACATTCGTGCGGCGACCGAGCTGCTCCGATCCGGTCTGATCGCCGGGGGACCCGTCGTCGGGCAATTCGAACGTGGTATGGCCGCGTATCTCGGGGTGCAGGGCGGGGTGGCGGTCAGCTCAGGCACGGTGGCCCTGGAGTTGGCATTGCGTGCCATGGGAGTCGGGCATGGCGACAATGTCATCCTGCCCAGTTATGTCTGTCCGGCGCCCTGGCTGGCGGTCCAGCGAGTCGGTGCACAAGCCAGGATCGTCGATATCGATCCGGTTACCTACAATCTGGATCCGCACAAAGTCCGCAAGGCCCGCACGTCACGCACTCGGGCGGTGATCGTGCCGCACCTGTTCGGGTTACCGGCTGATCTGACGATGTTGGAATCCCTCGGGATTCCACTGATCGAAGATTGTGCGCAGACCCTCGGTGCTATGGAACAGGGCCGCGCAGTCGGCAGCGTCGGTCTGCTCACGGTCTGCTCGTTCTACGCCACGAAACTGCTCTGCACCGGCGAGGGCGGCATGGTGCTGTCGAACGATGAGGCGTTGCTGGAGCGGGTGCGGGCACTTCGCGAGTACGATCAAGCGCCGTCACTCAATGCGGCGGCGTTCAACTGCAAGATGACGGATCTGCAAGCCGCGATCGGCGTCACGCAGCTCAACCAGCTGGGAGAATTTCTCGAGAAGCGAGCAGCGTTGGCCGCGGTCTATCGCGACAGCCTGCCTGCCGAACTCTTCACTCCGCCCTCGGTTCCGGCAGGACGAACCCATGTCTACTATCGATTTGTCGTGCGGTTGCAGAAAGGGCTGCAGTCGTCCGATGAGTTCACGGCCTATCTCTCGCGTATGGCGCATCGCGGTCTGCAGTGCCGCAAGCCCGTCTTCCGGCCCTTGCATCGGTATCTCGAGTTGGCTGATTTTCCTGCCAGTGACGAGGCCGATGATGTCGCCATTTCGCTGCCGATTTATCCATCGTTGAGTGACGATGATGTGAAGCTGGCATCGCAGATCCTGCAGGAAGAGCTCCGGTAACGCCGCCTTCGTATTGATCGCTCTCTCGACCGACCCGCGTGGTCCCGCACCGCGTATGGTTGGGCACCCTGACCCCGGTTGTCAAGAGTGGACGCCATGAAGTGCAGCCTCACGCCGCCGACTGCTGACGGGCCCACTGCTGGGCAAATGCCGCGGGCGAGCAATTTCCCAGTCGGGAGTGCCGCCGCTGTCGGTTATAAAACAGCTCGATGTACTCCGTGATCTCGCGCTGAGCCTGCTCACGGGTTTCGTAGCGACGATGATGCACCAGTTCATTCTTCAGCGTCCCCCAGAAACTCTCCATCGGGGCGTTGTCATAGCAGTTCCCCTTCCGACTCATGGACGGAATCAGGCCGAATTCCCGCAGCCGATCCTGATAGGCCTGGGCACAATACTGCGAGCCACGATCGGAGTGGTGGATCAGTCCCGGGCGTGGGCGCTTCGCCCACACCGCCGCGCCCAGCGCCTGGCTCACCAACGCCGTCGTCATCCGGGCTCCCATGGCATGCCCGACCACCTCACAGGTGAACAGATCCTTGATGCCAGCGAGATACAACCAGCCTTCCGCAGTCGGCACATAGGTGATGTCGGTGACCCAGGTCTCATTCGGGCGTGTGGCAACAAATGTTTGGGCCAAGACATTCTCCGCGACCGGCAGGGCGTGCGTCGAATCCGTGGTGGTGGTGAACCGGCGCACCGGTGTACAGCGCAGCCCCAGTTTCTTGCGCAGCCGCTTGATGCGGCCGATCCCGGCGGGAAAACCGTCCTCCCGCAGTTCGGCTTGCAGCCGTTCTGGACCATAGGTCTGTCGGGTGCGCACATGCGCGGCCTGGATCGCCACTTCCAGCCGCGCATTCTCCTGCGCTCGTTTTGACGGACGTCGATGCAGCCAGGCATAGTAGCCACTTCGAGACACCTCCAGCACCTGACACAACACACGCAGAGGATACTGGAGGCGCAGCGTCCTCATCAGCGCGTACCGGGCAGCTGCGCCTTCGCAAAGTACGCGGTGGCTTTTTTTAAGATGTCGCACTCCATCCGGGCCTCAGCGAGATCCCGCTTGAGCCGGGATAGCTCTGCTTCCAGCTCCGTGACGGGTCGTCGGCTCTCCCCCAGCGTGGTGAGCTGGCCCTGCCGCGCTCGACCCACCCAGCGCTCGAGCGTCCTGCCCGACATGGCGAGGCGTCGGGCGGCCTCCGGAATCGTCACCTGCTGTTCCAAGACCAGCCGCACGGCCTGCTCCCGGAACTCCTTCGTATACTGCTGTCGCGGGACCTGTTCCATCTCACACCTCCAGCCCTCTTATTGTAGGTTGAAGGCGTCCACTTTTTCGAGCTTACCTCACCCTGCCATCATACCCTTGACCCGCGCCCTGCTGATCGTCATGATGGCACGATTTTTCAGTCGTCCTGAGATGACGGCAAATTCCTTCCCCCTTACGCAACCGGAGGACATGCCTATGGTGCCCACCGTCGAGTGGAAAGACGGAGCGGTCCGTCTGCTGGATCAAAGCCGCCTCCCGATGCACGTCGAATTCCTCGACTGTCGCGATTATCGCGCGGTGGCGCAGGCTATCCGGGACTTGAAAGTCCGTGGCGCGCCGGCGATCGGTGTCACGGCCGCCATGGGTGTGGCGCTGGGTGCGCAGGCAATGACGGCCACCGAGTACCGCGACTTTGCCACGCAGGTGGGGGAGATCTGCGACCATCTGGCGGCATCGCGCCCGACGGCCGTCAATCTGTTTTGGGCCATCGGCCGGATGAAGCAGAAGCTGGCGGCGCTCAATAATCACCCGGTCGCAGGGATCAAGGCCGAGCTCATCACAGAATCGCAGACGATCCTGGATGAAGATATCGCCCTCTGCAAGGCCATGGGGCAGCATGGGGCCGCGTTGATCCAGAGTGGTCAGACGATTCTGACGCACTGCAACGCCGGCGCCCTTGCGACCGCCGGGTATGGAACGGCCCTGGGTGTTATTCGGGCGGCGTGGGAGCAGGGGAAGCAGATCCAGGTCATTGCCGATGAAACCAGGCCGGTATTACAAGGTGCGCGGCTGACGGCATGGGAGTTGATGCAGGATCACATTCCTGTCACGCTCATCACGGACAACATGGCCGGTGCGCTCATGCGCCAGGGGAAGATTCAGCTCTGCGTGGTCGGAGCGGATCGGATCGCCGCCAACGGCGACGTGGCCAATAAGATCGGCACGTATTCCGTGGCCGTCCTCGCGCGGGCGCACAACATTCCCTTCTATGTGGCAGCGCCGTACTCCACCATCGATCTCACGACGCAATCGGGCGCCGAGATTCCCATCGAAGAGCGCAATCCGCTGGAAGTCACTGCCATTCACGGCAGCCACCCGATCGCTCCGGCCGGCGTGGCGGTGCTCAACCCTGCCTTCGACGTCACCCCGGCCGGGTTGATTACCGGTATCATCACCGAGCGGGGCGTGTTCAAGCCGGGGGAACTGGCTGCGCATTTCCGATCGTAAGAGGCGGGCTGCGCCTGTATCTTGCGTCGCTGAACGTGAGTGGGTGGTCGGATCTGCGAATGGTTATCCGGCATTTCTAGTAGTCCTTTACCTTGCCAGCCCTTCCGCCGCTTCTTTATAATGCTCCGAGACTGTGTCTGACGCTTCAATGAATGTCGATTTTTTAGCTGAAGGAGCCTGACGATCCATGAGTGAACGAACGCTTGCCATTGTGAAACCGGATGCCGTGAAGAAAAACGCGATCGGCGACATTATCAATCGGTATGAAAAAGCGGGATTGCGGCCTGTGGCGATGCGGCTGATGCATATGTCGAAAGCCACGGCGCAGGGATTTTATGCCGTGCACAAGGCGCGTCCGTTCTTCGACAGCCTCTGTACGTTCATGTCGTCCGGCCCCTGCGTGGTGCTGGTGCTGCAAGGCGACAATGCCATCAAGAAGAATCGCGAGCTGATGGGCGCAACCGATCCCGCCAAGGCCGAGCAGGGGACAATCCGTGCGGCCCATGGGGCCAATATTGAATTCAACGCGGTGCACGGCTCGGATGCGCCGGAGACGGCCAAGTTCGAGATCGGGTATTTCTTTGCCGAAATGGAGTTGGTCGGGTAGGCGCACGTTGAGCGCAGCCAAGTCTTATGTGATCTCTGCTCGACGGTCCTTGCCGGGCCGTCGAGCCGGGTCGCCACTTCTTTCGTTTATCCTGCTCATGGTTTTCGTGGCTGGCTGTGCCGGTTCGCCGCCGACCTCGATGCCTGCTGTCGTGCCTCCGACGGAAACCCCGACAGTCGCGGCGGAGACCAGCCTCTGGTACCAAGCCTCCACCGCGTTCTCCGATGGACGGTATTCCGCCGCCATTCATCTCTACGAACGATATCTCACGAACTATCCGAAATCCCGTCGCGCGCTGGAGGCCCATTGGGATCTGGGGCAGGCGTATGAACAAATGGGTGAAGTGACGGCGGCGATCAAAGAGTACCGGACGTTGGCCGGTCCGGAGGGCGCGCCCCTTTCCGCGCAAAATTCCTACGCCGAACGCGCCCAGCATCGAATCGATGCTCTACGCAACCAACCGGCTTCGTCGGCCGGCGCGAGATCCGGTCATACCGCGTTGTATGTCTCCTTCAGCAATCTGCCGCCGATGTCCCAGGTTGAAGCCTGGATCAGGCAGCTGAGCGCGCAGGGCATCAGTGCCATCCTGATGGATGCCAGTCTGGAGTCGTCCTTTACCAGGCCGCTGATCCCCACGAGCCCACCCACGAGCAGCCCGCTGCCGACTCTGCCCGGTGGAGCGTTGTTTGCCACGTCGCGTGGGCCCGTGCTCACGGACTGGTACGGGGTCATGGTGCCGCAGGCCCATGAGCTGGGGATTTCCGTCTATGCCGTGCTCGATCTGTACCATGCGCCGCTGTCCGACCATCGACCGGAATCCAAGATGCTGCTCTACGATCCGACGCGGCGCAAGGTGCATCCCTGGACGCAGTTCGATCTCCTGGCTCCGGCCGTTCAGCAACAAATGGCGCAGCTGCTGGCGGATCTGCTGAAGACCGGTGTCGATGGCCTGGTGTTCCGCAGCCGCGCCGAGAATAGTTTTGCCTATGAGGTGAGCGACGGCGTGTTGCGCCAGTTCGAAACGCAGGTCCATCAGCCGTCCTCCGAGGTGGCCCAGGCCCTTCGCGATCGCATGGCACTCCGGCCGAACGAGCCGGCTCCGAATTCCGACAAGACCCTCTGGCGGTGGGTCGGATGGAAGGCGCGCCAGGAGCTCGATACGCTGGCCCGGTTCAAGAAATACTTGCAGAAGGCTGTCCCGCGTCTGCGGATGGTGATCGAAATTCATCCGGAAGCCTTGTCGAATCCGACGTCCGCCCTGGTGAACTACGGGGAAGATGCGGCCGAAGCGCGTCGCCGCGGATTCGATCTCTTACTGGGTGGCCCGTCCCGCGAGGCTTCGGATGTCCGGTCGTTTGGCGGTGCGTTCAAGGGCTGGAGTCGCGATGTCATTCAATCGGAAAAGGGCGAGCCACAAACCCTTCCACAGGGATGGGTGTTGCTCCGCACACCCGCAGAGCACGGGGGCGGCATGTTCACGGGGCTCGCGCAGCAGGCGGATGAACTCCGCACGCCCGACATTCGTCACCTGGTGTTTGTGCCGGACGCGCCCGTGGTGATTCCTTGACAAAGTTTTTCGCAGCTTTTACGATCGCGCAGCCCGTTTCTTGTGCGCTTTTATTCACGTAGGCCGCTCGTGCAGCGGCCGTCACGAGGAGAGTCATGATACCGTCCAATCTTCGCTACCACCAGGAACATGAATGGGTCCGTGCTGAAGGAGCGCAGGCGACAGTCGGCATCAGTCATTTTGCCCAGGATGCGCTGGGCGATATTGTGTTTATCGACCTTCCGAAGGTTGGCGCGAAAGTCACCGCCGGCCAACAGATCGGCGAAGTGGAATCGACCAAAACCACGTCCACGATCTATACCCCGGTCAGCGGAACCGTTGCGAAGATCAATAGCGACCTCAAGGATCATCCTGAGGTGGTTAATTCCGATCCGTACGGCAAGGGATGGATGGCGGTTATCGACCTCACGGCCCCGGCTGAAGTGGATCAGTTGATGACGGCCGCCCAGTACGAAACGTTTCTGAGCAAACAGAAACATTAGGCGCGTCGTGAACCACCTTGCAATTCTTGGCGCCGGTCCCGGCGGGTATGTGGCGGCGATTCGCGCGGCTCAACTTGGTGCGCGAGTCACCGTCATCGAAAATCAAGCTTTGGGCGGAGTCTGCCTGAATTGGGGCTGTATCCCGAGCAAGGCGTTGCTGTCGGTCGTGGAGCTTGGCGACAAGGCAAAGAAGGCCAAGGACTTCGGTATCCAGCTCGGCGGGCCTGTCACCTACGATCCCGCCGTTATGGTGGCCAGAAAAAATAAAGTCGTGGCCACGCTGGTGAAAGGCATCGCCACGTTATTCAAGACGTGGAATATCGAACATGTGGAAGGCACGGGTGAGTTGCTCGATGCACGTACGGTCCGTGTGACGAAACCGGATGGCACAGAAACCCGGGTCGTGGCCGACGGCCTGATCATTGCGACCGGCTCGTCCTGGCCGAATCTCCCCCTATTTCCCATCGACGGAACTCAAATCATTACCAGTAAGCAGGCGTTGGACCTCAGCAAGATCCCCACGAGTCTGTTGATCGTCGGCGGGGGGGTGGAAGGCTGTGAATTCGCCTCGCTGTACAGCGGGCTGGGTACGCAGGTGACGCTGGTCGAACTCGTGCCACGCCTGTTGCCACTGGAGGATGAAGAGATCAGCCAGATGATGGAGCGCGAGCTGAAGAAGCGCGGCGTGGACATCCGGACCGGCGTCACGGTCGACCAGATCGTTCGTCAGCCGGATCTCGTCACCGCCCATCTTCGCGACGGCCTGTCGCTCAATGTTGAGCAGGTGCTGGTGTCGGTAGGGCGGGGGTTCAATTCACGTGGCATTGGATTGGAGAAGGCAGGAGTACAGGTCGGGACGCGCGGCGAAATCGTGGTCAACGACCGGATGGAGACGAATGTGCCCGGGGTCTATGCGATCGGCGATGTGGTCGGCAAGGCGATGCTGGCGCATGTCGCGTCGGCGCAGGGAAAGGTGGCCGTCGAGAATTTTATGGGCCGTCCCCGGACGATCGACTACGATGTCATCCCGACGGGCATCTTTACGTTACCTGAAATCGGGCGGGTGGGGCTCACGGAGCAACAGGCCCGTGACCGGTGCCTGGCAGCCGAAAAGGATCCGCAACAGGGGGTGAGGGTCGGACGGTTCCGTTACGGCGGGTTGGGGAAAGCGCAGGCCACCGGTGACATTCAAGGGTTGTTGAAGGTGGTGGCCGATGCGGAGAGCGACCGGATTCTCGGTGTGCACATTCTCGGGGCGCATGCAGCCGATCTCGTCCATGAAGCCGCGCTGGCGATGCATCTAGACGCCACAGTCTCGCGGGTGGCGGAAATGATTCACGCGCACCCGACCTTGGCCGAGGGCCTCATGGAGGCCATGGAAGACGTCCATGGCCATGCCATTCATCTCGCACGGAAACCCTCGTCATAATGCTGCGCTCACTTCTCATCAAGGTTGCGATGTTGGCGGTGACCTTGGGATCCTTGATCTGGATCGGTTCAGTCACGCCGGTCAGGCAGATACCGTCGCATCCCGTTCGGCCTGCGGCTGAGGTTCCGGTTCCAGCAACCGTACGGCAGGTTTCGATTGCGCCCCCGCAGGCTGTGTTTTCGGCCGACGGGTCGAGCCTTGTCGTCAAGCTACCCGATGTTACTGTCGCTCCAACAGTCGAGGAATCCGAAACCCCTGTGCGACAGGAACGGTCGGCAAGCGGCCTGCGTCCGGCTCATCGCGAGGCGGCGCGGCAAGTCGATCTCAACCACGCCACCGCGTCGGATTTACAGGCCCTGCCCGGTATTGGCCCCAAGTTGGCCCAGCGAGTGATCGATCACCGGACCGCACGTGGACCATTTGGAAAAATCGAAGACCTTCAGCAGGTGAAAGGCATCGGTCGAAAGAAGTTCGACCGGCTTCGTCCCCACGTGCTCGTCACCAATACCCGATCACTGGCTCGACACAAAGGAACTCTGTGACTTCCGTAGCGCAACAGTTGGACCTTATACTTCGAGGGATCGTTGAGGTTATTAATCCGACCGAGCTGGAATCAAAGCTGGCTCGCGCGATCAAGGAACAGCGACCGCTGCGGGTCAAGGCGGGCTTCGATCCCACGGCTCCGGACCTGCATCTCGGTCACACCGTCCTGATCCACAAGTTGAAACACTTTCAAGACCTCGGGCATCAGGTCATCTTTCTGATCGGTGACTTCACCGGTATGATCGGCGATCCGACGGGGCGGTCGGAGACGCGTGTTGCGCTGTCGAAGGAAAAGGTGTTGGAGAACGCCAAGACGTACGAGCGCCAGATCTTCAAGATTCTGGACCCTCAAAAAACACAGGTGGAGTTCAACAGTCGTTGGATGAGTGCGATGACGGCCGATGGGTTGATTGAATTGAGCGCGCACTACACCGTGGCTCGCATGCTGGAGCGGGAAGACTTTCACAAGCGGTATACGGAGGGGAAGCCGATCAGCATCCATGAGTTCATGTATCCTTTGATCCAGGGGTATGATTCCGTCGCGCTCAAGGCCGACGTTGAATTGGGCGGTACCGATCAAAAATTCAACCTTCTGATGGGACGGGACCTGCAGCGTGACTATGGGCAAGACGCGCAGGTCGTCATCACCATGCCGCTCCTGGAGGGAACCGACGGCGTTCGTAAGATGAGCAAGAGCCTCGGCAATTATATTGCGTTGGAGGACAACCCTGACGAGATGTTCGGCAAGGTCATGTCGATCAGCGATGCGCTGATGCACCGATACTACGAACTGCTGACGACGGAAGATTTGGAACGCGTGAAGACGGCTCACCCCATGGATGCCAAACAGTCGTTGGCGGAGCTGATTGTGGCCCGTTACCACGGGGCTGAGGCCGGTCGAGAAGCCAAGGCCATGTTTCAGCAAAAGTTTCAATCGCGGGAATTTCCGGAGCAGCCGGACGCCCGTGTGATCCTCACGCCCTCCGATGTGAAGGATCCCGCCGTCCCTTCAATCGGATTGGTCGATTTGATTGCGAAAACCGGCTTGGTGCCGAGTAAAAGTGAAGCCAGGCGCTTGATCGTGCAGGGTGGGGTGGAGATCAATGAGCAGAAATTCACGGATGCCAATGCCGCGATCCCGTTAACGGCCGGGAAGCCGCTTTATATGCGTGTCGGCCGCCGTAAGTTTGCGGTGGCTGAGTATACGGTGTAAGTGGCCCTCGCCGGTTGCCTTGACTTAGCAGCGGCTCCGGCGTAGGATTCGTTTCCTCTTCTGCAAGGGGCGGGCGTAGCTCAGTGGTAGAGTCCTTGCTTCCCAAGCAAGTTGTCGTGGGTTCAAATCCCATCGCCCGCTCCAAACAAATCTTTCCCGACCCGGAGCTTCTCTCATTGTTTTTGGCGACGGGATAAACCCCTTCAGTAGTCCTTTCCTACGTCCTTGTGCGTACCGGCGGGTTTTCAGGCGCAGCCTCTCTCATTTTTGTCGCCGGATAAACCACGGCTGTGATGGCCCGTTCCTACCTTCGCTTCTTCCCTCGCAAGCCTTTTTCGGGCAGCCTCATATTCGTGGCGAACGGACATGGTCGTCCAACAATCCTTTCTTGGTGTCCTGTCGATACTAGTGGCCATTCAGGCTGTCACCCATCTTTGTTTTAGTTGGTAAGCCATCCAGTGACGTGCTTCGCGCCCCGCTGTTCCAGGCTCGTGTGGAGCCATCGCAGGCATGCGAGTGGATTGAATGCCGCTTTTGGCGAGGTGGGCAGACGTTCACTGAGAAATGGGCGGCGGATCGACGGCTACTTACCTACGGGAAGCAGCTTGCAGGGCAGGCCTGAAAGCGAAGGGGGCAGGTGTCGATCACACGAACTGCACTTCCGGGTTGTCTTCAGGGCATCGAGTCTGTTGAGGTGAATCCGTGGAGTCTGGTCTACGGGTAGTGGCGATGCCAGCTCTTCGGAGCCTCGTGCTCGGCGTTAAGTGCGGGTATTATGCTAAAGCCGGTGGCCCTACAAGCCCATGCTGGTGTGCGCGGATCAGCAACTTCTGGCGGTTGGACACGCCCAGCTTGTCAAAAATATTAGTGAGGTGATGACGGACCGTGATGCTGGAGATGCAGAGTCGGTCGGCAATATCTTTATCGGAAAGGCCTTCGCTGATCAAGCGCACAACCTCGCGCTCTCGTTCCGTTAAGCCTTCCGGCCACTTCATTGGGGCAGAAGTGTGAGGGGGTGAAGCCGGCAGGGAGGACGTAAGCCCTCTTTTCACTCGCGAAGCGCTGAGCTCGATCGGCAGCGTGACGGGCATTGTGGCGTGGGCAAGGTAATCGATTGTGGCGATCAAGACCGGAGAGGGTTGTATCTTTAGTACCAGGCCATCTACGCCGCATGCCAATGCCTGACGGGTGCTTTCGGACTCATCGATACCGGCCAGGAGGATGATTTTGATTGCCGGGACGGCTTCCTTGATGGTCCGGATCATGTCCTGCACCGTGTGCTCACTCTCCGTATCCAAGATCACGATGTGCGGGTGCTCGGACTTCAGTAAGTCGTCGAGATTCACGCCGTGCGCAGACTGCCCGGTCAGGCGAATCCACTTCTCATCTTCGACGATCTTCTGCAGACCGAGCCGCAAAAGATAGTTGCTGCTCACGATCGCCACCACGGTCGCGGCTCTTCCTTCTTCTATTCCCCTCATCAATCCTCCCGACTGATACACGTTCCCTGAACGACATGTAACGTGCCCAAATACGTCTCTGTAGAGTTAATCGAAATATTACGCATTCAGTTCTAGGTTAAACACGTGATGGATCGCTCATGCATGGACGCATACTCTCACACCAGCCCCGCTCCAATCAATTGCGAAATTTAAATCATCGATAGGTCAAAAAGCCTTGCTGATAAACATTTTGCGAGGATCGACGATCATTTTATTACAGATAAATTCTAGCGTACATAAGTGTGCACAGCCAGGTATACGAGGGGCTCTGCTCGTGTGCTTACGAGGTTACGATTTTATCGCGTGGTATAGACCCGCAGAATCACAGCGGAATTAATGCGGGTATTTTGTGCCCTCCGTTTTGCGGATTATTTTTCACATCCGACCCAGCACAAACGTACGAGCATTCCCCCCATCGCCTTGCCGAGTAAACGGCACCAATAGCCGATGTGCGCCGGGCTTCCCCGCTGTATAAGAGTCCCCCGTTAGGATGCACGTTCTGCGGATATGACGAAGAGGAGTTAACCGAGTCTTGTCCACGGAAGGATGTACGCGGTTACCCAAGCAGGTCGCACACGGGAAACGTCGACGGATGCCGTCTCGATTCAGTAAAGAAAAAAAGTTGCAGATCCTGAGGGAAGGAAGTGCCGAGGGAGGGGTCACACGTGCGTGCAGGAAATACCGGATCTCGGTCAGCACATTCTATCGCTGGCGCGCCAAACACCTCCCCGGCGACATGGATCCTGCCCGGCACCTGCGGTCCTTGCAGCTTGAGAATCGGCGCCTGAAGCATCGTGTCGCCGAATTGTCCCTGGACTACAGCATTCTCCGGTCCGCACTGGTCAACGACCGAGGTAGTGAATGTTAGCGGTTCACGTATTTAGGGGTGTGTCTGTGCCGCTCCCGGCAGTGAAGGGTGTGTGCCGAATAGTCTGGTTTGCAGCCTCTTCATCGTTTTGGAGGGTCTTGTCCCGGGATGTAGGGTCAGGCGTGTTTCTCTTGATAACAAGGGCCATCGCATGAAAGCCGTGATCATGGAAAGTGCTCCATGGGTCGGAACAATGCTGGCGTTTCCAGTCGGAAACGAGCTCTTGATCGACCACCTGCTGCTGGCTCTCAAGCAACAAGGTGTCCGCGAGGTAGCGGTTGTGTCGTGTGAGCAAGACCCGTATGTGCGGGAACTCGTGTGTCGAGCCGGTCGTGCCTGCGGCATGACCGTGTTCTGGCGGACAGAGCCCGTCTATCGAGGAACCGCTGGTGGCTTGCAGGCGGTGGAAGACTTTCTCGACACGCCGACCTTTCTGGCCATTCATGCCAATGTGTATTTGCGCGACGTGGACCTGGAGGCTGCCCTCGACGCCCATGAATCACATCATGCTGGCATTACGTTGGTCACTCAGCGCATGGCAGGCAACGACGATGACCTGGAAAGTGTCGAAGTGGACCAGACCGGGCTCGTCTCCCGGGTCAATATTCTACATTGGTCGAGGAACCGTCGAAGTCAGCTGACGCCTTGCGGGGTATACGTATTCAACCGTGAGGTGCTGCCGCTCATCCCTCGGGACGAATATTTTGATGTGAACGAGCAACTGGTACCGTTGCTACGAAGCCGTGGCGGCTCGATTCGCGCCCACCAAATCCAAGGCGGCGTGTGTACGATCACGGGGCCGGAGGACTTTCTGTGGTTGAATCGCGAGATTCTGTTCAAAGACATCCAATCCGGCGCGCGTGGCGACAGTCGCCACGGTGGCATGGACGACATTGTCATCGGTGAAAATTCGGATATTTCGCCGCGCTCGTTCTTGTTGGGCCCCTTGGTGATCGGCCCCAATTGTGTGGTGGAAGATTATGTACACCTGATCGGGCCCGCGGTGATCGGTCCGACCTCTCACTTGGAAAAGGGAAGTCTCGTTCGCGAGAGTGTGCTCCGGTCCGGCACGCGGGTACAGGGGAATGCCAGGGTGGAATATTCCGTGGTGGCCGGCGACGAGGCCGTACCCGAGGGCATGCGCCTTCGGAGCACATTCTGGACCAAGGCGAAGCCAGCCATGTATGAGCCGCATGGACCGTCTTCCCAGGCTCCTCCGGGCAAGCCGGCGCAACGGACGAGGCGTGCTCAACGGTCGTCCGGAAAGGCGCAGAGAGGCAACGGTCAACGGTCGATGTATGGCCTAGTCAAATCCGTCGTTGATCTCGTGGCCGCCGCTTTCGGGATGGTTCTCGTAGGTCCGCTCATGGCGCTTATCGCTTTGGCGATCAAACTGGATTCTCCGGGCCCGGTGTTTTTCTCCCAAAAGCGGTGCGGGAAAAACGGCAGGGAATTCTGGATGCATAAGTTCAGAACCATGGTGCCGGATGCGGAGAAGCGTCAGAAAGAGTTGCGGGCACAAAACAGTGTCGACGGACCAATGTTCAAGTTAGAGGAAGATCCCCGTATTACCCGCATGGGCAAGATTCTCCGCAAAACGAGCCTCGACGAGTTGCCGCAGCTGTTGAATGTCTTACGCGGCGAAATGAGTCTTGTCGGACCTCGCCCGCTGGCCTATGACGAGATGAAATTCTGCCCGACATGGCGCGATGCGAGATTGAGTGTGTCCCCCGGCTTGACGGGTCTCTGGCAGGTGAAGGCGCGCAATCGGAATCGATTCGCGGAGTGGATTCGATACGACCTTGAATATGTCCGCACGCATTCACTGTTACTGGACCTGTACATTCTCATCCGGACCGCACGGGTGTTGCTGAAAGGAGTGTGATGAACGTGCCGTACACGACTGGGCTCCCCGAAGCGAAATCCGCCGCCGTTCCAAACCGATCCGCGTTCGGTCTAAGAGAACATCTGATTACTGTGTTCCGTCAGAAGCGCATGCTGCTCACAATTATCGGAGTGGCGACCATGGTGGCCGGTCCGGGCTCGTTTCTGATGACCAATATCTACAGCGCCGAGGTTCGACTCCTCATTCAGAACGCGCGGACTCCCTTCAGCATGAGCACCCCGTTGACGGGTCAGGTATTCACGCCTTCCGACATCACCCAGAAAGATGATGTGGCGACCGAGGTGCAAATCTTCACCAGCCCGATTCTACTAGATAAGTTGGTCGACTACTTCGGGAATGAGCGGGTGTTGACGTCCATGCGGGGGCGTTGGGACTGGGTTGCCGACCTGCCGAAATTCGTCTTCAAGCAGCTGGCCGGTCTGCCGCCGGTCGCTCAAGTGCTGGCGACGATCGGGTATGAATCCAAGCCGGAGAACTTGCACTATCAAGCCGTGCAGCAGATTCGGGCTCATTTGAATGTGGAGGGGGTGCGGCAAACGCATGTGTTTGTGGCCAGTCTGGATTCGCCAGATCCGAACTTTTCCGCCGATGCCCTCAACGCATTGGTGGGGATCTACATGGACCACCAGCTGTCCATCCGTAAAGGCAAAGGTGCGCGCGAATTCTTCGACGAGCAGACGAAGCAGATGCGCGGCGAGTTGCAGCAGGCCGAACTCCGGCTACAGGCCTTCAAAGACAAATGGAACATCGTCTCCATCGAAGATCAAAAGCGGCATCTCCTGCAGCAAGTGACGCACACCGAAGCCGCACTTCGTGAGAGTCAGGTACAAGTCGCAGAAACGGAAGTGCGCATCACCAAACTGAAGGAACGGCTGGCAGGGCAACAGGAGGCGATTCCGCTCACGAATGTCTCAGAGCGGAATCCGATGCTGGATCAACTGAAGAACCGGTTGATGCAGATGGAGTTGGAGTATTCCCAGTATGTACCGGACAGTCCCGCTGCCGGAGAGCTTGTGCGTGAAATTGCCGCCGTGCGTGCCCGTCTGCAGGCGGAGAGTGCGAAGGTCACCGGCGCAGCGACCTCCGGTCTTAACCAAACCTATCAGGAGTTGAAGCGCAACCTGGTCATGGAGGAAGGTCGTCGCGAGAGCTTGCGTCCGCGCCTCTCGGAGCTGACCAAGCAATTTAAATCCTACCGGGATTCTCTCAATACCCTGGATCAGCGCGAGATGGAATTGCAGGGGCTGATGCGCGAGGTCAAGGTCAAGCAAGAAGCCTTCGACATCTACCTCAAGAAGGAAGAAGAGTCGCGTATCAATGAAGTGTTGGACCGCAAAGGCATCTCGAACGTGAATGCGATAGAGCATGCTACGGCTCCGCAGAAACCCATCAGGCCCCGCAAGTTGCTCAACGTGGTGATTGGACTCTTGATCGGATTGGTCGGAGGATTCGGCTCAGCCTATGTGTCCGAGTACATGCGCCGGACCTTCGTCACCCGCGAGGAGGTGGAGGATGCTCTCAGGCGGCCTGTGCTCGCGGCGTTACCGCTCGTCCGTCCTGGCACGTCCGATGCTGTCAGTTTCGATCTTGAGTTACGGCAGGCCGCGCAGCAGGTCATTCGGTCGTACCATGAGCGCGGTCTGAGAACACTGCTTGCCACGAGCGCCCTCCGCGGTGAAGGCCGGTCGCACGTAGCTGGGGCGCTCGCGCGAGTGCTGGCCGAGCAGAAGTTTCGCGTACTGCTCATCACCTTTGAAGCGGCCGATTCCGGGAAGCCAACTACCGACGATGGCGCTGCCGCCGACAAGCAAGGGCCGGATGCCGGCCGGCTCCGTCAGGCTGACCCCGAGTCGACCGATCTCCCGCTCCTCCATCGCTTGCTGGTTCGGCACAAGGAAGGCACCGCGCTGGAATTTGCCGAGCATCTGGCGGAAGTCGCCAAGACCATGCGCGATCGGTTCGATTTAATCGTGATCGACGGCCCCGCGTTGACCTCCTTTCCTGAGATGCGTGTGGCCATCGCAGGAATCGACGGCACGATTCTGGTGATCGAGGCTGAGCGGACGGTGTCGGTGGCGGCGGCCAGGACCACTATGTCGATCGAGGCCGCAGGAGGGCACTTGCTGGGACTCGTGTTGAACAAGCGTCGATACATCATTCCGGACTGGATTTACGGGCGCTGGTTGGCGGCCGGTGGGAGGGAGGGCGTATGAGTGACTCGATCGCGGGAGTACTACAGATGAATGAGA
Organism: Nitrospira sp. ND1; assembly: GCF_900170025.1. NCBI lineage: Bacteria > Pseudomonadati > Nitrospirota > Nitrospiria > Nitrospirales > Nitrospiraceae > Nitrospira > Nitrospira sp. ND1. Next base: position 808,790 of record NZ_FWEX01000005.1, on the reverse strand, counting down.
AGGCGTCCCCGGTGGAGGGGTTCGTTCGAGAAGACGGTTGGTATGCGCCCTATGACTATTGGCTCACCCTCTGGGGCCTGTATGAACTCTATGCCTATGCGTTGGCCCTGCTCGGTGATGTGAAGGACAAGGTGCTGCTGGATTGCGGCTGCGGTCCCGGGCACACGTCTGTGATGCTGGCGAAACGTGGCGCGATCGTCACCGCGTTCGATACGGCGGACGGTCAACTCGATACGGCGCGAAGGCTGGCAAAGGCGAACGGAGTGAATGTGACCTTTCTTTGCAAGCCCTTCGAGGAACTGGATTTTCCGGACGAGAGTTTCGACGTCGTGTTCGGCACATTTGTTTTGCACCACGTGGATCTTCCCAAGGCCAGCCGGCAATTGGCTCGCGTCTTGAAGCCGGGGGGGAAAGCGGTGTTCATCGAAAACTCCGCGCTCAATCCGTTGCTCATGGCGGCCAGAAGCAAGGTCTGCGGACGGTTCGGCGTGCCTCAATACAGCGATGATCATGAGCATCCGCTTACCCGTCGCGATATTGCGACGCTTCAGAGCGTCTTTCCCGGCGCCTGCACCATTCATTTTCCGAGTTTCCTTTTCTTTCGGTTGCTCGATTTCTACGTGTTCAAGAAACGTTGGTCACGGATGACGGCCCTACTTAGACATTGCGATCAACTCGCCGGGTCAATTCCGATCGTGCGTCGATACGGCTATCTGCAGATCGTCGAGCTGGATAAGGGAGCAGGTCGTGCGTAGCAAGCCGTCCAAATTCGGACGGGGCTTTTGTTGTGGAGTGTTGCTCCTGTCCGGGCTCTTATTGGCTGCGACGGACGCCCGGTCTTCACCGGCGACCGAGGCGGTGGCCGGTTGTCGGACCGAGGCGCCTGCGCCGAAACACCATCGTGCTTCCGCTGTAGATGGTGTCACCCTGACTCCGCCCTCGAACGGTGCCTACATCGGCTTGTACAGCATCGGTACGATCCCGGAAGACCGGATACGGTTCACGGCGAAGAGCGGGCATCGGCCCGCCATTGTGTTTACCTTTCACGATTGGGTCTCCGACGACGACTGGACCGCATCTTCGCCGCATTTCAGGACCTTCACGGATCCGTTGGAATCATCCCTGCTCAGTCCGCTCCAGCTGGCCGAGCAGGTCAGAAGCGAGGGTGGCGTGCTGGCGGTGGCCTGGGCCATCCAGTGTTGTGATTGGGAGTCACACCTGTTCTGGTACGGATTCCGTAAACCGACGGTGACGGTCGATCGCCTGTTGCGGGGTGATTTCGATTCATACATCACGAGCGTGGCCCGTCAGATCAAGGCGTACGGGCATCCGATCATGCTCACCCTATTCAGCGAATTCAACTACCAGGGGATGATGGGGTTCGGTAAGCAGGGCGGAACGCGGTTGGACGATGTCGATCATGTGTGCCGGCTGTACGGGGATCCGACATGGCCGGACGGGCCGGAGCGCATCAGAGACGCCTTCATTTACGTCATCGATAGGTTTCGAAGAGAAGAGGTGCGAAACGTGACCTGGTTCATGTACGCCGGGTCTCACTATATGAATCCCCGTCATGAGGATTATTCCCCATGGCTGCATCCCCAGTATTTCTATCCCGGCGACGACTACATCGACTGGGTGGGGCAGAGTGCGTATTTCATCGATCCCCTGGCCGTTCCTAAACTTCGACAGCAGGAACTCGCCACGTCCGTCGCGGAGGCATTGGGGCCCGGGTATGCCGCCTGGGGGGCGGTGACTAATCGGCCTCTATTTCTCCCTGAGTTCGGGGTGTTGGGAGATAAGACAAGTAGTCGAGCCCGGGTGATAGAGGAGGTGTTCCGCGACGTGTTGCCGCAGTTCCCTCGAGTGCAGGCGATCACGCTCGCTGATTTCAAAATTGCCGAAGATTACTACGAAGTGCCCAGGTTTGGCACCTTCGAGGATGAAACGGGGGCCTGGAAGCGGGCGGTTCGTGAGAACCCTCGTTACCTCAAGCAAGCCTCCTTCAAGGGCGGAGAGTAGGCCGGCAATGGCGCTGAACCGATCTTCACAATGGCTGTGTCTTTGTGCGGTTTTTGCCCTGTGTTTCACCCTGCGTATCGGCGTCGGTGGGGTCATCGACGCGACGGTGCCGGTCGTCAAACGCGCGGATGTTTACTCGGACATTGCGGTGAATCTGGCGCGTGGCCATGGTTTTGTCGCCGAAGCGGGCGGTGAGCCCATCATTTGGCGCGCTCCGCTCTATCCGGCTTTTTTGGCGGCTGTCTACGCGCTCTTCGGGGAGCAGAATGAAACAGGGGTGTTTCTTACTCAATCCGCATTGGATGCGGTCACGGCCGTTTTGATCTTTTACTTGGGCACGCGCTTGTTCGGTGAGACCGTCGGATTGCTCTCTGCCGTGAGCTTTGCGGTGCATCCACTTTCCGCTTATTACTCGCTCCGATTCCTGTCTGAGCCGCTCTTTACCCTGGCGTTCACGGCCGTCATCGCGGCTTGGATCGCGGCGGTGACCACCCGACGTCTCATGGCCTACCTGGCCGTAGGCGCATTGATCGCCGTCGCAGCGCTGGTGAAGCCGGTGGCGTTGGGCTTGTGGCCCTTGCTTGCGACATGCGTCGTATATCAGTTGCGGGACGAACCGGGTCGCGCACTATCCGCGGCGACTGTGCTGACCCTTGCCTGCCTGATGGTGGTGGCTCCCTGGGCTCTTCGGAACTATCGCGAGACGGGCGAAGTGGTGGCCGTGGCAACCGGGGGAGGCTACGCCCTCTGGCTCGGTAATCAAATGGTAAGTGAGGGCAAGGAGGACTGGGAAGTCGATGAAATGACCCGGGTGCAGCTGTTCGAGCGGCGCGGCGCCGTAATCACGGGGACAGAGCCGGCGGATCGGGTTCTCGCTCCTGTCGCGAATTATCCGTCGATCCGATCGGCTACGCAGCCGGTTCACATTTCGGTCCCTGACGATCATGCATTTTTCCTGGCCGCCTGGCGGGAAATGCGCTCCCATCCGTTCGATACTGCATTATTGACGGTCCGAAAACTGTTCAGGTTCTGGCTCAGGATTTTTCTTCCCGACAATCGCTGGGCGCAATCGTACATTGTCTTGTTTCAAACCTTCTTCCTGGGCGTGGCGGTCCTGGGCATGCTGGAGGCGAAGCGGCAGGGGATCACGGTGTTCCCGCTGATCCTGCCGGTCGTATTCCTTGCGGCCGTTCATGCGCTGACATTTTCCACCATTCGCTACAGCATTCCGACCATTCCGGTCTTGAGCATTCTGCTGGCGGCCGGCTTACGAGCGATCGTGCATACACTGAACGAACGATGGGGCTTGTCGCTCGGAGTGTCCTGGGTCCGCTGGTTGCGGGCTGTGCCGGTCGGCGCGGCGGCAAGATCGTACCGAGAGACTCGATTATGACGGCGCCAGCGATGCTGACTGGCTGTGCCGAGAGTAGGAACCGCTGATGAAACCGATTCGAGTTGTGATCATTCGCAACTGCCGTGGGATTACCGGCATGACGGGAGGGGAAACCTATCTTCTTTCTCTCTTGAAGGGATTCGACCCACAGAAAGTTCGCTGCCTCCTGGTGTGCATCGTCAATCCCGCGCTAGGCGAAACATCCTGGCTAAAGGAATTGAAGCAGACCGGGTTTGAGCACGTCACGATTCCGATCGGGAATCCCTTCGATCTAAGCGATGTCTATAAGGCCGCCTCCTTGATTAAAGCGTATGAAGCCGACGTCGTGCATGCTCTGGACCATCGCTCGGACCTGATCGGGATACTCAGTGCGCGACTCACGGGACGTCCAGTGCTGGCCTCGTTTCTCGGATGGGTCAATTTTCCTAGAGGCTCCTGGCGGGCGACGGTCTATCCCTGGATCGATCGGATGATTCTCCGGCGACTGGATGCGGTGATCACCGATTCGGTGGCCATCGGTGCAGAATTAAAACTACGCGAGCAGGACCCCCCAGTAGTCGCGATTCGCAATGGAATCGACACGGCGTGGTTCGATCCCACTCGCTCCCTCGCCCCCTCGTCCGTGACCGGTTTTGCCGCGGACGGCGACTACGTCTTCGGCATGGTGGGGCGTATTCATCCGGTCAAAGGCCACCTGAACTTTCTCAAGGCGGCCAGGACGATCTTGGATCGCTATCCTCGCAGTCGATTTGTGATTGTCGGTACGGTGCTTCCCGGATTCGAATCATATCGGCAAACGCTTGTCGATTGGATCGCCGAGCATGGTCTGGGTTCGGCCGTTCTCATGGCGCATGTCTCCTTGGCGGAGATCCCCGCCGTGTTTGCGTCTTTGGATGTACTGGTAGCGCCGTCCTTTGCCGAAAGCTTCAGTTTTACGATGCTCGAAGGCATGGCTATGGGGAAGCCTGTGGTGGCGTCGGATGTAGGGGGCGCCTCCGAAATGATTACTGACGGCCGGACCGGCTACCTGGTGCCTGTGGACGATGTGCCGGTTCTGACGGAGACGTTGCTACGCCTGAGGGAGAGCCCCCAGGAGCTTACCGAAGTCGGCCTGCGTGCTCGAGACAAAATCGTTCACGACCTCAGCCTGGCCGCCATGGCTGAGCGAACGTTTCAGGTCTACGAAAGATTAGTGCGTATGCGTCCGGACAGGAACAAGGCGCGCTCGGTCCAGGAACATTTCAGACGCCAACTCGGTGAGATCGGCTGTAAGTTATGAATGAGGGTGGGAGGTTGTTGTGAAGCAGATCATTAAGACATCGCTCGTGAAGGGGTTTTCCATGCTGGGGCTCCAAGCCGAGTTTCACAAAAAAAAACGCGATACCGACATCGTCTTCTTCGACAAGAACACGCTGGAATATTTTCAGCAAGATCATCCGCGAATGGTGCTTTACCGGGAAGGACTCGCCAAGTCGGGCATGGAATGGGTGGATAATTTCCCCCTGCAATGCCGCATGTATAGCCTGCAACAGATGGCCGAGTCGGCCGCGCGCAAGAACATCGACGGGGAGTTTGCGGAGTGCGGATGTTGGAAAGGTCATTCGGCCTATATTATTTCGACGATTCTCGCCCGGCATGGTTTCTCGAAGTCGTTTCATATCTTCGACTCGTTCGAAGGCGGACTCTCCGACAAAACCAGCGAAGACGTCTCCGATTATGCCCGGCAGACCAAGGAAGAAGCCGAATTTGAGAAGAATTGGTTTTCCTCCACCATCGACGATTTGAAGAAGGCCCTAATTGGTTTCGATTTCATCGAAATCTACAAGGGGTGGATTCCGGATCGATTTCCAGAAGTCGAGAGTAAGAAGTTTGCCTTCGTGCACGTCGATGTCGATTTGTACCAGCCGACTCTGGACAGCCTGAAATTTTTCTATCCCAGGCTGTTGCCGGGCGGCGTCATCGTCGTCGATGACTACGGGTATAGCGTGTTTCCCGGCGCCAAGAGGGCCGTGGATGAATTTTTGCGAGGCACTGACTGTTCGGTCTTTTATGAAACGCCGATGGGGAGCTGCTTCATCATCAAATGATGGGGAATGGTCTGGCGACGATTTGAAGATCGCGCCGGAAGACGGGTCTTCGTCACAGGAAGTGAACCGGTCATGAAACTATTGGTTACAGGCTGCCACGGATTCGTCGGAAGCAGTATGGCTCGATACGCTCTCAGCAGCGGACACGAGGTCTTGGGCGTCGCGCGCTCGGAGCAGGGGATGCCCATCGAAGGTATGGCATTCAAGCGATGTGCGCTCGAGCACCCGGATTTCATCGACGCTGTGAATGCGTACCGCCCGGACGTGGTGGCGCATGCCGCCGGCTCCGCCTCGGTCGGGTATTCGTTTCAAGAACCCCGCGAGGATTTTTTAAAGGCCGTCGAGACGTGGGGCGCGGTGCTGGATGCGGTTCGAAAGGCCGACGTGAAGCCGTTGGTCATATTTCCGTCCAGTGCCTCCGTGTACGGCAATCCGACCCTGTTGCCGGTCACCGAGGGAGCGAGCCTGCGCCCGATATCACCCTATGGGTTTCACAAGGTCATTTGCGAGCAACTGGCGCAGGAGTATGCGCAATGTTTCGGCCTGAATGTCGTGGTCGCCAGACTGTTCTCCACCATCGGCCCGGCTCAGCAGCGGTTGCTGGTGTGGGAACTTTTCCGGCAGGCGATCGACGACAATCCCTATCTGACCATTCAAGGCACAGGGACAGAAACGCGTGATTTTCTTCACATCGACGATATTTGCCGATACTTCCTTGGAATCGCCGAGCGGCAGCCGAAAGGTTTCTGGGCGGTGAATGTAGCGTCCGGGAGTTCTACCTCGGTCAGAACCATGGCGGAGATCGTCACTCGTCTGGTCGGAAGCCGCAAGGCCATTGTGACGTTGAATAAGGAGTTACCGGGCGATCCCAAGCACTGGCAGGCCGATACGTCGCTGTTGCTGGATTTAGTATCGTATCAGCCGGGCGACATCACAAGAGGGGTGGAACATTGTGTGGGCCGTTGGTCGGCCGACGTCTCCTTATTCGCTGAGAAGGCGATGCGCGGCGGGGTTGGAGAACCAATGGTGAAGGGGCTGGTGTAGAGCGGGCATGCAGATCAAATGGACGGGTCTAAAGGCGCTGTCGCAGCAGACCGCCCTCGTGTTTGCCGGGAAAATGACGGGGGCCTGCCTGGGATTTGTCATGAGCCTGATCGTCGCCCGCTGGATGGGGCCTGAGGAATTCGGTCTGTTTTCGCTGTTTATCGTGATCCTCATCTTCGGCAACGATGTTCTTGGAGACGGCCTGAACCCAGGAGTCGTCCGGTTCTACGCCATGAATAGACGGACGGATCCCGCGAGGGCAACTGCCGTGTTGACCAACGCGCTCGCGCTTCGGATTCTGCTCGGCATTCCGATCGTGTTGTTAGGTGTGGCCGTGGGAGTTCATTTCGCCGAACGTGCGTCTACCAGCCACGCGTACGTCTCGCCCGTGATGTTGGGCATGGTCGGTTCATTCGGGGCGGCATTGTGGAGTTTCAATCTTTCGGTCTGGCAGGCGAGGGAGGAGTTCGGGACCTACGGGCTGATGGTGGGGTTGGTCAATTTCCTACGCGTTATCGGTGTGCCTATCTTGCTGTGGACTGGGTGGCTGTCCTTGGGGCCTGTTATGGGTCTCCATGTTTTTTTCTATTATGCGTGTACCGCATGGGGTCTATGGCTGCTGCGCCCCCACCTATCAAATTTCAAGCTTGACAAGGAATTGCTGCGCGAACTCCTTCGGTTTAGTAAGTGGCCGGCGATGGCCAGCCTTTTCTTCATTCTTCAAGTCAACCTGGGTGTCCCCGTCTTGAATTATGTCGCCGATGCCCGGGAGGCCGGCCTCTACGGCGCCGGTTCCTCTCTGCTGATGGGAGTGGATTTCCTGACGGTCAGCCTCTTGACGACGTTACTCCCGAAGGTCAGCCAGTTAACCGGACTCGAACAATGCCGGTCATATGTACAGCGGTCCTTCCCTGTCTATGCCGTCATCGCGGTCGCGCTTCTTCCCTTTCTCTACTTCGCCCGACCGCTGGTGCTTGCGTTGTTCGGCCCGGCTTATGAAAGCACGATTCCGGTATTTCAGATTCTGTTCATCGGCACGCTCGGTACCCTGGTGACGCATCCTTTGTATTTGGTCTTGTACACGATGAACCGCCCGCACCTCTTCAGCCTGATCCAAGGATCGGCGTTTCTCGGGTGGATCATCGCCGGGTGGTTCTTGATTCCCGGTTACGGGGCTCTCGGAGCTGCATGGACCACCCTGATCGCCCGTATGCTCCAATCGCTGGCCATCGTCGCCATTCTGAGGCACGCGCTGGGGTTTCTGCGGTCAGCTAAGCCTCGAGTCAGCCCCTTGGCGGAAGGGACACGAGGTATATGAGACCGGCATTCGGCACGGTTGCGGCGCCCACGCTTATCGGCGCGGCACTGGGCGCTTCGGTGCTCGCGCTCTCGACGAAAGCGTTGGCGATTCTGATCGCCGGGACGGCCTTCGGGACGATGGCCACATCGGTCGCGTTTCCCTATTACATTTTGGTGGCGACTATTCCGGTGCAGGTCGATCTCTTCAGCAGCATCACCGTTACCAAACTGATCACGCCCTTGACCATCGGGATGGTGACCTTTAATGCGCTGATTCATCGAGGCCCCTGGCCTGTGATTATGCGATGGCCCGCCGGTTATCTGGCCGGCATGTTTTTTCTGACGTCCATAGTGTCCCTGCTGCTCGCTGAGGGCTTGCGTGGTCTGCCTGGAGAGGCGGCGAAAATTCCTGTCTACGGGGCTCTCTTCTATTTTACCCTCACATTCAATCGTACCCCTGAAGACTTTCGCCGCCTGCTCTGGGTCATCGCATTCACCGGCCTCGTGGAAGCGCTTATTACTGCCGCGCAGGTGCACTACGGATTCGTGATGCCAGGCGACTGGCGGAAGAATCTCGGGCAACCTGGCGAAGGCGGCGTGGATGGAACTCTTAGCGCCGTCCTGGAGGGCAAGATCCGAGCCGAAGGCACGACCTCGCACCCGATCATGCTAGCGAGCTTCTTTCTCATGGCCATTCCCTGCACGGCTTTTCTGTTTCTGACGGAGTCACGTCCGTCGATACAGGTCCTGCTGGGAGGCATCCTGGCGTTGATGGGCTACGCCTGGTTTTACACGTTTGCCCGAAGTTCGATGATCGGGTTTGCGCTGATGACCGTCGTTGCCCTGTCGTTCCGCTCGCGTGCCGTCCGTGTACTGCTGCTTATCGGGGCGGTATTTGTTTTTACGGGTTTCCTGAGTTATCAGGCGATCTCGGAATCCTTCTCGACAGGGGTGCAGGCGGTAGAAAGCGGAGGGTTGTTCGGAAAAGCCGATGTGAATGAAGCGAGCGGGAGTTGGCAATTCCGATTGGAGTCGATCGTCGGAGGCTGGAAGCTCTTTGTTGCGAATCCTTGGTTCGGTGTCGGGTTCGGGCAGTCGATTTGGCACTATACGAAATATTTGCCGGCGTGGGCGAACCATTCCTCCCATCCGTCCACGATTCACAACGTCTTTCTGGAGGTGGCCAGCGAACTGGGGATGTTTGCGCTCGCCGCATTTCTTGGGATGTGGAGCTGGGCCTTGATCTCCGCCAAACGCGCCCTGCGTCACCCGGAATTGCGCTCCTATGCCATCCTCATGTGCAGCATCATTCTCGGGCAGATGGCATTCTTGATGATCACACCGATGGTGCGCGAGATTTGGCTGACGCTACCCATGGCCATCGCGATTGGGCGCATGGCGAGGGCGGAGGCGTGATATAGGGCCGAAGTCGCACAGTGGGGGTCGGTGCGGGGGGACGTCCCACGTGCGGAGACGTACGCGTACAAGCCGCTTGCGTGGCGGCGGGACGGAGATGAGGTACTCATGGCAATACGTGTAACAGTAGTCATACCGGCTTACAACGCCACGAAGACGATTCACGACGGATTGGATTCATTTGCGCGGCAATCGTTCCCGGCGGACGAGGTCGAGCTGATCATCGTCGATGATGAATCGACGGATGGCACGCCAGAGTATATCGAACACTACGTCAAGGATTGGGGGGGCGCGCACCCGAGGGTGCGCGTACTTCGCCAAGCTCATCGGGGGCCGGCGGCGGCCAGGAACCTCGGTGCAGAAGCGGCTCAAGGAGAGTTTCTCCTGTTCACTGACGCCGACTGTGTGCCGCACGTTGACTGGATTAAGGAAATGGTGGCGCCGTTTCAGTCACCTGGAATAGCCGCCGTGAAAGGGGCCTACAAGACAAAACAACGCAGCCTTGTGGCTCGCTTTGCGCAGGCCGAGTTTGAGGCCCGGTATCGCCAGTTGGCGGCTGCCGAGTATGTGGACGTGGTCTTTTCCTACTCGGCGGGGTTCCGTCGCGAGGTGTTCCGTACGATCGGCGGGTTCGACACCAGTTTTCCTGTCGCCGACAACGAGGACACAGACCTCTCCTACCGGGTCGCGACCGCCGGCTACAAGATCAAGTTCAAGCCGGCAGCGATTATCTATCATCAACATCCTGCGACACTGAAACAGTATCTTCGGAAAAAACATAGCCGGGCCTATTGGCGGGTGATGGTGTACAAACGGTTTCCGAGCAAGGCCATCCGTGATTCCTACACTCCACAAACACTCAAGCTTCAGATCGGCTCTGTCGTGCTCGGTGTGGGGGCGCTTGCGCTGATTCCGCTGGTGCCACATGCCAGCTATGTGGCGGCACTGGCCGGTGGCCTCTTCACGGTCACAGCGTTGCCGTTTCTCTGGCAACTGCCTCGCGAGGATCCGGGATTGCGACTGGCCGCACCATTCCTGTTGGTGTGCCGGGCCGCCGTCATGGCAACTGGGTTGATGCGAACCGTGCCGTTATTGATGAGTAAGACCAACTAAGATTCATGTTATCGAGAGGGAGGCGAGTCATGCGACGAATTCGTTACACATGCTGGGCTGTATGTTTCATGGTTCTGTGCCTGGCGGCCGCCGTGCAGGCATCCGAAACCGAGCCGGTCGCTGTTCCATCCCCAGAGGCAGGTTGGAGCGGTCCTTTCCGATTGGGTGCGGGCGACGTGCTCAATGTGTTCATCTGGAAGCACAAAGAACTGTCGACCATGGTCACCGTTCGACCGGACGGCAAAATCAACTATCCGTTGATCGGCGAGATCGAGGCCAAGGGGCTCACGCTGGGTGAGATCGAGGAACGGATCAACAAGCAGCTCAAGCAGCACATCCAGGATCCGCAAGTCACGGTGATCTTGGAGGCGACGCACAGCTTTCGCATTTTCGTCCTGGGTGAAGTGATGCAGCCTGGCGTCTTCGATCTCAAGGGGCCAGTGACCGTCATTCAGGCCTTGGCGATGGCGCGGGGGCTCACCACGTTTGCCTCTCGAAACAAGATTTTCATCGTCAATCCCGCTCGCGGCAACGAGCAGCGGATTCCGTTCAGTTACAGCAAGTTTGTTCAAGGAGAAGATACGAATCAAAATGTGATGCTTCGTCCGGGAGATACCGTGATCGTTCCGTAGCATAGGCAATCTCTTAATAATCCGGGACGAAAGCGAAGTCACGTGTCACAGAGAATGCAGTGCCTGCTCACAGCTGTGGGGGACAAGGGCGGGCGAGGTAGCGGACTGACGGGGAGAAAAGCGCCGGCCGGGGCGGGCTTCCGTTGGTTGCGTCTTCCGGTGGCGGCGGTGGCATTGGCTGCGGGCGTAGGGCTGGCTCCGCCCATTTTGACGGCGCAGGAACCGGACAACGCAGAGTTTGTTCGGCCTCAGCGTGAGTTTGGCGAATTGCCCTCGTGGCAGAACCAGATGGGGTATGAGCGGATACCGGTTTCGGAAAAGTTATTGTTAGGAGCGCCGATTCGCCGCGAGGGATTTACGCCGCGACTCACCATCACTGAAGAGTATACGGACAACGTCTTCTTTACGGCGCAGAATCGTGGGACGGACTACATCACCAAGATTGCGCCGGGGCTGGGTTACCGGACGTTCGGACGAGATGGACAACTTTCCATGGACTATTCGGTAGAGTCCAGAGTCTACGCGAATAACACGAATCAGAACCGAGCCGTGTCGCGGCAGAACGGGGAACTGTTCGGACTGTGGAATGTTAGCGACCGGACGACGCTGACGCTGTTTGAGCGGTTTGAATCGTTTCAGGATCCTACGGAGCAAGTGACACCCGGAGTCATGGCTGCATTCGGGCGAACCTCGATCAACCTCGGCGCCTTGATGATGCGCCATCGTCTGACACCGTCGGTTGATCTCTTGGCTAACTATGCCAACTTTCTATGGTCGACCGATGCTCCGGGAGCCATCAACAGTATGACCCATGAAGGCGAGGTGGGGGCGAGAGTTCGTGAGACGCAGTGGGGGCGCACCACCGTGAAGTATCGGTTTCGATTTTTCGATTTCCAGCAGGGGCGAGATTTTCAGTCACATTCCGCGCTGGTTGCCCAGGAGATCGATCTGTCGGAGACACTGGTACTCAGCGGAACAATCGGCGCGGTTCGTGTGGAGCCGAACCCTTCGACGGTCGAAGTTCTCGCACAGGCGTCAATCAAGAAGTCGATCGGGGACGCGTTGTATGAGCTGAGTTATATGCGCGATGTGTTTCCTCCGTCGGGGGGACTGAGTCAACCGCTGGTCGGAGATTTTATCCGCGCGTCGACCAAAATCCGCCTCGCGAATAATTTTCTCTTTGATGCCGGGCTGACGTGGATTCTCACGAGCACCAGATCTGACGATTTGACGGTACACACGCTGAAATGGAATGTCGGCATTTCGTACACGCCGGCATCTTGGCTTGTGGCTAGACTGGGGTACGACATGTTCGACCAGCGTGAAGACATTTTGGGCACGTCTGCCAATCGCCTTGCGAACAAGGTCAGCCTGCGGATGATCGCGACATTCTGACGTTGTGCGTACGCTGAGGAATCGGTGAAACCCGGGGAGACTCCGAAAGCAGAGCAGTAAGGTGGAAGGGAATATGGCAACAGTGAGTGGCGAGCTTCGTATCCTCTTTATCGCGCCGGCTCCGCGTGCCGGGACGGTGCAATATACCCACAATTTGGCCAATGCGCTGGTGGAACGGGGGCATCGCGTCACGCTGGTCACAGGTATTGGATTCGAATTGGCAGACTATCCGAGAAAGTATAAGGCGTTGGAGGTCTTTGATCGGTATCGGCCCAGGCCGCTGCGGCTCTGTCGGTTTGTCTGGCATTGCCTGACTTTCCGGCCGCAGATTATCCATCTGCAGGGGGCGCAACATCCGGCCCTGTACATTCTTCTATGGGCGATGTTACGGCTCTTGGGCAGCGCCTCGTTCGTCTATACTCCCCAGGACGTCTTGCCCAACTCATTACGACCCTATCATATCCGCGCGTTCCGTTTTCTCTATGCCCGCATGCGGCATGTGTTTCTCAATGCCAAACAGAATCAGCCGCTGGTCGTCGAGCATTTCGCGGTGCCGCGTGACCGGATCACGGTGCTTCCGATCGCCGATCTTACGGCGTTTGTGCGGGAACACGTGGCCGGTGAGCCGCCGGACATTCCTGCCGCGTCACGGGTGGTGTTGTGTTTCGGATTGATTGAGCCGAGGAAAGGGATCCATACGCTCCTCTCCGCCGCGCCGGAGGTACTTCGGCAGGTGCCGGATGCCTTGTTGTTGATTGTCGGGAAGCCGCTGATGGACATTGCGCCGTTGCAGCGGCAGCTCACCGATTTGGGCTTGCAGGAGCGGGTGCGATTGGTGCCGCAGTACGTGAGTTTTGCGCAGATGGCCGGCTATTTTACTGCCGCGCGGCTCTTGGTGCTGCCGTACGAAAACGGATGGAATAGCGGTGTCTTGGCTTCTGCCTTCGGATTCGGGAAACCCGTGATTGCCACGCGAGTGGGTGGGTTCGATGAGGTCGTGAGCGACGAATCGACGGGGTTGCTCGTGCCCCCGAAGGATCCGGCAGTGCTGGCGCAGGCGATCGTTCGACTGTTGCGCGATGATGTGCTGTATGCGCGCATGGTCACGAATGTTCGGCAGGCAGCCGCGGAGATTTCGTGGGAGGCGATTGCACGGATTACCGCGGCTCGGTACGCGGACGTCGTAGGGATCGGAGCGGATTGTGCAGTATCGCAAGCTCGGTAACACCGGCCTGACGCCGTCGGTGCTGGGGTTCGGATGCTCGATGATCGCTTCGCTGGCGACACGGTACTCGCGCACCGAAGTGGAGGCGAGTCTTCGTGAGGCCAGGGAGGCGGGTATTACGTTTTTTGATACAGCCGATGTCTATGGTCAGGGTGATAGTGAACGCCTGCTTGGGAAGCTGTTTCGGAGCGGGGGCGAAGGAATGATTCTCTGTACCAAGGCCGGGTTGACGGTCGGTTCGATGGAACCTGTGGTACGACTGGCAAAGCCGGTTGTGAATTCAATCCTGCGGCGTTGGCGGACTGCACGAGTCGCGACGACGCAGGCGCGTCGCCGGCAGGAACGGCAGTGTTTTGAACCGGACTATCTTTCCGGACGAATCGAGGGGAGCTTGCGTCGGCTCAACGTGGATCGGATCGATCTGTTCTTGTTGCACAACCCCCCGGTCGATGTGCCGCAACGTGATGCGGTGTTCGAGCTGCTGACCCGTTTCATGGCGCAAGGTAAACTTCGGCAGTTCGGCGTGTCCTGTCGGTCGTTGGACGAAGCCCAAGTCTGGCTCGGACAGCCGGACGTCACTTGTGTCCAAATTCCGATCGACCGCAGCCGAATCGAGGCGGCCATCCCGGTGTTGGAGCGCGCACAGGCCCAACAGGTGGGCGTGATCGCGCGGGAGGTGTTTGCGCATGATGTACTGGCCAAAGGCTCCGTGTCCGATGCATTAGGTCCGCTGGTGGAGCGTGCGGAGATCGGCGTCGTGCTGGCGGGAATGAGTTGCCGGCGGCATGTGCAGGAGAATGTGCGTGCGATGGACGTCGCGATGAGGTGTAGCCATGTTGCTTGATGCGCGATCGATTTCCGACGGAGAGACCCTCACGGCCGACGTGTGCATTGTGGGCGCAGGTGCCGCCGGTATTACCCTGGCGATGGAGCTGCTGGCCACCGGTCTGACCATTATTGTATTGGAAGCCGGTGGGAAGTCGAAAGCCGGACCGAGTCAGGGCCTCTACCAGGGAGAGCTAAACGATCCGGTCCGTCACTTGCCGTTGGATCAGGCTCGTTATCGCCAACTCGGAGGCACGACATCTCTGTGGGGTGGACGCTGCATTCCGTTCGATTCCCTCGATTTTGATCAACGCGAGTGGATCTCGCACAGCGGCTGGCCGTTTCCGCAGAAGGAGATCGACGGCTATTACCGACGTGCCCATTCCTATTGTGAGTGTGGCGAGTACGACTACCGTGTGTCGACCGCGCTCCCCGGTGCGCCACCTTCGATGCTGCCTGGTTTTGAGGACGGGGATGTGAATACGTCGGGCATCGAGCGATGGAGTCCGCCGACGCAATTCGGGAAGGTCTATCGGCCGATTCTCACACGTGCGGACAATCTGCGTGTTCTGCTGCACGCCCTTGCGGTTGAATTACAGCCCTCATCGGACGGCAAGCGGATCGATTCGGTCGACGTGGCAACCTTTAGCGGCCGTCGCTTTACCGTACGCGCGCACACCACGGTGTTGGCCGGCGGCGGGTTGGAAACGACGCGACTGCTGTTGGCTTCTCGACGTGTGCATCGGGAGGGAATCGGCAACCATTCGGATTGGTTGGGACGTGGGTATATGTCGCATATTCACGGCGTCATCGCGAGTGTCACGCTCACGGCAGGACAGGATGTCATGTTCGGGTACGAGGCCGATCCGCAGGGTGTCTTCTGCAGACGTCGCATCGCGTTCTCGGAAGAGGCTCAGCGTCGGCACCGTCTCTTGAATCTGTACATGCTGTTGGACCGCCCCTTGGTGGGGGATCCGGGCCACGGTAATGCGGTCCTTTCTGCAGCGTTTTTGCTCAAACGTTTGTTGGGAGGGAGGCAGCAGGAGGAGTTAGGGAAGGGGAAGTACTCGCTCTATTGGCGGCATATCAAAAATATCCTGGCGGGTTCCCCCCAGGCCTTGTCGGTACTCCCAAAGTTCGGTCGAAAGCGGCTGCTCCAGCGTCGACGGATTCCTTCGCTGCTCATGCGGTCCCGCTCAAACACTTATTACCTCTACTTCCAGAGTGAACAGGTGCCTCATCGGGACAATCGCGTGATGTTGGATGATGCGCGTGACGAGTTCGACATGCCGCGGTTGCGGCTTCATTTCGAAGTCACTGAGCAGGATCGGCAGAGTGTGCAACGGGCGCATGAGCTTATCGATCAGGAACTACGCCGGCAGAATTGCGGGTACTTGACCTATTTGGAGAACGATGTGTCGCAGTTGATGCGCGACGTGAAGGCGGTGCTGGGTCATCACATCGGAACCACTCGTATGTCTGCAGACCCCTCGCAGGGCGTGGTCGACGAGCAGTGCCGTGTGCATGGAGTGGCGAATCTGTTTGTCGCCAGCAGTTCGGTGTTTCCGACATCCAGCCACGCCAATCCGACGTTGACGATCGTCGCCATGGCGCTGCGGCTCGCCGATCATCTCAAGGCAATACATTCCGGCGTCACGCGAGTCTGAGAAATTATTTCTGTGGGAAAGGGGAACACTATGTATTGGAAAAACAAACGCGTACTTGTCACCGGGGGCGCGGGTCAGATCGGGTCCCATCTCGTGGCGCGGCTCGCTGCTGCGGGCGCGCAGGTAACCGTGGTGGACAATCTGTGGCGTGGAAAGAAGTCGAATCTGCTCGGTGAGGACGGGGCGCCGGTGATCGACATGGAAAGCCGGTTCTTGGAACTGGATCTGTGCGACTATCGGAATTGCGAACGGGCGACAGAGGGGCAGGATATCGTCTATCACCTGGCCGATGTGGTCGCCGGCATCAACTATGTGTTCGGCAACCAGTTCTCGCTGTTCAACACGAACCTGATCGTCGACTCCAATATGCTGCGGGCGGCCATCGCCAGCAAGGTGTCGTCCTATGTGTATGTGGGAACCGCATGCAGCTATCCGGCTGAACGCCAAAGCAAATTGAACCCGCCGCCCTTCAAGGAAGACGATGTCTATCCCGCATCACCGGAGTCATCCTACGGGTGGAGCAAACTGATGGGCGAAATGGGCTGTGATTTGGCCCGCAAGGAGAAGCTGCTGGATATCGGAATTCTTCGGTTCCACAATGTCTACGGGCCCCACTGTGAAATGTCCCCCGAAAAATCGCAGGTGATTCCATCCCTGATCCGTAAGGCCGTCCGGCATCCCGACGAGGAATTCGTGGTATGGGGATCGGGCAAGCAGCGCCGCGCGTTCGTGTTCGTAAGCGATATCGTGGACGCGTTGGTGTCAGTGGCCACCAAAGGCATGAATCAGGGAGTGATTCAGATTGGCCCCGATTACAGCACCTCGATCAAGGAGATCGCGGAACTGGTGTGTGCCATTTCTGGAAAGCAGATCGATATCCGGTTCGACACCAGCAAGCCCGAAGGTGATGTCGACCGAGCGGCCGATTGGACCAGAGCGCGCGATATCCTCGATTGGTCGCCCACGACGAGTATACAGGAAGGACTTGAGCGGACCTATGCCTGGTGTGAACGCCAGGTCTTTCAAAGCGTAGGGCGGTAGGAAGCGGCCGGGTTCTCTCAGGTAGATCCAGCGAACTGAATGTGTGATGGCCCAGGCTGGCTGGGTCCGAGTATCCCAGTTGTAACAATGAAGTGAGGCAACACCGTGAAGAAAGCATTGATCACCGGCATCAGCGGGCAGGATGGGTCGTATCTCGCAGAGTTATTGTTGGCGAAGGGTTATGAGGTCCATGGCATTATCCGGCGCTCCAGCTCCTTCAATACCGGCCGCATCGATGCGATCTATCAGGATCCACATGTTGCCGAACCGAGACTGCGGCTGGTCTATGGGGACCTCAACGATGCCAGTTCGCTCAATAAAATTCTGCGTACGATTCAGCCGGATGAGATCTACAACCTGGGCGCGCAGAGCCACGTGCGCGTGAGTTTCGATGTGCCTGAATATACTGCGGAGGTGACGGCATTGGGGACCGTCCGTCTGTTGGAAGCCATTCGCGAATCCGGTATCCAGCCCAAGTTTTATCAGGCTTCCTCCAGCGAGATGTTCGGCAAGGTGCAGCAGATTCCGCAACGGGAGAGCACACCGTTTTATCCCCGGAGCCCCTATGGCGCCGCCAAGGTCTATGCACACTGGATTACGGTCAACTATCGTGAGGCCTACAACCTGTTCGCCTGTAGCGGCATTCTCTTCAATCATGAATCGCCCCGGCGAGGAGAGACGTTTGTCACCCGGAAAATTACGCGAGCGGCGGCCCGAATCAAGCTGGGGGTGCAACAGGATCTGTATCTCGGGAACCTCGACGCCAAGCGCGACTGGGGGTTCGCCGGCGATTACGTGCAGGCGATGTGGATGATGTTGCAAGCGGATCAACCGGATGACTACGTGATCGCGACCGGCGAAACGCATACGGTGCGGGAATTTCTCGACCGCACCTTCGGCTACCTTGACCTGGATTGGAACCAATACGTGAAAATCGATCCGCGTTACTACCGTCCGACCGAGGTCGACCTGTTGATCGGCGATGCCACGAAGGCGAAAAAGATCCTGGGTTGGGAGCCGAAGGTGTCTTTCGAAGAGCTCATCGTGATGATGGTTGAGGGTGATCTACGCGCCGAACGGGGCATTCTCAATGGCACCAGGGGAGCACGCTAATCATGTCGTATTGGACGGACAAACGAGTGGTGGTGACGGGTGGAGCCGGGTTCTTGGGGGCGGTAGTGGTGGCACAGCTTCGGCAGCAGGGTTGTCGCAACATCGTGGTCCCTCGGAGCATCGACTATGATCTTGTGGACATGAGCGCCGTCAGGCGGCTGTATGCGGACGCAACCCCTGATTTGGTGTTGCACCTGGCTGCCCGCGTGGGTGGGATCGGGGCGAATCAAACCCATGCCGGTCAGTTTTTTTACGACAACCTGATGATGGGAACTCAGTTAATGGAGGTTGGGCGCCAACGGAACTTGGAGAAATTTGTGGCCTTGGCGACCATCTGTTCGTATCCCAAATATACGCCGATACCTTTTCGTGAGGAGGAGCTCTGGACGGGATATCCGGAAGAGACCAATGCCCCTTATGGATTGGCCAAGAAGATGATGCTCGTCCAGGCCCAGGCGTATCGGCAGCAGTATGGATTCAATGCGATCGTTCTGTTTCCGGTAAACTTGTATGGTCCGGGGGACAATTTCGATATGCAGACCTCGCATGTGATTCCGGCCTTGATCAGGAAATGCATGGAAGCAAAGGAGCGAGGTGACGGCCGGGTTGTGTTGTGGGGTGACGGCTCACCGTCCCGCGAGTTCCTCTACGTCGATGATGCCGCTCGCGCCATTTTGCTGGCCGCCGAGCATTACAACGGGAATGAGCCGATCAATTTGGGAACCGGGCATGAGATTACTATCCAGGCATTGGCTCATTTAATCGCCGATGCAGTTGGGTTTACCGGTGAGATCGTCTGGGATACCGCAAAGCCGAACGGGCAGCCGCGTCGCTGCCTGGAAGTGAGTCGCGCCAAACAATTGTTTGGGTTCGAATCAACTACAGCCTTTACGGACGGCATTCAGAAGACCGTTTCCTGGTTTCAAGCCAATCGGGCGCGGGTGCGAGAGGTGGTGTTCTAATTTTCACGATTCGCATCCATGCTAAGCGGGAGCTGCCGCGTCCCGTTTAGCATGGATATGACTGCGGTTCGTTGTGAAGCCGTAAGCACGACCTCACCTGCCACCGTGTAACCATATCTGCGATCGACCGAACACGGTCATGAATGTAGCCGGCTAATTGACGCAGTTCGGGTGCAGTTTCCCATCTGACAAATACACACACGAGTGAAACATGGCTGGGTTTGCTGTGATCGTGTTTTTCAGAGCCGTGGCCTGCTGTGTTCCTGGACGGATCAGGCAATCGAAGGGAAACACCCCGGGGATCATCCACGACGGATGTGCAGACCACATTGTAAACCCATTAATCTGCGGGTAACCCACAATGAGACGCGACAAACCGGTGGCGATTTTTTGTGCCGCCCAGTTTGAATTCTGCTGAGTTCCATCCGGAAATCCAAGCTCCATAAAGAACACCGGCTTGGTTGGAGCCACCGTTTTTACTTCTCGCAATACCGAGTCCAGTGCCGCGAAGTGATTGTCGATGGGGATGACATAGTCTTGGGTGAGCCCAGGCCAGTCCTTCGCATAGTAATCGATCATGTAGAAGTCGAGGCTGACCCAGTCCACATATTGATCCCCCGGATAAAAATTGGCGAAGGAGTGGCAGCTCTGCAGGAGTTGTTTCGCGTAAGTTTTGTCGACCGTAGCCGGAAGATCCGCCACGTCATAATCGATCTGATTCAGTTGGTGGACCGCCCACCCCATCGAATCGAATGTAAGAAATTTCAGACCTTCCCGACGAACAAAAAAATCATAGTAGTACCGTTGGGCCGCTTTGAGGCGTTCTACCCCATCGCATACTTGAGGGGTTCCGATGTCACTGTATAGAGCGCTGTAGGGAAGCGTGGACGGGTTAAACTCCGCAAAGCCTCGCTTGTTTTCAATCGCCCACTGTAACGATTTGTCACCGATCGGCCCGAAGCCGCCGAAGTAGTCAGCTCCGATCCCATTGGGTTCGCGGCCCGAGATAAAAAACGTCGGCTTTCCATATTGCCGGAGCTCACCGGCGAACCGTCGAAGTTCCGCGTCATAGACTCCGTTGAGTAATTTGTCGACCGTGAAACCTTCGGGAGCCTCTGACTCCCCCGGTGCAGGGTGAGTGTTGTAGGCTTGGACGACGATCACCTTCCCATCCTGCCAAGCGAGGTTGGCAGCTTGCACGTCGAAATGGGGCTGTCCCGCTGCATCATATCCGTTGGCCCAGGTCCCTCGATATTTGGACCATAGCGCAGTCTTGCGTCCGCTTGCCGATTCGAATGTTGCGATATCGTTCTGAAGCCATTCGTATTGTCCCAGATATAGGCCGCCTGCGGGAGGAGGAACGATCTTGAGGACCGAATAGTCTCGTGCGGTCGTGGTTTGACTCACGGGAGGTGTGACAGGCTGCGTTTGTAGCTGGCGTTTTCGAAATAAGCGTGTTTGGGCGTCGGCCGGTGTGGACGAGTCGAACGAGACCCAAATGCCAGCAATAAAGCTGAGAACGAGGATTGCTGTAAGGTGTATTTTCACGATAAGCCCTCCGAGTATCTAGTCCTGATACTCAGCAAGGGTCGTACCATGCGGAGAAAGGGATCCAAACTCAAAAATTCATGGAAAAACGGCAGTTACCTACGATCATACCCCCGGGAGCCAGGCACATTCTTGAACAGAACGCGGGGGGGACCATTCACTACACATTGCCGATGGGAATTCGCTTGGAGGCAGTAGCGTTGGCTCCCTAGGATTTCTCCGGCTCAGTCCCCGGAATGCATTCCTGTGGCATGAGTTCGCCGCCATGGAAATGGGACACCTGTCTCCATTTCTGGAGCACGGCCTTGTCGTCGAAGGTGAGAAGGTACTGTTCGCACCACATTCCGGGTGCGGTCAGACGGTTCCCGGACTGTTGCTCGCGTAATTCATACACCCACACGGTGGCTCCGCCTTCATCCTGTCGAACAGTCTTGGGAGCGCCTAGTTTCTCCCGCACCTGGGCTTGAGTGGCCCACCCCTTGGCGGAATCCAGATAGGCCGCTTCCCGGTTCTGAAAATGGCTGCATGCCGCGAGCAGCATGGAGATGATGATGAGGCTGAGCGACCGACTGATCTTTATCATGTTGCCTCCCGATTCGACTGGGATCCGTTTTTTTCACCCGCTTGTCTGGCTGGGGATTGTACACGGATAGCGGGGGCGCGTCTCCTTTGGAGAAGATTTCCTGCATCGTCCCCGGTCTCCGTGAGTCCGAGGCGGCAGACTATTCGTGGGGGTGTGTGAGGCCGTACCGAATCTGAAGAAGAGCGAGCGGGGAGAAGGCGCAACTTAGGCGTGAGATCAGATCACGAGCTGACGAGATGGGGGAGAAATGCGGAGCAATCAGACGGCTTTTTTAACCAGGCCGGACCGCAGGCAACGCGTGCAAACCCGAATGCGCAAGGCCGACCCGTTCACGAGCGCCTTCACTCGCTGCAGGTTGGGATTGAAGACGCGCTTCGTCTTGTTGTTTGCGTGGCTGACGTTATTACCGGTTTGATGCTTTTTCCCACAGAGATCACAGGCAAATGCCACGGCCCTACTCCTTTGTTGCGGCGTCTTTCAACGACTAGTCCTTGGATGGGAGGGGATGCTACCATAGCGTCACAGGTCATGACAAGCTGCTGAGGTGAATTCTCCCTACCAGGATGCCCTCTCCCGCTCGCGCCGCTCACTCCACTGAGGTTGCAGATATGGATCAGGTCACGCTCATCGGATTGCTGGCAGGGACCCTCACCACCATCGCGTTCATTCCTCAGCTGCAACAGACCTGGCGCACTCGTTCCGCCCAGGACGTGTCGCTGGGAATGTTGCTCACCTTCGTGACCGGGGTCTTTCTCTGGTTGATCTATGGGCTCATGCTCGGCGCCTTGCCCATTATTCTGGCGAATCTCGTGACCCTGGTGTTGACCCTGGCGATTCTCATCCTGAAGCTCCGGTATCGCTCGTAGGGGCTGCAGGGTGTCTGGGTATGCAGTTCAATATCCTATGCTGCTCCATCGAACGTCGTGACGGCAAGTTTGAACTTGACAAGATCGGCCATGCGCTCCTAAAGTTTGTCTCTTTTCAAGACACCTCGGGTCAAGGGAAGAGGGTGAAAAACCCTCGCGGTCCCGCCGCTGTAAATGGGGACGAAACCCGCAGGCGCCACTGTTCACCGTTCGGTGAGTGGGAAGGCGCGGGGAGTAGGATGAACCATGAGCCAGAAGACCTGCCTGAGGGAGACCCTTTATTCCCTCGTGGGCTGGGGAATAGGCGAGGATGATATTGCGGGTGCAATCCTCAGGGTTCCATGTTGGCCCTGGGGATTTTTTTATTTGCGCGCCGTTCGAATCGTCTCCAGTCGCCGGTTCGCAGCCGCATGCATCGGCGTGGTCGCGTCTGTGCTGCTGGCCTGCCTTGCCTTCGCATTCGGAGAGACCCAGGAAGATCACACGGTGATGAAACGTCGTCAGCAAGGCATCCTTACGGGCATGCCGTTCATGGCCAACATTACCCCGCGCACCTTCATCGACGATGCGGGCAGAAAACTCTATGTCGCCAAGGCGCCCACACGGGTCGTGTCATTGGCGCCGAGCATCACGGAGATGTTGTTTGCGTTGGGGCTGGACGAACAGATCATCGGGGTCACGGAGTTTTGCGATTTCCCGGCAGCAGCCAAGGCTAAATCCAAGGTCGGGTACGCCAACCCCAATCTTGAATCCCTCGTGGCCCTCCGGCCGGAATTGATCATTGCGCCGCGGGAGTTCCACCGCGCGAATGTGTTGGCCAAGCTGGAGGAATTGAAGATTCCGGTGCTCCTGCTGGAAGCCACTTCGGTGGAGAACATTTTCTCGCACATTCACACGCTGGGACGCATTTTCGATCGTTCGACGGAAGCCCATGCCATGACCGCGGCCATGCGGAGTCGAATGGCCGAGATCAGCAGTCGAACCGAGCACCTGCCGCGCATCCGCGTGCTGTATGTGATCAACAGCCAGCCCTTGATCACGGTTGGTCCCGGCAGTTACATCCACCAGATGATCGGCCTGGCCGGGGGAACCAATATCGCCTCCGGAGCTGCAACACCCTATCCACGGCTGACCATGGAAACGGTCCTGAAAGAAGATCCCGAAGTGCTGATCTTCCCAATGGGGTCGGTTGAAACGGTGCCTCGACGCGAACAGCAGGAGTGGCGGCGCTGGACGACCCTGACCGCTGTGCAGCAGAACCGGTTGCGCGAGGTTTCGGCCAATGCGCTCAATCGTCCCGGGCCTCGTGTAATGGAAGGGTTGGAAGAACTCGTGAGGGTGATTCACCCCGAGGCCTTTCCTCCCGAATCGGTACCGGTCCAGCCATGATGCCTTCGGTCGGCCACTCCACGTCACCTGCTCCAGCATTGACCTCGCCCCCGTTGCCTTCCACGAGCCGTCACAGTTCCGCTCCAATGACCGGACATGAACGGCCGTTTCAGGGGGCCATCCTGACTCCGGTGCGTTGGTGCGTCATCATGGGCAGTTTGTCGGTCGTCGCGCTGATCCTGGCTGTCGTCTGTCTGCAACTCGGGACACAGTACATCGGACTCGGGAAACTTATCAGCGTGCTGTCGTCCGCGCTGCTCGACCAGCCTACCGACAACGACGTGCTCAAGACGACCAGCGTCATCCTACTGCAGGTGCGTCTGCCGCGAGTCTTTCTGGGATTTCTGGTGGGAGTCTGCCTGGCATCGGTCGGGGTGGCGCTGCAAGCCCTGCTCAGAAATCCTCTGGCCGATCCCTACGTGCTCGGGGTGTCGAGCGGTGCCGCGCTGGGTGTGGCTGTCGCGGTGCTGTTCGGGATCGGGACCACGGTCCTCGCCTTCTCGCTCCTGCCGGTCTGCGGGTTTTTAGGCGGACTGGTGGCCCTGCTGGTGGTCTATCGTATGGCGGCCACCTACGACCGGCTTCCGATTCATTCCGTGCTGTTGGCCGGTGTGATCCTGAACGCAATTTTCTCGGCGCTGATCATGTTCATCACCTCGATTATGGAACCGAATCGTTCCTTCGGCATGATGGCCTGGCTCATGGGATCGCTCACGGCCCCGGCCTATCCCGCGCTGGCTGCGCTCTCAGTCTATCTGTTGGCCGGTCTCGTCCTGCTCTTCAAGCAGGTACGGGTCCTGAATATCCTTGCCTTGGGTGAAGAGCCGGCACGGTCGTTGGGAATCGATACCGAACGCGCCAAACGGGTGATCTTTCTGGTGTCGGCGCTGCTCACCGGCGCCGTGGTGTCCGTCAGCGGCATGATCGGATTCATCGGGATGATCATTCCTCACGCGGTGCGCCTGGTGATCGGGGCGGATCATCGATTGCTCCTGCCGGCTTCAGCGCTCGTGGGCGGCATATTTTTGATGGTGGCCGATACCATGGCCAGGACATTCTTCGTGCCGTCGGAAGTCCCGGTCGGAATCATCACGGCCCTCGCGGGCGGCCCGTTCTTTGTCTACCTGCTGGTCTGGCGAAAGGATCGGCTCGTATGAGGCTTCCTGTAGACCCGATGTGTACGGCTGATGTTGCGGCTGGTGTCTACTCGGACCGGCACCATGCCTACGATGTGCAGGGGGCCTCGTTCTGCTATGGCAAGTTGTCTGGGCGGGAAAGCCGGTGGGTCCTCAGCGATGTGAGCCTGCACGTCGAGCCAGGCGAAATACTCGGTATCGTCGGGCCCAATGGATCGGGCAAGACGTCACTCGTGAAACTCCTGGCCAAGCTTGCCGTGCCTCAACGGGGAACCCTCTCGCTCTTCGGAAGAAACCTGGCTGACCTTTCACGAGAGGAGACGGCGCGGACCGTGGCGTTCGTCCCGCAGGAAAGTCCGCCGGCTTTCTCCTTTACGGTGGCGGAAACGGTGTTGATGGGACGGTATCCGCATCGCCGACAGACCAGGTGGAGTCTTGGGTTCGGCTGGGAAGATCGGGAGGATTGTGCGGCGGCCGCTCAGGCCATGGCCACGATGGACATCGGCCATCTGGCTTCGCGTGCGGTGACCGACCTGTCCGGCGGTGAACGTCAACGTACGATGATTGCGCGGGCCTTGGCCCAAACGCCCCGGGTCCTCGTGCTCGATGAGCCGACCGCCTTTCTCGATCTTCAGCATCAACTCGAAATTTGCTCGGTGCTGCGTCGTTTGACCGACGAGCAGGGCCTGACCGTCGTCATCGTGTCGCACGATTTGAACCTGGCCAGCCAGTATTGCGACCGGATCGTCATGCTGAAGGAAGGGTCGATGTATTCGATGGGCACGCCGGCTGAGGTGTTGTCGGTGGAGGCATTGCGGGCGGTCTATGGCTGTGAGGTCTTGATCGATCCCCATCCGGAGTCGGGACTGCCCAGGATTACCTTGCCGAGGCAGGCTGTGCCGTTCAGGGGATGATCACGTGTTGCGGGATGGGTTCGTGCCCGGCCCACCCGTGTGAAGAGAAGGGGCGCGTCATCATTGGAGAGCGGAGTGTCAGGAAGACGCCGTCAGCGTCGGGGAAGATGGTGCAAAACCATCACGGTGCCGCCACTGTAAGCGGGGAGTGACTCTGCATTGAGCCACTGGCGAGTGGCGTGGTTCGTGAATCGTATCTCGTGAAGCGCAGGAGGTTCCCTCCGACCGTTTCACGAACGTCGTTTTACGTTTCACGCTCAGCTGGGAAGGCGCAGAGAAACGATGATCCGCAAGTCAGGAGACCCAACTGACGGGTTTGTAACTGAACCCTTCGAGCGAAAGGGAGTGTCAGTATGTCGGGTATTGTCAGGGAATGGTCTGCCTATTTCGTGTTGCTGTGTGTCGCAAGTGTCCCGCCTGTCTGGACGGCAGTGGCCACTGCCGGAGAGCCTTTGGAGCCTGATCCTGTCGTACAAGCCGAGGAAGTGGTGGTCTCGGCAACCAAAACCCCGTTGCCGGTTACCCAGGTCACCAGTGCGGTCGAAGTCATTACGGCACAGGACATGAAGCGACAGAACATCCGGAGTGTGGTGGACGCGCTTCGGTTGGCCCAAGGTGTGGCGGTGTTTTCAAACGGCGGGCCCGGCACCGAGGTCACGGCCAAGATTCGAGGAGGCAGTGCGAATCAGACCTTGGTCCTGATCGACGGCGCGATCGTCAACAGCGGCACCGTCGGTAGTTACAACTTTGCCAACCTGACGACCGACAATATCGAGCGAGTAGAGATTCTCCGCGGCTCGCAGAGCATGTTGTGGGGATCGGATGCCATGGGAGGCGTCATCAACATCGTGACGAAGCGCGGCCAGGGTCCGCTCTCCGCCACCGGGTTCATGGAATACGGATCCTTCGCCTCCCTGCGTGAAGGTGGCATGGTGTCCGGGAAACAGGGCGCGGTCGACTACAGCTTCTCGCTGTCCCGCTGGGACACCTCGAGTTTTTCGGCCGTCAATTATCGGCGTGGCGCTAGCGAGCGAGACTCCTATCGTAACTGGCAGGGATCAGGGCGAATCGGTGTAGACCTTCCAAAGGACGGCCGTCTTGATTTCACGATGCGCTGGATGAATTCCGACGTGCAACTCGATAGTGTATCGGCGACCTCTCCAAGCGACGTCTATGGCTCAAAAAATCGGAGTCAGGAATATGTGTTCAGCGGTAGTTATGAACAGCCGCTCACCGGCTGGTGGTCCCAGAAGCTCACGCTTGCGCGTGCACAGGAGGCCTCGCAGTTTTTGTCAGGCACGTTGCAGCGTAGTCTGATCACCGGGGCATTCAGCACGCCGTTCAACTCCAACAACGAAATTCGTGTGCTCTCGAATCGGTTGGAGTGGCAGCACAATTTCCAAATCACGAAGCTGTTGTTGTTGAGTGCGGGGTATCAATTTCGCGAACAACAGGGCGAGAATGATACGGGACTCACCAACCGGATTTTGAGTTCCAATGCCGGATTCGCGCAGGCACAATTCAATTTGTGGGATCGCCTGTTCGCCACCGCGGGCATTCGCCATGACAGTTACAACGTGTTCGGCGATGCGACGACCTATCGGCTGACCGGCGGGTATCTCCACAAGGAAACCGACACGAAAATCCGAGGCAGCTATTCCACTGGCTTCCGGGCCCCCACGATGAACGAATTGTATTTTCCCAATTTTGGCAATTCCCAATTGGGCACAGAAAAAAGCCAAAGTATGGACGTGGGGATCGACCAGTATTTCTTCTCGAAGCAGCTGAAGTTCACAGGAGGGTTTTTCTGGAACCGCTACCGGAATCTCATCACCACTACGTTTGATCCGACGTTTTGCGCGCCGTTCAGCACGTTCGGGTTTTGCCCTCAGCAGATCGGTGAAGCCTCGACGAAGGGCTGGGAGGCTGGACTCTCGTACACCTATTCCAGCGACCGTCCGTTCCTCAAGGGCCTTGTGGTACAGGCGAACTATACCAACACCATGACTCGGGATTTGGTCACTCAGACTCGTCTACCGCGTTGGGCCACCGACCAGTGGAGTGCCTCGGTCAGCTATCAACCCATCGATCCGCTCTGGATCACGCTGATCGGACGGTACGTGGGTTCCCGATACAATACCACCGGGGATCGGCAGTCGCTGCCGGCGTTCGATGTGTGGTCGTTGGCAGTCACGTACGATGTCACGAAGCAGCTCCAGGCCTATCTCCGGGCTGAGAATTTGTTTAATGAAAAGTATGAAGAAGTCGCCAGCGCCGGCACACCGATCCGCTCGATTTTTGGCGGTGTGCGGGTCACGTTTGGCGGAAAGTCGTGAGGAAGAGATGAGCGCCGTACTGTAATGTCACGTCCTCGTCTCGTCATCGCCGGCACCCACAGTGGTGCCGGCAAAACCACGGTCACCCTGGCGCTCATGGCAGCCTTGAAGGCCAGGGGGCTGGTGGTGCAGCCGTTCAAGGCCGGGCCGGACTTCATCGATCCCGGACATCACCAAGCGGTGACCGGACGGCCGTCGCGAAATCTGGATGGCTGGATGTTGGGGGAGAGCGCCAACCGGGCCATCTTCGCGCGCGCCTCGGTCGATGCGGACCTGTCGATCATCGAAGGCATGATGGGGCTGTTTGACGGCAGCTCACCGGTGCATGAGCAGGGCAGCACGGCTGAACTGGCGAAGCAGCTCAACGCGCCGGTGCTGCTGGTCATCGACGGGAGTGCCATGGCGAGATCGGCTGCAGCCATGGCATCCGGGTATGCGAAATTCGACGCGGCCGTACAGGTTCGTGGAGTGCTGTTCAATCGCGTGCGGAGTGAGGGCCATTACCAGTTATTGCGGCAGGCGGTAGAGTCGGAGACGGATCTGGCGGTTGTGGGATACCTGCAGCCCGATGCTTCGGTGACCATTCAGGATCGCCATCTCGGGCTGAGGACTGCCATCGAGCAGGGGCAGGGCGATCTGTATGACCGATTGGCGAGAGCCGCTGCACAGACGATCGATTTGGATCGGGTCGAGGCCATGGCTCGATCGGCCGGGGAATGTCCGGGAGAAGATCTCCCGATCACGAGGCCGGCGGCAACGCAACAACCGGTTCGAGTCGGCCTGGCCTACGATGCGGCCTTTTGTTTTTACTATCAGGATAATCTGGAGTTACTTGAATCGGTAGGCGCGGAGATCGTAAGGTTTTCGCCCTTGCACGATGACGAGTTGCCGGTCGCAGATCTGCTGTATTTCGGCGGAGGCTACCCCGAACTGTATGGCGAGACATTGGCGGCCAATATGTCCATGCGTTCGGCCGTGCAGACATTTGCCCGGCGTGGTGGGGCTGTGTATGCCGAATGTGGCGGGCTGATGTACTTGACGGAGGCCATTCGTGACGGGGCCGGCGCTCGACATGAAATGGTCGGGGTGTTTCCGGCGGAAGCGGTCATGCGGAAAAACGGGATGACGTTAGGTTATCGAACCGTGGAGATCGCTGAATCCTGCATGCTGGGCGGAGCCGGGACAGTGGTGCGCGGGCATGAGTTTCACTATTCGATGCTCGAACCAACCGGCGAACTCCATCATGCCTGTACCTTGTCGGATGCAGCGGGGAAACCCGTCGGGCAGGACGGGTTGACGATGGGGAATACCCTTGCGTTGTACAGCCATTTGCACTTCGGCAGTCATCCGGCTGTCGTGGCTGATCTGCTGGGGACTGCCCGTCGACTGCGCGGGGCGCAGGCCTCTGCCACGAAAGGATGAGATGGCGGAACAGGACGAGCATACGGCGAAGATGCAACGCTTGAAGGCCTCCGTGGATCGGCGGATCGAAGCGGCCCAGGACGAGAAGGGGCTTCTGATCGTCTACACCGGCGCGGGAAAGGGAAAAACGACCGCCGCGCTCGGGATGGCCCTCCGTTGCCTCGGCCACGGCATGAAGGTGGCGATCGTGCAATTCATCAAGGGGGCGATCGACACGGCAGAGGAGCGCATCCTGAAATCGTTCGGCGATCGCGTGACGTTCCTCCGTATGGGCGAAGGGTATACCTGGGAGACGCAGGATCGGGAGCGGGATACGAGCCATGCGCAAGCGGCCTGGGCGAAGGCTTGCCAGTTCATGCGTGATCCGTCTTATGCGATGGTGATCCTGGATGAATTCAATATTGCACTGCACCACGGCTATGTGGCGGTGACTGAAGTTCTGCCGCGTTTGCAGCAGCGGCCGGCGATGCAACATGTCGTGATCACCGGCAGAGGGGCTCCGGAGGAATTGATCGAGGCTGCAGATCTGGTGACGGAGATGAAGCAGGTGAAACATCCGTTCCGAAAAGGCATCAAGGCGCAGGCGGGGGTGGAGTTTTGAGAGGGCCGGTGACCAAGACCTGTGAGCATTGCCGGAAGACGTTCGAGTGTGTCGGGTATCAATGCTGGTGCGGGAAGATCGGTATTACCGAGGAGCAGATGGATTGGATTGCGGCACGTTTTAAGGACTGCCTTTGCCCCGTCTGTTTGCAGCAGGTGGCGGATGGAGTACTTGGACCGCAGTCTTCGAATGAAATGCCTCATGGCACGTGACAAACGAGAGCGGTTGACTCGAACAACGGCCGAGCCTTCAGAACCGTTTTCCAAGGCCGAGCGAGAGGCGGTCTATCGGGCAATTTTCGAGCGCCGGGACGTGCGCAGAAACTTTCTGCCGACGCCGATTCCCGACGAAGTGCTCGCGCGATTACTGAATGCCGCGCATCATGCCGGATCGGTGGGGCTCATGCAGCCCTGGGACTTTGTGGTGGTCCGTACAGATGAGACAAAGCGCGCGGTGAAGCAGCTGTTTATGGACACGAATGCGGCTGCGGCGCTCCGGTACAAAACACCTCGTGCGGATCTGTATCGAACGCTCAAGCTGGAAGGTATTGAAGAATCGTCGCTCAATCTCTGTGTGACCTGCAGCCGCCAACGAGGTGGCCCGCACGTGTTAGGCCGTTCCACCGTGCGGGATACAGATCTCTACAGCACCTGTTGTGCCATTCAGAATCTCTGGCTGGCGGCACGCGCCGAAGGGATCGGGGTTGGGTGGGTCAGTATCTTAAATCATGCGGCGCTGAAGCGCGTGTTGGGTATTCCAAAGTCGGTCAAGGTGCTGGCCTACCTCTGTCTCGGGTATGTGTCGGAGTTTGCGAAGAAGCCGGACCTTGAAGCCGCCGGGTGGCGAGCCAGGCTTTCTGTGCAAGATCTGGTGCACTATGAGGCATGGGGTAAGAGAGTCGAAGGGAAGGAGAGACTACCGGGATGCGAATCACCAAGGTCTATACAAGAACGGGCGACGCGGGCCAAACGAGGTTAGCCGGCGGACAACAGGTCTGGAAAGACTGTCTGCGGGTCGAGGCCTACGGCACAGTCGATGAGTTGAATGCGTCCGTCGGATTGGTGCGGGCGATGAATGCTGAAGCCGGGAGCGGGTCCGCCGCGTCGACGCAATTGGAGGCGGATTTGCGCTGGGTGCAGAACAAGCTTTTCGATGTCGGGAGTATTCTGGCCACGGCGCCGGGCCAGACCTTTCCCAACATGCCGGAGGTAACGGCCAAGGATGTGACAAAGCTCGAAGAGATGATCGATCGATGCCAGGAGGAGCTTGCCCCGCTGAAGGAGTTCATTCTACCCGGTGGCGGTAAGGTCTCGGCGACGCTTCACCAAGCGCGAACGATCTGCCGCCGCGCGGAACGAATCTGTATCCGGTTGAGCCGCGAGGAACCGGTGGCAGCCGAGCTCAATAAGTATCTGAACCGGTTGAGCGACGCGCTGTTCGTCCTGGCCCGCTGGGTGTCGAAGACCCAAGGCGAACCGGAATTCTTATGGCAACGCGAATCCGGCGCAACCGCCGAGTAAACCGATGAAGAAGCACTCGGCCACAGGATCCCATCTTATTCTGGTGCTTGGCGGCGCCGCCTCGGGAAAAAGTGAGGCAGCGCTAGATCAGGCGGGCCGTCGAGGCCCGAGGGCCTTTGTCGCGACCGGGCAGGCGCTGGACGATGAAATGAAGGCGCGTATTGCGCGGCACCGCGAGACCCGTCCCACCGACTGGATCACCGCCGAGGTGCCGCGTGACCTGGCTGCCTGGTTTCGAACGGAAGGACAGGCCTATCGCACCGTCGTGGTGGATTGCCTCACACTCTGGTTGAGCAACGTGTGCGGGCGTCGCATTGCCGGGCAGGAGATGGTCCCTCGTGTGGAAGCAGTGCTGCAGGCTATTCGCGGCACCCAGGCGCGGGTCGTGTTGGTGAGCAACGAATTGGGCTTCGGGCTGGTACCGACGAGTCGCAGTGCGCGCGCGTTTCGCGATGTCGCCGGTCGGGTCAACCAACAGATCGCGGCAGCGGCCGACGAAGTCTACTTTGTCGTCAGCGGCCAGTCGCTCAAACTCAAATGACAGGGGAGAAGACCCGATGACGCTCCAGGAAGTGTTGACACGCATTCAACCGGTGGATCAGGCGATCGCAGCGCAGACGCAAGCGCGCCTGGATCGGTTGACCAAACCTCTCGGTAGTCTGGGGCGGCTGGAAGAAACCGCGGTGCGTTATGCCACGATCACGGGCGAAGTGAAACCGGCTGTGCCGCGCGGAGTCGTGTTTACGTTTGCGGCCGACCATGGTGTGGCGACTGAAGGGGTGAGCGCCTATCCGCGCGAAGTCACGCCGCAAATGGTGCTGAATTTCCTGCGTGGCGGCGCCGGCGTGAATGTGCTCGCGCGTCACGCCGGAGTCGAGGTGCGGGTGGTGGATATTGGAGTCGCCTACGACTTTGGGTCGGTCCCCGGCCTGATTCACAAGAAGGTGATGGCGGGAACCAACAATCTCCTGGTGGAATCCGCCATGAGTCGTGACCAGGCGGTGCAAGCATTGCAGGTCGGGATCGAGGTGGCTACGGAGGCTGCGCGTGAGGGGATCGGTTTGATCGGGACCGGCGAGATGGGCATCGGCAACACGACGCCGAGTGCAGCGATCACAGCAGTCATGACCGGGCGGCCGGTGGCTGAGGTCACGGGTCGAGGAACCGGCATCGATGAGGCGGGCCATGCCCGCAAAGTCGGCGTCATTGAGCAGGCGCTCGACCGGCATCGTCCGAACCGGGCCGACGCCATCGATGTGCTCGCGAAGGTCGGCGGTCTGGAGATTGCCGGTTTGGCCGGGCTGATCCTGGGTGCGGCGGCAGCACGAGTCCCTGTGGTGTTAGATGGGTTCATTGCCGGCGCTGCGGCGTTGATCGCGGTGGGGTTGCAGCCGCTCTGTCGGGACTATCTGATCGCCTCGCACCGTTCGGTGGAACGTGGTCATCAGGCGATTCTGGAGCATCTGCGCTTGAAGCCGCTGCTCGATCTCGATCTGCGGTTAGGCGAAGGGACTGGAGCCTGCCTCGGGATGAGCCTCGTGCAGGCGTCGATCAAGATTCTTACCGAGATGGCGACGTTCGAGGAAGCGGGTGTCTCGCAACGTGACTGAGATGGCGGCCATGACCAGACCCTTTGTGTTTGCCTGGCATTTCCTCACGGCGATTCCGATCAGCCGGAGCCACCATGCGCCGTCGTCCGCGGAGTTGGCTACGTCGATGGCCTGGTACTCCACGGTCGGGCTTCTGATCGGCGGATTTCTCGCGGCGGCTGACCAGGGCTTGCGCTTGTTTTTGGCGGCCGAGGTGGTGAATGTTTTGCTGATCGTGCTACTGGTGCTCATGACACGCGGGCTGCATCAAGACGGGCTGGCGGACACTGTAGATGGACTGGCCGGCGGGCGAACCGCGGCAGATCGGCTGCGCATCATGCGCGATCCGAGCGTCGGGGCACTGGGTGCGACCGGTCTCTTTCTCTCGCTGCTGTTGCGGTATGCCGGATTGCTCGCCCTCCCTCAACCGGTTCGTCTTCCCGTGCTGCTCTGTATGCCGGCGCTGGGCCGTTGGGCGATGGTCTCAGTCGCCTGGGCGTCTCCCTATGCCAGGAGCGAAGGCGGGCTAGCGGCCGCGTTTTTGACTCATCTCTCCTGGCAGCATGTGTTGCTCTCGAGTCTCGTGTTGGCCTGTGCGCTGATGGCCGGAATGGGAGTGATTGCGGCAACGGCGACTATCGCATCGGGAGCCTTGGTGGTGGTCGTGGTTCGGCGCGGTTGTCGGGCATGGTTCGGCGGAGTGACGGGAGATCTGTTGGGTGCCACGAATGAATTGATCGAAATTCTCTTCCTCTTGTTGATCCCGGTGTTGGTGATGGCGCGATGACCGGCGGCGAGTTGGTACTGGCGGCGGCGCTGGATGTCGTGGCGGGAGATCCCCGTTGGTTGCCTCATCCGGTGCGGGGCATGGGCGTGGTCATTTCCTGGTTCGATGATCAGGTCAGAACATTCTGCCGGAGTGATCAATCCTTACAAATCGCCGGGGCCTGTCTCGCGCTGGGGTTACCGGCGGCGGTCTATGCGGCGGCCACCTGGCTGATTGCGCAGGCGGCTGCATTTTCTCCGCTCCTCGGACAACTGGTCGGCATCGGCCTGGCCTATACCACACTGGCGGGCCGGGACCTCTTCGATCATGTCCAGGCAGTCAGTCGTGAGCTGCAGCAGGGGAATCTTGCCGGAGCGCGTGAGGCCGTGGCCAGGATCGTCGGCCGGGACAGCGCCACGTTGGAGGAACCGGAAATCGTGCGCGCCACGGTGGAGACGATCGCCGAAAGCACCGCCGACGGCATTATTGCGCCGCTCGTCTACCTCTCCCTTGGCGGCGCGCCGCTCGCGCTGGCCTACAAGGCGGTGAATACGCTCGACTCGATGGTGGGACACCACGATGAGCGGTATGAACATTTCGGCTGGGCCTCTGCCCGATTGGACGATGTGATGAATTGGGTGCCTGCCCGGCTGACTGGCGGCTTCATCGCGCTGGCTTCGGGTCTGGCGACCGCTCAGTGGCATCGTGTGCAGGACAGTTGGTACATCCTGCATCGGGACGGCGACAAACATCCCAGCCCGAACAGCGGCATGCCGGAAGCGGCCATGGCCGGTGGATTGGGCGTGCAACTCGGCGGGCGGAATTATTACGACGGTGTGGCTCACGAGGGTGAATTGATCGGTGATGCCGGCACCGCGTTGACGTCCGGGCACATCGATCAGGCCACTGGCATTGTGGTGGTCGCTGCCGGACTGGGGCTTTTCTTTGCGCTGCTCTCCCTATGGGTATCATGACGCGCATCGGTCATGGCGGGGATGTGTATGCGGCGGCCCGTGAGTTAGGGCGAGATCTCCATCGACTCCTGGATTTCAGCGCCAGCATCAATCCCTTGGGACCGTCTCCCGCCGCAGTGCGAACCCTGCGGACAGCCGAGGTGTTGCTCGGTCATTATCCGGACCCGGCTTGTTGGGCACTGCGGCAGGCGCTGGCCGCGTATTGGAAACGCCCGAGTGAGGAGTTTCTGGTCGGCAACGGATCGACCGAGTTGATCCATCTCCTTCCCAGGACATTGGGGATCAGACATCTCCTGCTGATCGGCCCGACCTTTTCCGAATATGCTGAAGCGATGACACGCGCCGGGGGACGGGTCACCATGCTGATGGCGGATCGTGCCGACGGATATCGTCCTCCGCTGGAGTCGGTCCTCGCGGCGTTGCAGAAGCGGCGGCAGTCTGCGAGCGGCGCCTCTCCTATTGATGCAGTACTCCTCTGCAATCCCAACAGCCCGACCGGTCGCGCCTGCGAGGCTGCCGCGGTAAGGAAGTGTGCGCGTCTGGTGGCTCGCCGGGGGCTCTGGTGTATCGTGGACGAAACCTTCGCCGAATATGCGGATCACGCGTCGATCTTGTCAGAGCCTCTTCCCCCACGGACCGTCGTGCTGCGCAGCTTTACCAAGTTCTATGGGTTGCCCGGACTGCGTGTGGGCTATGCCACGGCGAAGCCTGCTGTGATTGCCAGAATCGCGGCGCAGCAGCCGCCCTGGTCGGTGAACATGTTGGCGCAGCGAACTGCGGTCGCCGCCTTGAAAGATGTGCGACACGCCGGGCGAAGCCTTCGTTTCATGGAGCGGGAGCGAACCCGCGTTCAGAAGGCACTGACCCGGTTGCCCGGTTGCACGGTCTTTCCCTCTGCCGCCAATTTTCTGCTGATAGAGGTGCCGGTCGGGCAGAAAGCGACCGCCGTGGTGGCCGCGCTTCGCCGGCAGGGACTCCTGATAAGGGATTGTTCGCAAGTGCCTGGATTGAATGACCGTTCGGTGCGCGTCGCAGTGCGTCCCAGGGCCGACAATGATCGCCTCCTGCGAACCCTGTCGGTTCTCCTTCACAAGGGTGGCGCATGACGATGTGGCCGGATGGTTTCACCACTCGCTACCGAATTGCCAAGGACACGCTCATCCTCGATCTGGGAACCCGCATGCGGGTGTTGTCGTCCGCTCCAAGGGGGGGAGGGCTTCGAACGACGCGCTACATAGTGAATCATCAGGTGTCCTCCAATCCTGTTCGGCAGGCGACTCACTCGAAGTGGGAACATCCTGCCCGTTACCTCAAGCGAATCGCGGTGGATTTGGGAGTGGATCCCGATTGTGTCGGCCTGATGACGGCAGTTCCGATGAAACAGGTTGTGACGTGCCGTGAGGCGCAGGATGGAATCTGGGTCGAGTGTTTTGCCACCGTCGGTGTCACCAACGCGGTGCGGGCAGGTGAGCCGCCGCCGCGAGAAGAAGCTGACAGCACGGTCCGTCGAGCCGGGACGATCAATCTGATGGTGGTCACCAATGCCTGCCTCGCCGTGCCGGCCCTGGTCTGTGCGGTACAGGTGGTGACGGAGAGCAAGACCGGAGTGCTGCGTGACCATGCGGTGCCCAGTT
Organism: Nitrospira sp. ND1; assembly: GCF_900170025.1. NCBI lineage: Bacteria > Pseudomonadati > Nitrospirota > Nitrospiria > Nitrospirales > Nitrospiraceae > Nitrospira > Nitrospira sp. ND1. Next base: position 772,278 of record NZ_FWEX01000005.1, on the reverse strand, counting down.
GGACCGGTCGTCCCGGCGCGACCGGCACGGGGACGGACGCCGTGGTTGTCGCCTGTGCCCTGCGGGGGAGCGCTCCCCGGTCGGACTATGCCGGAACCCATACTCCGATCGGATCCTTGATCGGACGGGTCGTCGCCGAGTGCCTCACGCAAGGTCTGGCGCGCGCGACAGAGTGGGCGGCAACACATCGCACGTAACGTTCTTCATTTCCTATGCCTCATCCTTCTCGTGCCAAAGCCATTGCGATTCTGGGGACCGGCTCTGATGTCGGGAAAAGCATGATCACGTCGGGGCTCTGCCGGCTGTTGTACCGCGCCGGGTTCCGCGTCGCGCCCTTCAAGGCGCAGAATATGTCGTTGAACTCCTTTGTCACGCCGGAGGGCGGTGAGATCGGGCGTGCTCAGGCTCTGCAAGCCGAAGCCTGTGGAATTCCCCCCCATGTGGATATGAATCCCATTCTGCTCAAGCCGGAATCCGATTCCAGGGCTCAGATCATCGTGCAGGGAAAAGTGTTTGCCACGCGCGAGGCCCGGGCCTATTTCGCGCGCAGCCGGGACTCTGAATTGTTCCAGCCGGTGGAACGCAGTTACAACCGCCTCGCCTCGCAGTATGAGGTCATGGTCATCGAAGGCGCCGGCAGCGCTGCAGAGGTCAATCTGCGAGATCGCGACCTGGTGAACTGGCCGGTCGTCGAGATGGCCGATGCCCAGGTAGTGTTGGTCGGGGATATCGATCGTGGCGGCGTGTTCGCACAGATTATCGGCACGCTCGATCTCATCACGCCGGAGGAGCGTGACCGGGTCTGCGGGATCGTCATCAACAAGTTCCGGGGAGACGCGGCGCTCTTTGCCGACGGCGTCCGTTTTTTGACGGAGCGGACAGGGATTCCTGTCCTGGGCATCTTGCCGTTTTTGCGCGACCTGGCACTCGATCAAGAGGACAGTCTGGACGTCGATATCCGACGACAGGTCGCGTTTCAGCGTGACTATATCAACCTGGCGGTGATCCTCCTGCCCCACATGAGCAACTTCACCGATTTCAATGCGCTGGCCGGTGAACCGGATGTGGCGTTGCGATATGCGGCGACCCCCGAAGAAGCGGCCGGGGCTGATGCGATTCTGCTTCCCGGTTCCAAAACCACATTGGCGGACCTCGCCTATCTGCGAGGCAAGGGGTTCGAATCACTCCTACATGGTCATGTCCACCGCGGGGGAGAAGTGGTCGGCATTTGCGGCGGGTATCAAATGTTGGGGCGCCGGATCGCCGATCCGGATGCGGTCGAATCAGGCGGGAGCGGCGAGGGGCTCGGCCTGCTGCAGGTGACGACGGTGTTGATGCGGGAGAAAATCACCGAGCAGGTCGAAGGGCGTGCCTTGTATCTCGGTGGGCCGGCGGCGCCACCGGTTCGAGGGTACTTGATTCACATGGGACGGACGGATCGACATGGACATCGAGCTTGCTTCGAACTGCAGGGCAAAGAACCGTCGCCCGCAGGCCCACGCGACGTCACCGAACGGGATGATGCGTGGCTCGACGGCGCGATGAGCGATGACGGTCTGGTCTGGGGGACCTACATCCATGGCCTGTTCGACGAGCCACTCTGTCGACGTGCATGGTTAAACCGGTTGCGTATCAGAAAAGGGCTTCCAGCCGCCGACATGGCCTTGTCGCAACAGGTGAACCGACAGCGATCCGGTGCGATGGATCGATGGGCCGATCACGTCGAACGACATCTAGATCTCGCCCCGATCCTGGCGTTCCTTCGTCAAGGTGGGACGGTCTAGGCCAGCCGCAATCCTCTTTTCGTCGAAGTTCTGAAGGGACTTTGACGCTTCCCTCGAAAAGCGACCAAACTTTGGCGCTCCGACTTCCATCGTGAACAATTACGCACCCATGTCAGCCTAGCTGACCATAGTGGGTATAGTAGACCATCCACACATAATCATCCGCAAAATCGCCGACTTCATCGGTTCGAATTCTTTCCGCTCCGCAATCCTAACTAATTGTTTTGTTTGGCACCGATCGTGCACAACGTCTGCCTGGGCTGCAGGGTCCTGGCGTGGTTCCATGCGTCGATGAAATTGTCAACGAAGAATTTTGCGCTATCTTTGACAAGGGATTGGCTGACTTAGGGGAATTGGGTTGACCGGGCGCTACGAGGCAGGCAGGAGGAGACGGCATGGCGAAACATATCATCAAGAGAATCGTGATGGCTGCATTGACCGTGACCTGCATGGGCGCGGCTGCTCCCGCGTCGGCCAATACCGAGGTGGAAACGGCCGAGTTGCTCATCAAGTTGTTGCAAGTCGGTCGTGGGGTGATTTCCGAATACCAAGCCACGATCAATGACGCCAGCAAGGGCGACAAAGGGTTTAGCGGCGACTTTGTGTCCAATCAGGTGATTGAACGATTTCGCAAAGCCACCAAGATCGATCTGAGCCGGCCCGCCACGGTTCCGCAAGCGCCGCTTTTTCTCGCCATGGTGGAATCCGAAAAAGAAGTCATCGACGAGGCGCAGCCCGTCATCAATAAGCAGGGCGTCGGCTTCAAAGGGATTATCCCCGCCGTCTTCGCCCGCAAGTCCGGCGAACGGTTCTATCGGAAGACCGGAATTCGTGTGAAGTTGACGGGCACCGACTATCGGTTTCCGAGCAATCGGCCGGACGAGTTTGAGTCGGAAGTGTTGAGAATTTTTGCCGACACGCGCCATCCGAAAGGCCAGCCGTACAGCAAGACCACGATGTTGGACGGGAAGCCGGTACTGCGCATGATGGATCCGGAATATGCCGCGAGCACGTGCCTGAGTTGCCATGGCGACCCGAAAGGGGAGCGCGACATCACCGGCGCCAAGAAAGAAGGATGGCACGAGGGCGATCTGGCCGGTGCGATCAGCATCGTGATTCCGATGCGATAGCCGCAACCGGATCAAATGTCTTTATCGCGCACACATTTAGCTGGTTTGAAGGGGGGACGTACTCATGAGCAAGATCGTTGTCGTCGATGATTCGTACGCCGAACTGCAGTTGATCGAAGGCTATTTGAAGTCTGCCAATCACACAGTCGTGTCGTATCCGAACACCGACAAACTCGAGGACAAACTGGCGTTGGATAAGCCGGACCTGATCGTGCTGGATGTCGTGATGCCCGGGCGTAACGGGTTCCAGGCCTGCCGCGACCTGAAAAGCGATGACCGCTTCAAGGGCATCCCGATCGTCCTCTGCACGTCCAAGGGGCAGGAAAGCGACAAATTCTGGGGCCAACAGCAGGGTGCCAACGGGTACGTGGTGAAGCCGTTTAAAGCCGAAGATCTGGTCGCCGCAGTCAAACGGGCGTTGAACTAACCCATGAGCGACGTGCCAACGATCCAGGCTCACTCCTCGGACTCAACTCCGGCTCACGGACCCTCCAGCCCATCGAGGTCTTCTGCCGCGTCGATCGAAGGCACGCTGCGTATGTGTGTCCTCACGCTGGGAGGCGAGTTGTTCGCCATCGATCTCCGCCACGTCAGTGAAGTGTTTGAGGTGGAAGCGGTCACCGTCGTGCCCAGCATGCCGGGCCTGTTGACCGGAGTGACCAATCTCCGGGGAACGGTCATTACCCTCGTCGATTTGCGAGGAAGCCTGGGCCTGCCCGTGACCGGGACCGTGCTGCCTTTCGCGGTCGTGATTCGCCATGGCAGCCGACAGGTGGGAATGCTCGTCGATCACGTTCCTGAAATTCACACCGTCAGTCGCGAGCACCTGTTGCCGGCCATGCAAGCGGGACCGGCGGGGGCGCGTCCTTGTGTCTCGGCTGTGCTTCGCCTGGATGAACGTCTGGGTGGAGTACTGGAGGTGCCGCAGGTCTTTGCACAGGTTGACGGAGGGAGTGCGATATTGTCGATCGCGTAAAGCGCAGGCGCGCGGGTCATTGCGAACCTGCGTCATCGAAGATTGTGCGACCGGCCACCGGATGTTGAGGAAAGCAGAACAAGGAGGAGCGCACCATGATCGGGCAAGGCGTCAAGAATCAATTTCAGGACATGAAAACAAAGACGAAGCTGCTGGTCAGCTTCGGTCTCGTGAGTGTCATCATCATGATCATGGCCAGCGTCGGTGTGCTCACCCTGCGCCAACTCAGCACCCAGTCGCAAACGGTGTATGCGGACTATACGGTGCCGTTGGCTGAGTTCGCCCAGATGGGAACCGCGTTGACCAAACATCACCAGATTCTGCTGGATATCGCGTCCGCCACCAAACAAGGCGACTTCGCCCAGGAAGTGACCAAGTTGCCGCCCCTGAAGGCCCAGATCGACAAGGTGGTGAACAACTATAAGAGCACGACGCTGCGCGTATCGCGATCGGGCCGGGACGAGGCGAAGGATCTGACCCTCTTTGAGCCGGCATTGAAAAAATACTTTCAGGATGCCGACGGCGCACTGAGCGCCATGGCGGATAGCTTCGATCGTAACGTCCTGTCATCGACGCAAGCGGAGCAAATGCGGGCCCTCGGTATCCTGGCCTTAACGGTCAATTTGACGCCCTCATTCGAAAATGCCGTCAAACGCCACAATGAGCAGGTTACGGCCATCGAGGCCGTCGCCAAGGACCTCAACGATGATGCGCAAAGCCTGGCCAACAACGGTACCCTGATTCTGGTGGCCGGCGGTCTGGTCGCCGTGGCCCTCGGATTGTTCGTCGGATATCTGCTCGCCACATTCCTCTCCCGGAGCATCAGCCACATCGCCAATGTCGCGACGCAGGCCGCCGGCGGCAATCTGCAGGCCCGCGCGAAGATTCAGTCGCACGATGAGTTGGGCCAGATGGCCACCGCGTTCAACTCCATGCTCGATCGTATTACCGCCCTGGTGTCGACGGAGGAAGAGCGCGACCTGATGCAGAAACGGCTCATGCAATTCCTCGTGCTGGTCTCCGAAGTCGGTAAAGGAGACTTGACCCGGCGAGGCGAAGTGACGGCCGACATGTTCGGCAACCTTGCGGACGGGTTCAACCTCATGATCGCGCGGTTCGGACAATTGTTGAAGCAGGTGCGCGAGGCGGCTGATCGGGTGAACAAGTCAGCCGGTACCCTGCGGGATTCAGCCGGTCAAATGTCCGGAACAGCCCGGGTGCAGGCGGAAGAATCCGTGCGTACGCTGGGCGCGGTCGAACAGTTGGCCGCCGGTATGCGTCAAGTGGCCACTACGGCCGGCGCATCCTCCGACTCCGCCAAGCAGGTGCTGTCGGCCACGGAACGCGGCAACGTCGCGGTGCAGGAAACCGTGCGCGACATGCAGAGCATCCGGTCGGCGGTGCAACGTATGTCCAAGCAGGTGAAGGGCCTCGGTGACCGTTCACTCGAAATTTCACAGATCGTGTCGACGATCCGCGATATCGCCAATCAAACGAACCTGCTCGCGCTCAACGCCGCCATTGAGGCGGCCGGCGCGGGTGAGGCCGGCGCACGATTCGCCGTCGTCGCCGACCAGGTCAGAAAGCTGGCGGAAAGCTCCACGCAAGCCACACGTGAAATCGCCGACCTCGTGAAAGTGATTCAAACGGAAACGCAGGATGCCGTGGTGGCCATGGAGCATGAAACGCAGGCGGTGGAAGCCGGATCCGCTTCGGCTCTCCGGACCGGCGACGTGTTCGCTGAAATTTCAGACATTGCGAAACGGTCTTCCGAGTTGGCCCAGAACATCGCGAGCGCGGCGTCCGAACAGACCGCCTCGACGGAAAAAGTCGGTCGAGCCATTAAGGAGTTCACGGGCGGCGCCGTGGCGACGCAGAAGCAGACGGACTCGACGCGACTCACGATCGAAGACATGGCAAAACTGGCCGAAGGCCTCAACTCTTCGGTCGCTCAGTTCAAGCTCGCGTAAGAGAATTCTTGAAGAGCGGTGACCGACCTCCGCTCGGATGCTGAGTGGGTGAATGAGCGCTGATTTCGATCGCGACCAGTTGCTGGACATTTTCGTGGCCGAGGCCGGCGACGATATGGGGCGCTTCTGGAAAGCGTTGCATCCCGATGGGAAGGCGCATCCGGAGCCGGGCGACGTCGCCGAGTTTCACACGGTCGGCCACAAGCTCAAAGGCGCGGCGCTCCTCTACGGGTTCCCGGCGCTCGGGCAACTCGGGGCCCTACTCGAAGATACGCTCGAACGAGTGCAGGAGATTCCGGCGGCGCGCTGGCCCGAAGCCATGCAACTGATGCGCGAGATTGCCGCCTCTTTTCGAGGGCAGGTCGAGCAGATCGGGCGTGGGGGAGGGGAAGATGCCTCCGTGGTTGAGGGATTTGTCCGGCGCCACTCCGACTTGATGCCGGCCGTTTCGAGCGACCCGTCGGCAGCGTCTGTGCAGCGTTCCGATCAGCCGGCGGATGAGTACCTCATTCCTGTCCTGGACGAAGAGGTGCTGTCCTACTTCTCGCCGGAGGCAGAAGAATACCTCAACACGATCCAGACCCTGCTCCAACGGTTGGACTCTGACTTGGCAAATGCCGACACGATTCATCAATTGTATCGGGTGGCGCACACGCTGAAAGGGTCGGCCTATACCGTTGGATTTGAGGTCGTGGGAGATCTCTCTCATCCGATTGAATCCTGCATGATGGCCGTTCGCGAGGGCGCTGTCACGATCGCGCCGCATTGGATCGCCGTTCTGCGGCAGGCGGTGGATGTGATCCGTTCCCTGATGGCGCGGGACGCTCAATCACTGACGCGCTTGCGTCAGGAGGTGCCTCGCATCAGGACGAAGCTCAGAGAATTGGAGCAGGGTGTGAGCCAGGGTGAGTCTGCAGCGGCTGCCGCTGAGACGAGGCGGCCTGAAGAGAAGTCGGTGCAGGAGGCCGTGCCTGCCGCCACATCCGGTCCCGAATCCGCTGTGCACTCCATGAGCGAGGCGGACTCCCAGGAGCTCTCCGAGGCCTATCTGATCCCGGCCCTCGATTCTGAGGTGATGTCCTATTTCGCGCCGGAAGCGCAGGAATATTTGGAAAGCCTCGAAGCCGACTTGCTGCGAGTCGATAAGGACGCGGGCAATCCCGACACGATCCACCAACTGTTCCGCACAGCCCATACGCTGAAAGGCTCGGCCTATACCGTAGGCTTTCAGGCGATCGGTGATCTGACTCATCACATTGAAGACTTCATGGGCGCCGTTCGCGAAGGGCAGCTGGTGCTCCTTCCCGGTCACACGGATGTCCTGTTGCGCTCAATCGATGTCATTCGCGCCTTGATGCGACGGGATGTATCCATGGTGGGGCGAACGAGACAACGGTTTGCGAACTCCTTGCAGGAGTTGAAGCAACTGGGACAGGCTCAGCCGGCACCGGACCAAGATCACCCCATCGTCTCATCGATTGCCGAAGGCGCCTCGGTGGAAGAAATTCGCGAAGCCGACGGACAGGATTCGGCCAAAGGCGTCGATGGGAAGACCGGCGAAGAGCGAGAGGTGATCCGGGTCAGCCGTGATCGTTTGGAACGCCTCCTCAATCTGGTCGGCGAATTGGTTATCGATCGCGGCCGGCTGGAGCAGCGGCTGCGCACGTTGGATCAATTGGCCACACAGGTCTTGGCCAACAAGAACCGGCTGACCGATGCCGTACGCACCTTCGAAGATAAACATACCTTTTCCTTTCAGCCCTCTCCCGCGTCCTCGAGCGAAGGCGCGCCGCAGGCGTATCCGGGCGTCAGTGATTTCGGCAGCCTGGAATTCGACAAGTACGACGACTTCAACATCCTGGCCCGGCGAATCAGCGAGGTCACCGCGGACATCACCGAATCGATGTCGCAGCTGAGCGGATCGATCCATCGCGCCCAGGACGACATGGGGTCGCTGCAACAGTTGACCTTGGGCATGCGCGATGAAATTGCCCGCGCCCGCATGGTGCCGATCGGGACGCCGTTCACGCGCTTCCGCCGCGCGGCCCGTGAGATGGCCCGCGCTACCGGAAAAGAAGTCAATTTAGTCACGTCCGGCGAACATACCGAAATCGACACCGGTGTCGTGGAGCGGCTTGTCGATCCGCTTGTCCATCTGGTCAGAAATGCGGTGTACCACGGGATCGAGCCTGCGGGCATCCGTCGCAGCCAAGGGAAGCCGGCGGCCGGTACGATCTATCTCCACGCCGCGCATCGAGGGAACTCGGTGCTTATCGAAGTCGAAGACGACGGAGCGGGGCTCGACATCGTCAAGATCAAGGCCAAAGCGGTCAAGCTGGGTCTGGTACGAGCGGATGTCGCGGACTCATTGCCGGAGAGCGAAATTATCAAGTTCATCTTCCTGCCGGGGTTTTCCACTGCCGAGGCGGTCGGGGATCAGGCCGGACGCGGCGTCGGCATGGATGTGGTGAAGCGGGTCATCGAGACGATGAACGGCCACATCGAGGTGGAATCCGTCTACGGGCAGGGCACCAAGTTCACGATGCATTTGCCACTCACCCTCTTGATCGCAACTGCGCTGCTCGTTCGGGTCGGGAAAGAGCGCTACGCGATTCCGCTTCCGAGCGTGCGTGAAGTCACAATGTCGACGGCGTCGACGATCCAGCAGATGGGGGATCGATCGGTGCTGCAGATCGGCGACGAAGCCATTGAGGTCTATCCGCTCGGCAGCCTCATTCGCCGGGATGCCGGCACCATTGAGGGAGCGACTCCCGTGGTCGTCGTTCGAACCTCGACCGGCGCGCTTGGTTGCGCGGTGGATGAATTGCTGGGCCGGCAGGAAATCGTCATTAAATCATTGGGTGGGCTGAGGCCGTATGAACGGTCCGTGTTCGGTGGCGCGACTATCGATCCCGAGGGGCGTGTGGTGCTGGTTCTGGACGTCAGCCGGTTGACGACTCGCGAATACCATGAGGCCATGTCGGTCATTCAAAACCCCGCCTCCTCGCCGATGCTTGAGGGACCGGCGCAGCCCGCTTCGCCGCAGCTTCCGGATACGCAGCTTCCGCTCTTGTTGATCGATGACTCGCTCAGCATCAGAAAGTTTGTCGGACGCATGCTGGAGTCGGCCGGGTATATCGTCGAAACGGCGACCGACGGAGAAGAAGGCTGTCGCAAGGCATTGGTGCAGCAGTACCAGCTCATCATCACCGATCTCGAAATGCCGAAGTTGAACGGCTTTGAAGTCATTCAGGCGCTTCGCGCCAGGCCGCAGACTCAGGCCACACCGATTCTCGTCATGACCACGCGGGCGGGTGAAAAGCATCGCCAGATGGCCGTGAGTGTGGGGGCCTCGGGGTACATTGCCAAGCCGGTGGAAGAACGCGCCCTGATCCAGGAAGTCCGCAAGTGGACAGGCCGCGAAAGCGTCGTGAAAAAATAGGAACGTTTTGTCGATTCGTACCGTTACTGGCAGAATGAAGGACAGGCATGGGGCTCCGGGGACATAAGGCAGCAGTGGTGTCGAGCGGGTTGGCGGTCCGATTTCTCGTGGCGCTCATGGGCCCCACGCATGTGGCCTTTCCCTCCCACTGGGTTCGCGGCATTGTGACTCCGGCTGAGGGGGGCCAGGACGGGCATGTCACCTGGGCCAATGCTTCCTACGAACGCACCGATCTCGCCCGTCGTTTGACGATCCAGGCCAAAGGCGTCACGGCTGAGACCCGGATCGTGCTCTATGCCAATGAGCAACGATCGCGGTCCTTTGCGGTGGACAAGGTCGTGGGCCTCATCGATGTCGAACGGACGCTGATCCAGCCGCTCCCTGCGCAGTTTCGGGGAGGGGAGCGGGAGCGATTGCTCGGATTGTTTGTTGAGTCGTCGTATATCGCGCTGATCGCCAATCCGTTTTGGGTGCTCGAGCTCCCCTCCCGGACCAATGTCTTGGATGTGTTTGCCCTTCGGGTGTCGGAGCGCCGGCCGGGCGAATTCGATTCCAGACTCCGCCTGCCTTCGGCGGCCTTGGAAGAGGCGTCGGCGATGTCAGCCGGATCGGCCAAGTAGGTCACAAGGATCGACCATGCTACGTACTCAGCTAGGCAGACAACCGCACAAGGGTAGCAAAGGCGCGACCGAGGCGCGGATGCAGCACATGGTGGTGTTTTCGGTGGGCGGGCAACGGTTGGCCGCCAGAACCGAGGAGATCGGCGGGGTGATGCCGTGGACGGGCTCGACGGCGGTTCCCAGCGATACGCCGTTTGTGCGCGCTCTCGTCCGACAGGAGAAGGGATGTCTTCCGGTATTCGACCTGGCGGCGAAGTTCAAGCGTTCCCTGCAGGATGGTGAACCGCTGTGTCTGGTTGTCAAACATGTGGATGGACCGCTGGCAATCTGTATCGATTCCCAGGTTCCTTCCTTGCACATGGTGGCACGCTCGGCAGTGCAGTATCGCGCCGGCAACGATCCCGACATCGCGGGAACGTGCATCGCCGGCGAAGAAGAACTTCCTATCATCAACCTGACAACCTTGGGGGTCTCATCGAACCGCCCCGCGTGATGAGCCTTGCCTTGTGTAGAGGAACGACATGCCAAAGATCTTGATTGCCGACGACAGTATCGCAGTCCGTAAGGTGGCCGAGCGTCTCCTGACCGAGGCCGGCATGGGGGTGACACTTGCGGCGAACGGATCTGAGGCTCTGGCGCTGTTAAGTAAGGATCGCCCCGACCTCATCGTGTCCGATGTCATCATGCCGGACAAGAGCGGCTATGAGGTCTGTGCGTACATTCGGGGACAGGCAAACCTCGCGGATCTTCCCGTGCTGCTGATCAGCGGTATCGTGAACGATGAAGTGTCCCGACAAGCGGAGTCCTGTAAGGCCGACGGGGTCTTGAAGAAGCCGTTTCAGGGCTCCTCACTCAAGGACCGTGTGCTGGACCTGTTGACGAAGCGCCCACAAAAGCCTGCTCCGGTTCCGGAACTGCCGCAGCAGCACGTGGCCGTGGAGCCATCTATCGTGGCAGAGGTCGCGGCCGCACCCGCCATTCATGTGCCGGAAGAACTCGAAGAGGCCCGCGTAGACACTCAGGAGCATCGGCCGTCGCTCGAGCCGATCACGAGCAGTCTTGACGATCCTCACGCCATACCGGCGACGATGACCCGCGACACGATGGTGGATGCGGCCCCTGCATTCCATGCCGCTGAGCCGGCTACGCCGGCGCATGATCATGAGCATCATCATGCAATCCTGGCGGAACGTGACACGCGGATCGGCGAACTCGAAGCGCAGTTGGACGAGGAGCGTCGGCGGAGTCTGGAGCAGACCCAGCAGATCGGGCACATCCAGCGTGCGTTGGATGAGCAGCACGAGCAGGTTGCAGCCCTGTCGTCACATGCACACACATTGGACCAGAGTCTAGCCGACGAGCGGGCGCAGCGAACCGCTCTCGCAGAACAGTTGGATGGAGTCTCGAGACAGATGCACCGGATCGGCGAACTGGAGACGGCTCTGGCCGATGAGCAGCATCGTGCCCAGCAATTGTCCCAACAGGTTTCGGAAGGGGCCCGTCATGCCGCGCGCATCGTGGAATTGGAGGCCCATCTGGAGGCAGAGCGGGAAGCGGCGAATCAATTGGTGCAGCAGATTACCGGTCTTGAGCAGGTCGAAACGCGCGTGCACGAGCTCGAAACGACCTTGGCCGCTGAACGTGAGCAAGCGGAACTGCAGCGACGGGAGCGTGTCGAGCTGGAACAGGTTGCAGACAAGGTGCCGGCGCTGGAAGAGGCCTGTGCGAAAGCCCATGCTCAGATCACCGAGCTGGACGCGGCGCTCTCGGCTGAACGGGAGGCTGCGGCGGCGCTGTTAGTTCAGGTCAAACAGTTGGAAGCGACGGCGCAACGTGCCAGTGAGCTGGATCTCGCCCTGGTCAGCGAGCAGGAGCGTTCGATGCAGCTCGAGAAACGGGCGATGGAAGCCGAGCACATGGCGGAGCAGTCGACTCGCCGGTTCGAAGATATGGCGAGGAAGCTGGGGGAGATCGCGGGGCTGGCCTCCCAACTCGGTAATGGAAAACGCTAGGAGGCCGTCACTCGTCCGTATGTTCAGGCGAGTGCATGGGTCAGAGGCAGGGCGCCACTGTGTCGACCGAACCAGAACAGACCGAAGACGATTTTCAAAAAGAACTGATTGAACTGTTCGGTCAAGAGGCGCAAGAGTGGCTCATCCAAATCCATTCCGCCCTGACCGAACTGGAAAGCCAGCCGGATACCGATCGGCATGCGCAACTGGTGGATGCCGTGGTGAGGGGCATCACCAGTCTCGGTGGTTCTGCCGCCACGGTGAACCTTCCCGATGTCGAACGCGCTACCTTCGCACTGCTTCCCTTCATCGACACCCTGAAAGACCGGACGACGGCGACCAAGCAGGATTTCGGCACGGTCCGTGAACAGTTCTGTCTCGTCATCGCGTCCGTCACCATGGCCACTGGCATTACGCTGGACCTTGGTCCTGAGCAGGGCGCGCCTCCACAACCGGAACCGGCCATCGATTTCCTCACGCTCCTGAACGCGCTTCGCATGCTTCAAGACGAGCAGGTTGCCAAGGAAGTCCCTTCCCGCAGTTTGATTCCACAAGTCATGCACCGATTGGAGCAGGAAGCGAGACAAGGGGAGAGCCAGATACAGATGACCGCGTTTCAGCAGCTGCTGGGTGAGCTCCAAAGCACGGACGCCCGATGCCTGGACTCACTACGACAAGCATTGCCCGGCATTGCGCAGAACCTGAACAGGCTCCGGGTCGAGGGATTGACGGTTTTGGAACCAGGCAACGTGCTCGGCACCTGCATGCAACAGATCGAACAACTCCAAGGCATTGCCAAGCAGGTCAATGCCACCCCGCTGGTGACCTTTCTCACCGGCCTTCAGAACTTCCTGGCCTTGATTGTCCAGCGTCGTATCGTGATCGCGTCCCAACGTGTCCAGGCCGTCGAAGCACGCATTCTCGCCGTGATGACCACGATCGAGGACTGGATCACCGCCGGACAACAGGAACATGATCTGATGAGCCGGCTGCTGCCTGCCGCCTGAGGACGCTCCTCACAGCGCGCGACCGGCCTCGGACAGGACTTCCAGGACAGGCTTTGTTGAGTTGAAGGCGCACCTCCACCATGGGGATCATTCCGGACGGCTTCGCTGATTCGCCTGACTCGGAGCGTTGGACCATGCAGAGGTGAAAACAAAGGCGTGCCGCGTGACGAAGCGCGTCGAGGCTGGAGGCTAAGAGGAAATGGAGCAGAATCACTACCGGCAGGCTGAGGATGCGCTGATGCGGGTCGCTGCCGCCGTGCAACGGCAGGAACCGGTGAACCTGACGGAGTTGACCCATCTTGCCGGCAGCATCGTCGAGTCGATTCAGGAAAATGATCAGTTAGTCGTTGAAGCCCTCTCCAGTCCTGTCGGCCCTCCGCTGGTTACCAATCTAGTCAATGTGAGCATTCTCGCGACGAAGGTCGGGATCGGCCTCGGCTATTACGGCGCGGAGTTGCGGCGTTTGGCGTTGGCCGGGCTCCTGCACGACATCGGCATTTTTGCCGTGCCGCAGCATCTACTGACGAAGACCGGCCGTCTGAGCTCCGATGAGCGGGCTCTGGTCGAGCAACATCCGCGTTCGGGGTATGGGGTGATCGAACGTCTCGGTGCGGACTATGCCTGGCTGGCCGAAGTGGTATTGCAGGCCCATGAGCGCGGGAAGGGGCAGGGGTACCCAAACCGTTTAAAGGGGCGTGAAATTAATGAGCTGGCGCAGATCATCGGGCTCGTCGATATCTTCGATGCGTTGGTCAGTCCGCGCCCCTACCGCCGGCGCCTCCTCCCGCACGAGGCGATCCGTGAGTTATTGAACACGGAGCGTACTGCGTTTCCCCGTGAAATCATGAAAGGATTGGTCGAGCAACTCTCGGTCTACCCGCTGGGTACCAAAGTGCGCCTGAGCAGCGGCGAAGAAGGGGTGGTGGTGCGAATCACGCCTCGCTACCCATCTCGTCCGGTGCTTCGTGTGACCGGCGCACAGGAGACAGGGGTGACCGATCCGCCGCGGTTTCTCGATCTCAGTCAGTTGCCCCAGGTGTCGGTCGCAGAAACTGTCGATTCACCGGCATTGGAGCGCTTCACGTTTGCACCCGCACCGATGGCTGCCGAGCCCGCCACGCCGACGAGCGCATCGGATCAGTTTGCCGCCTTGCTCGAAAGTCTGGATGCGATCGCCGGCGTGATTCAGGCCGCGGTGGAGCAACCCAAGGCAGCTGCGCAGCCTGCGCAGGTCCAGTCGACGATCGACGCGCCTGACCAGGGCCCGCATGTCCGGCGGGAAATTCTCGGCCTGTTTGTATTGGAGGCCCGTGAATGGCTCAATCAGATCCAGACGGCGCTTGAGCGGCTCGACACGACAAGTGAACAGGGGCGCCGCGCCAAGTTGACGACGATTTTATGGCAGAGCGTCAGCAACCTCGCGCAATCCGCCGCGACCGTCGGGTTGACGGCCGTGGAAGACATGGCGACCCGACTGCTTCCGCTCCTTCAGGCCGCCGCAAAACATGAGCGCACCGTGGCGGCTCATCATGTGGCGTCGCTTCGGGAGGGGCTGCTCGAAATCAGCAAGACGGTGCAGGCGCTTCAGGCGCTCGAGCGGCCACCCCAGGATCATCTCGAAGCTGCCGTCGCTGTGCAGCAGCCTGTGACTGAAATGCCTGAGCCGATGGTCGCTGAAGCGCCGGCCCCTGTCGAGGCTGACGTTCCGTGCGACGCGCCTTCCACTTCGTTGCCGGCCGCATCTATTCTTGACGCCTTGCGGCAGTTGCATCAGGCGCGAGGTCGATCGCTGCAACCGGTGCGCGATGTGTTGGAAACCGTGATTCAGCGTGCCGAGCAGGAGATGGCGCGAGGGACAGGCGTGGTGGATGCGCGTGCCATCGGGCGACTGTTGCAGGAGCTGGATGAGTTGGACGAGCGATTTCTCGCGCACATGCAGGCGCATATCCCGGCGGTGATCGCGACGCTCAGGCATGTCGCTCTCACCAGTGAGGATCGCGTCTTCCCACCCCAGGCGTTGGAACCCATTTTTGTCGAGATCGAGGCGCTTTTCGATGCGGCCGACCGGGTGGCCGCGGCGAATATCAGCCTGTTCCTGCATGGCCTGCGTACATTCCTCCGCGTCACGGCCCAGCACAAACCGGTGGTCATCCGCGAGCGACTGGCAGCCGTGGAAGAACGATTGGCCACGCTCATTCCGCTGGCCCAGCAATGGGTCGATGTCGGCCGCGTGGAACGGGCGGCCATTTTTGACATCCTCCCCATGGCGTAGCGGTTGACGAAGCGCTCCCAATTGATAGCCGGTTTGCCTGCCTCTCCGCGTCGCCTGCCCTCAACCGCTCAAAGATGAACACTGTTCCATCCTGCTGAGAAATCTCACGTGATGCCGCCTAATTATTGAGCACATTGCGGGCATTCCTACGCAGCCACTGTCGGCGGAGGTCTGTCCACATGGTTGCGCACAGTCCGTCCACAGTTCTTGTGGACAGGGAAGAATGATGCCACTCAGTTGAGATCGCCGGTTCCCCACGTCAATCCTGAACGATCGATCCACCGCCTGCTGAACACGTGTTGCCGTGCGAGCTTGGAGGGAATCAACTCCGTCGGCCTGCGCCCCCTGTGCTCACGCCTCTTGCTCGTCGAGTGACGAGGGGCCCTGCACGGAAAAGGTATGCTTGCTTCGCTGCTCGCTGAAATTTGTCCCGGTCCGACACATTTTCGCTTGCGGTTGAGGTTGCGATTGTACGACCATCACGCCCATGGCAAAACTGATCTCTCTCAAGCAGCAGGAAGGGCACGACGCGCGTGCGACGGCCTACATCAAAGCATACATGTTATTTCCTGCCGGCATCCTTGGCCTGATTTCCATGATCGGCGGGGTCGGCGGGCTCGGGTATCAGCTCATCGCTACCGACAGCTACACGTGGTGGACCTTTCTCCAAAGTTCCGGGTTGTTGCTGCTGGGCGGGGTGCTCGGGTGGGTGCAGACGACGTACCACCGGTGGATCTTGACCAATCGCCCGGAGGTGTTTGCGGCGCGCATGCGGCAGCCGACGGTCAGTAAGAGCGGCAAACCCAAACGAGAGAGTGCGGCCAGTCAGGAACAGGCCAGCGGGTCACCCTGGGCTCCGGGCGCCTATATGGTCGGCCTGGCGGTATTGCTCGCGGGCTCAATGGTCAGCATGATCTATGGCGCGGTCCATCCGATCGCGGCCTGTTTCCTGCCCTGGGCGGGATTTTTCTGGGCCAAGCTGTTCTTTTGGAAGTCGATGCTGAAGAACTAACGATGCGGCTGACGCGGGCTATTTGCGACGGGGCTTGCGGGACTTGGCGGGAGGTTGTCGGATCTGTTCCAGTTTCGCAAGGCGCTCTTCCAACTCGCGGACGCGCTGGCGTAGTTCCGGCAACTGCGGAATCACCGCCTGGGCCTTCAGAAACGTCGCATGGGGCATCACCGGCGCGCCGGAGACGATTTGATTGGGCTCCAGACTTCTTGTGACGCCGGACTTAGCCGCAATCATCACCTGATCGCCGATCTGCAAATGGTCGGCGAGGCCGGCCTGGCCACCCACCATCACATACTTTCCCAGCGTCGTACTCCCCGCGATACCGACTTGCGCGACGAGAATATTGTGCTCACCCACCACCACGTTGTGGGCGATCTGCACGAGGTTATCGATTTTCGTCCCGCGCTTGATGACGGTGTTGCCGAACGTCGCGCGATCCACGCTCACATTGGAGCCCAGTTCCACGTCATCTTCGATGAGCACGCCGCCCAATTGCGGAATCTTCTGGTGACGTCCCTGATACTGGACGTAGCCGAATCCGTCACTGCCGATCACCGTGCCGCTGTGCACGATCACGCGAGCTCCGAGACGGCAGCCTTCACGAACCACCACGTTGGGGTAGAGGAGGGCATCATCACCGATGGCGCTATCGTCGCCGATAAAGACCCCCGGATAGAGGGTCACCCGCGCGCCGATGGAGACGCGGTCCCCGAGGGTCACGCCGGGCCAGATCGACACATCCGCGCCGATGGTCACGTCCTCGCCACGGGTGATGCCCTGGGCGATGCCGCGCATGCGGGTCGGTCGCGCAAAAAACTGCTGGGCGGCCCGCGCAAAGGCATACGCAGGATTGTCCACCACGAGTTGCGGTGACGGACAATCCGGCAGGCGACGTCCCACGAGCAGGGCCCCGATAGTGGCGGTCTGCGGAGATTTCAAATTGCGTTCGGAGGTCAGGAAGGCGAGGTCGTCCGGTCCGGCCTCTTCCAGGCTTGCCACTCCGGTGACGGTCGCATCCGGTGAACCGACCAGCTCTCCTCCGACATAGCTGTGGAGTTCCCGGAGTGTCAGCGGCGTGTGTCTCGGTGCGGTCGTCATACGGCTAGGCCTTCTTGCTCTTGGTAGAACGCTTGGCGGCAGGTGGCTTCGCGGCGGCTTTCGCCGGAGTTTTCGCGGCCGCCTTCGCGGGAGCCTTCGGAGGGGCGACGCGGCCTTGCACATAGGCGATCACCTGGCCGACGGTGGTCAGGCCGACGAGGTCCTGGTCGGGGATCTGGAGATTAAAGACTTCTTCGATGCGGTACAGCATTTCGATCACCGCCATCGAATCCAAACCCAGGTCGTCCCGCAGGTGATGGGTCGTCTGAATCGACGCCGCATCCCGCTTGAGATAGTCCGCCAGCGCCTGAATGATCTTGTCGGAAACGTCTGAAGTCTTAGCCATAACCGGTTCCTTCGTTTCTTGCCGGCACATCGCAGGTGCACGAATGTCGTCGCCCGACGCGGGTCAGGTCGACAGAGATTTTAAGACGACCGCGGCATTGTTACTGCCGAAGCCGAACGCGTTGATCAGCGCGACCTTGGTTTTGCGGGTTTGCGGTTGCGCAGACAGCCCCGCGAGGGCGCAGGCCGGATCCGGATCGTCAAGGTTGAGCGTCGGGTGGATCTGCCCGCTGGTAAGGGTCAGGGCCGAGACGATCCCGGCCAGCGATCCCGCGGCACCCAGCGTATGCCCCACGAGTGACTTCGTGGCGCTCACCGCCAGCTTATCCGCCCGGGATTTGAACAGGAGACGAATGGCCTTCACCTCGACCGCATCACCCACCGTCGTGGAAGTCGCATGGGCATTGATGTAATTGACTTGCGCAGGCGTGACGCCCGCATCCTTCAAGGCCAGGCGCATCGTGATGGCCACCTCTTCGCCGTCCTCGCGTGGAATCACCATGTGATGAGCTTCGCTGGTGGCGGCGTATCCGGCCACTTCCGCGTACATCCGGGCCTTGCGTTTCTTGGCGTGGGCGAGCGATTCGACAATCAGCGCGCCGGCGCCTTCACCCATGACAAAGCCATCCCGTCCGCGATCGAAGGGTCGTGAGGCTCGTTCCGGTGCATCGTTATACTTGGTCGAAAGTGCGCGCAGCGAGCAAAATCCGGCAAAGACCAGGGGCGTGATACTGGCATCGGCGCCGACGACGATCACCGCATCCGCCGTGCCGGCGCGAATGGCGTGCATGGCCTGACCAAGGGCATGGGCGCTCGATGAGCAAGCCGTGGAAATCGTCAGGTTGGGTCCTTTGGCCCCATAGGCCATGGCCACGATGCCGGAAGCCGAATTCAGTGTAATGACCGGAATAAAGTTGGGATGTACCCGGTGCGGGCGTTTCTGTTCATACAGCTGCGTGATTTCCCGTTCGCCCATCACCATGCCGCCCATGCCGGCGCCGACGATGACCCCGACACGGTGCGGCTCTTCCCGCTCCATGCGGAAGTCGGCGTCCGCCAGCGCTTCCTTGGCGGCCACAAGGGCGAACTGGGCGTAGCGGTCCACCCGGTCGCCTTGACCGGCTGGGAGATACTGTTCGGGGGAAAATCCGAGAATGCGTCCGGCCACGCGCGACCGGTACCCTTCCAACGGGAACGGATCGAAGGAGGTAATGGCCGAGATCCCGGACCGGCCTTCCAATGCCGCTTTCCAGAACTGCGGCACCCCGATGCCGATGGGGGAGACGACTCCCAGACCTGTGATGACGACTCTCGTCGACATAGAACCCTTTCACTGCTTGCCGGTGATGCCTTGTGCGGCCTGTCTACTTACCGTACGGTGGCGCCACAGTCAATGCTGTAAGCATCAGGCACTCGCGAGCGATGCTGCGACTGTCGAATGGCGAACGCCGCTGGCGGACTATTTCGCGATCCTCTCAGTAACGGACCTTCAACAGCAGATAAAAGCCAAACGTCAGAAATACCAGATTGGCCATCCAGCCGGCCAGCATCGGCGCAAGTGCCCCGCCGCGTCCCAGCGCAATTGCCACGGAATGGGTGGACCAATAAAAGAATCCTACGGCCATGGCTTGTCCGATGCCCATGGCCATGCCGCTGCCGCGCACGCCGGTGCGCCGGAGGCTCAAGGCAATGCCGACGACCACCATAATAAAGGTCACGCAGGGGAAGGCGATCCGGCCATAATAATCAGTCAGCAGGCGCGGGAGGATCGTGCCGCCCAGATGCAGCCGATCGACATAGGCACGAATCTCCGGCAGCGTCATCGTTTCCGAATCCAACTCCAGCCAGGTCGTGAAGTCGTCGGGAATTTGCGCGAGCGGCAGGGGTTCCGTCTGAAAACTGTTCACCGAGACCGTCCCATCCTGCCGGAACGAGCGCCGGATGCCGTCTTCCAGGACCCAGCCCTGCGGCGAATACACCGCGCGCTGTGCCTCCGCAATCTGCTCCAGCTCGAACGTGGGGCTCAAGCGATAGAGGCGGATTTTTCGCAACACGGCTCCGCCGGGGTCGATGGTGTCGATGTTCATCAATGTTTGGCCGCCCAGGCTGACCCAGGGCTGCGCTGCTTTCACCGAGACCGGCAACTCTCGTTTTTCGATCCGGGTCGTTTTGATCTGCTCGGCCTTGGCGAGGGCGAGGGGAATGACGGTTGAACTGAAGAGGAACAGGACCATCGCCAGCACGGTACCGAGAAACAGGAACGGGGAGGTAATCCAGTAGAGACTGATACCGCAACTGCGCATCGCGGTGATTTCATGGCTGCGCGACAACAGGCCGATCGTGAGCAGGGTCGCCATCAGGACCGCGAGCGGCGCGATCTGGTACGAAATAGCGGGCATCTTGAGGACGAAGTAGGCCAGCACATCGAGGGCATGGGCGTCGTACCGCAGGAAGCGGCGCACCTTCTCGAAGAAGTCGATCACGAGGTAAATCGTCATGAGCCCGGCGAAGCACATGCCGAAGATCTTCACGTACTCGCGCAGCATATAGCGAAACAGAATGTTCATAGGACTATTGGCGGCTCACCCGATAGAACCACAGAATGGTCACCAGGGTGAACATCACGTTGGGTAACCAGGCGCCGGCGAACGGGGAAATCCACAGGGTGGTGACCAGGAACTCGCAGGCCACATTGAGGACATAGTAGGCGATGACCACCAGCACGCCCACCGCAAACCCGCCGATGCTGCCCGAACGTTTGGACACGATGCCGACCGGCACTCCCAGGATACAGAACACCAGCGAGGCCGCAGGGAAGGCCAGGTCCTTATAATATTCCATCAAGCGCCGCAACGCGTTGGTATCCGTCCAGCCGGTGCTCTCCAGCTTGGCGCGAATGACGTCGATCGGCGTGCGTTCCTCCGCGCCGTACAGGCTCGCGCTCAAGCTCAGCTTCAAGTCGTAGGACGTAAACGAAATCTTCTGATACTCCTCCGGATTCTGGGGGCGACTATGGATGACGCCGTTCATCAGCCGTAGCGCCACCTGGCTGCTGGCCGGATCGGTCATGACCTGATACTGCTGCGCGACGATGATACGTGGATCGGCCGGGTTCCGTTCATCGGCCACGAAAATGCCCCGGTTGTCCTGTCCCTCCTGGGCGTCCGGTACGTAGATCGTCATCTTGGGAATGGCTTCATTAAAGACGCCGCGATCGAGTTCCAACACGAGTTCGTCGCGCAACAGGTTCAGCGCCACCTTCTTGAGATTGACGTTGCTCCAGGGTTGCCCGTACTGCGCCATCACCAGCGTCAGGCCGCAGACCAGCCCGGCGAAAAGAAACACCGACTGAGACAGCCGCAGGAGGCTGAAGCCGGCGGCGCGCATCGCCACGAGTTCCTTGTCGAGGGATAACCGGCCGAAGGCCGTAATGGTGGCAATGATGCCCGCGATGGGCAGGGTGAGGACCAGAAACGACGGCAGCAAATGGGCGAACACTTTCAGCACCGAGAGAAAGCCGATGCCCTTCGTCACCAGCAGTTCCACCAGCCGCAACAGCTCTTTCGTGAGCATGACGAAACAGAGCGCCGCCAGGCTGATGCCGAACGGGGAGAAGAGCTCGCGGAAAATATAGCGATCGAGGATGGTGTGCAGCACGAGGGCGGTCGAAATCCTACATCGGAGACTTGAGTTGCCGCACTATAGAAGAGTCTACGGAGCTTGTAAACAGATCTGAGAGCCATTCTCGAAACTTCCCGCTTGACAAGATTTTCACCCCATGGTACATCGCTGCGCACTTTTCAGTAGGTCACGATGGTTCGGGTTGAATATTGTCTCAACGCCTCGCAAGAGCTTTCACGCTCGTCGGTTTTATTTCTCCTTTTATCGTCATCATTACCATGCCATGCGACTCAGCCGGCGAGCTGATGCGCTCATTATGTCTGTGCGTTGAGAAAGGGAGGACCGTATGAAGACCAAGGGGACAGTGAAATGGTTCAACGATCGTAAGGGGTTCGGGTTTATCCGGCTCGATGGCGGAGACGATGTCTTCGTGCATTATTCCGCGCTGCAGGGCGAGGGATTCAAGACGTTGAAAGAGGGGGAGAACGTCGAGTTCGACATCGTGCAGGGAGCCAAGGGGCCGCAAGCGGCGAACGTGTTGAAGGATCTCGCAACGGCCTCCTGATTGCCGGGGCATCGTAATCCGCGGCCCCTCCGTGTTCCGGAGGGGCCGCCGGTTTGCCATCGTTGATTTCGTCCGCTCTGGACGCCGCGTTCGCGGTGTTGCTCTTTTATCCATTTGTTTGACAAAGAAAAGGCAGACTGTTAGCGTTGACTCTCAACGTCGGGTGAGGAGTCTTCTTGGCTGTCGATCGCCGAACAGTTCTCCAAAACGCGCAGCTCTTTGCCTCCAAGGGGCAGTACGAAGCTGCCATTGCCGAATGGCGAAAACTCACCACCGATACCCCGGCCGACGGGACGATTTTCAACTCCATCGGCGACCTCCAGCTGAAACGCAATGCCACGCCCGACGCCGTCGCCGCCTTTCTTCAGGCCGCCGGCGCCTTCCGCTCCGAAGGGTCTGTCCTCAAGGCCATTGCCGCCTATAAAAAAATTCTCAAGGTCGATCCCACCAAGATCGACATCTATCGACACCTCGGCGACTTGAATGCGGAGCGAGGGTTGTTGAGCAGCGCCGTTCAGGATTATTTGACCCTGGGCAAGCACTATTTTAAGGACGGCCGCAACAAAGAAGCCCTGGAGATCTACCGCAAAATCATTTCACAGGATCCGTCGAACCTGGATGCGCAGCTGCGCGTGGCG
Source organism: Nitrospira sp. ND1 (assembly GCF_900170025.1). Classification (NCBI taxonomy): domain Bacteria; kingdom Pseudomonadati; phylum Nitrospirota; class Nitrospiria; order Nitrospirales; family Nitrospiraceae; genus Nitrospira; species Nitrospira sp. ND1. The sequence goes on along the minus strand of NZ_FWEX01000005.1, from coordinate 749,783 downwards.
GAACTCTGTGAGCAGGAACAATTAGTCGACGAAGCGATTCGCGTGTATCTCCAACTCGGGCGGGAGCGTTCGGCCGCCCAACAGTATGAACAGGCCAATGCCATGTATGCGGCGGTCTTGCGCCTGAATCCGGAGAACGCCGAAGCCAAAGAAATCGTTACCATGATCGAGGCGGGCGGAGGCGCGCCCTTGAACCTGGCACGCGTCGCCAAACCGTCTGCGGCCGCGGCGAAGCCGGGTGAAGGCAGCGATCTCATGGCTGAAGCGACGCGCCGGATCGAAGAAGGGCAGTATGCCGGTGCCGAAGCCATGTTGACCCAGCTGCTGAGCCGGGAGCCGGGCAATCCGGAAATCTGCCAACTGCTGGCGCGGCTGCATCTGTTGCAGGGAAATTTGCAGGTCGCGTTGGGTGAATATCGATTCCTGGCCGGCGCCGCGCTGCGCGCGCAAGACTATGTCATGGCCGAGTCGTTGATTAACGACTATCTCAAGGTCGAACCGGCATCCGTGCCGATGTTGGAACTGCTGGGCGAGCTCTATCAGGAAAAAGGGGATGCCGCCACGGCAGCGCAGCATTTCGGCAGGGCCGTGGAAATTTTGCTGGAACATCCGGAACCGGGCATGCCCACGCTGCCGGCTGAGCTGTTCGAGAAGGTCCAGGCCTTGGCCCCGGGCAGTGCCATTGCCCGCAAGCTCGCGCCGGCGTTCGACCCGACTGCCTCATCGTCCACCGAACCGGAAGTCACAGAGCCGATGGTGATGACACCGGAGCCTGTCGCGATCCAGCTCGAACCGGAACCACAACCGGAACCGGCTCCCGCTCCGGTCATTGCCGCGCCTGCGGTAGACATGCCGTTCCGATTGCAGGACAGCTCGGCTACTCCTGCCGCTCCAGCGCCCCCGGCGGCGCCTGTGCTGGCTCAGGTCGCCCCGCCGCCTCCACCCGTTCCGGCTCCGGCGCTGCCCGTTGCCCAGGCCACTCCCGTCGAGCCTACTCCGGCCCCCGTTCCTGCTGCGCAACCCATCGCCCAGGTGGACGCGGAAACGCAGTACGCGCTGGGCATGGCCTACAAGGACATGGGGTTGTTGGAAGAAGCGAAGGAAGAGTTCGTCTCCTCGATGAAGGACTCCGGGTTTTTCGTCGATTCCTGCCTGATGCTGGGACTTTGCCTCAAGGAGCAGAACCGGTTCGATCAGGCCATTCAATTGCTGGAGAAGCTCATCGCCGATTCGCGCTGCCGGGGAGGCAATGCGCAGCTTGTGCGGTATGAACTGGCCATGCTCTACGAGAAAACCGGCGCCCGCGATCGAGCACTCGCCATGTATCAGTCCATTCCCTCGTTTCACGACGTGCCCCGCCGGGTTGAAGCGCTGCGCACCCTCGGCACCAACGGGGTCGCCCATCCGGAACGTCCGGCTTCCAGTCAGACCAGTCCCCTGCCACTAGCGGGCCACTAAACCTCGCTTTACCTAGAAATCCTGCTGCTGATGGGCTGATGCGAGGGTAGAGGTCCTACGCCTGCGTGCGATTCACCTGATTCGGAGCCAGCCTCCCGGCGCAGACTGCGGCAACATTCTCCAGACAGATCATCCCCATGCGCACACGTGTCGCCAGGGTTGCGGAGCCGAGGTGCGGGAGGAGCACCACCTGCCGGAGGTCGCGCAGGCTGGGGTGAAAGACCGGCTCCTGTTCAAACACATCCAGCCCCGCGCCGGCCAGCCGACGTCGCAGGAGCGCATCGACCAACGCGCCTTCATCCACCACCGGACCTCGCGAGGTATTGATCAGAAACGCCGTGGGCTTCATGAGTGCCAGCTGCCGCGGACCGATCAAGTGATGAGTCTCCGGGCTGAGCGGCACATGCAGAGTCACGAAGTCGGCCTCCCTCAGCAGGTCGGGCAGGGCGCGCTGTTCCCATTGCGATGAGCCCTGTCCCGGCGCATGCGGGGTCCGTGAGCTGTAACAAATGCGCATGTTGAACCCGGCGGCCCGCTTCGCCACCGCCTGTCCGATCCGGCCCATGCCGACGATCCCCAGCACCTTGCCCGAGACATCCGTCCCCAGCATCTGAGTCGGTGCCCAACCGGGCCAAGCGCCGGCTCGCACGTAGGCATCGCCTTCTGCCACCCGCCGCGCCACCGCCAGGATCAAGGCCCAGGTGAGATCGGCAGTGGAGTCGGTCAAGACGTCCGGAGTATTCGTGACGACAATGCCCTTGGCCGTCGCGGCGGCGAGGTCGATATTGTTGTAACCCACGGCGTAGTTCGCCAGGATCTTGAGTCTGGTCGGCTCGGCCAGCAGAGCTGTATCCACGCGATCGGTCAGGGTGCAGATGGCCGCATCGGCTTCGCGAAGGCCTGCCTTGAAGGTCTCCCACGAGGGCGCGATGTCGCGCGGCTCATTGAAGAGCTGAAACTGCTGGCGTGCTGCCGCCATGACCGGATCGGGCAACAGTCGGGAGATGTAGAGGATGGGAGGTGACATGGCGCCTCGTTCGAATGGCACGTATCTTAGCGAATCGTGTGCGACGCAACAACTCACTTGTCCTGCTCTCTGCCGAGCGACTACAATGACGCAACGTAATCACAAGCATGACCCTCATCCTTCCCAACACCTCATGCGTCGTCGTCAGCGGCCTTCGGCAACTCCTCGGACAGGCGAAGGTCCGGAACGACGTGCCCACGCTGACCGCCTACGCCGTCGATGCCAGCATTTACCGGATGCAGCCGCAAGCCGTCGTGCTCGCGGAGCATGAAGGCGACATCGATACCGTCGTGCGATTTGCGGTGGAGCGGGGCATCCCCCTCACGCCGCGCGCGGCCGGCACCAATCTGACCGGCTCTGCGATCGGCTCCGGCATCATCCTGGATATCTCCAAGATGAATCGTATCCTCGAAGTGAATGGGGAGGAACGCTGGGCCCGCGTGCAGCCGGGGATCGTCCTGGCTGAATTGAACAAGCAGCTCGGGCGACGCAATCTTCTCTTCGGTCCCGACCCGTCCAGCGGAGACATGTGCAAGCTCGGGGGCATGCTCGCCAACAATTCGGCCGGGCCCCACACCCTGATCTACGGCGCCGTCAAGGATAACGTCCAGGCCATGCGTGTCTGCCTGCCGTCCGGCTCCTGGCTCTCCGCTTCCTCGATCAACCTCAACGATCCGGGACTGGATCAGACCCTCGCGGCCCATCCGTCGCTCAAGCCGATCCTCGACCTCGTCCAGCGGCAGCGCAGCCTGATCGACAGCAAGAAGCCGACGGTGAGCAAGAATAGTTGCGGGTATAACCTGTTTGGCCTCGTCGACGGCCTGAGTCGCGGTGTCTTTGATCTCCCTAAACTGTTCGTCGGCAGTGAGGGTACGTTGGGAGTGGTGAGCGAAGCGACGCTTCGTCTCGTGCCGAAACCACAGGGTACGCTGACGGCGTTGATTCACTTTCGCCGCCTTGAAGAAGTGGGGGAAGCGGTGCCGCATTTGTTGAGCCTCCGGCCGAGCGCGTTGGAAGTCATGGATGCGAACACGCTGAACTTGATCGGGCGGTCGGCGCATGGCATTCCCGCCGATGCGGCCGCCACGCTGCTGGCTGAACTCGACAGCAGCGAAGGCGAGGGCGACCTGCGCGAACGGGCCGATCAAATGGCTGCCATCTGCGGACGCTATCAACTGTGCGGCGATCTCACCATCGCCTACGACAAGGAGCAGCGCGACCAACTCTGGAAAGCCAGAAAGGCCCTGTATCCCACGCTCTACCGGTTCGATCCGCGCAAGAAGCCGATCAACTTCGTGGACGACGTGGTCGTGCCCGCCACACGGATCAGCGAGTTGATCCGCTACCTGGAAACCTTCTTTGAGGGGCAGCATGTGCCGGTGGCAATCTTCGGCCATATCGGCAACGGCAACGCCCACATCACGCCCTTGCTCGACGTGAACGACCGCCAGGACTTCGACAAGATGGTGCGGGCCTATCATGAGATCCACGGCGCGGTGCTCTCCCGGTTCGACGGGTCCATTTGCGGCGAGCACGGCGACGGCCGTGTGCGGGCGGAATATGTGCGCAAGATGTTCGGGGAGGAGTTGTATCAACTCTTCGTGCAGGTGAAGCAGACGCTCGATCCCGCGAACGTGATGAACCCCGGCATCAAGATCAGCGAGACGCCGTTTACCGAACACATCGACTACCAGCGGCTGTCGAAATCCTGTGCGACCTGCGCGAAGTGTAACTCCGTCTGTCCGGTCTACGACGTGTTCCAGTCGGAAGACATGAGCTCGCGCGGTTGGTTCGAAATCGTCACGGCGAAGGACTACAGCTACCTCGACTCGAAGCGGGTGGTGGAAGCCTGCTTGAATTGCAAATCCTGCCGCACGATCTGTCCGGCCGGGGTGGATGTGTCGGAGCTGATCCTGCAGCGGCGCGCCGAGAATCCCAATCAGGGCTCGCGCTGGCTCTTTGCCCTGCAGGCGAAGTTGCCGGTATTTGAAGCGATACTTAAACTATTGGCCAGGACGCAGTCATGGTGGGATCGGCCCGCTCCACGCGCCCTGCTCGAACGCCTGGCCGCGCCGGTGATGAAGCGCATCGCCTCCACAGCCAAACTTCCGGCGGACATGGTCCTGCCCAAGCTCGCGACGACTCATTTGCGCAATCGGTATCCGGAGCTCACGCAACCGTCGGCGAAAAAGGCTGGCCCTCGCGTCGCCTATTTCCATGGCTGCGCGGCGAACTACTTCGACGATGGGGTGGGGGACGCGGTCATTTCCGTCTTACGCAAACATCACGTAGAGCCGGAGCTTCCACCGCAGCGTTGTTCCGGGACGCCGATCGAAACCTACGGGCATGTAGATTTGGTGAAAGACAACGCCCGCTTCAATCTGCAATCCCTGGCGGGCTATGATCAGGTCGTCACGGGCTGCGCCTCCTGCACGCTGATGCTCAAGGAATACAAAAAGTTTTTCGAGAGCGGGCCGGAACAGCAGGCGGCGGATGTGTTGGCGAAGAAGGTGGTACACATCACGGAATTCGTGGCGCGATCCGACCAGCATCCACCGATGGGGACGCCGGAAGGCCAGGGCGGGAAGGTCACCTACCATTCGTCCTGTCACCTGCGAGCCGCCGGGGTGACCAAAGAACCGCGGCAGTTGCTCAAACAGCTGCCGGGATCGGACTATGTGGAGATGACCGACGCCGATCGTTGTGCGGGCGGCGCCGGCACCTACATCGTGAAAGATTACGAGACGTCGCAGAAGGTCTTCGACCGGAAGCGGCGGAATATCGAGCAGAGCGGGGCGGAGACGGTGGCCACCAGTTGCCCGGCCTGCATGATTCAGCTCAGCAACGGCATGCGCGGCCGCGTGGCGGTGAAACATGTGGCGCAATTACTCAACGACGCCTATGAGGCGGGGGCTGCAACAGAGACCCGACCAGGAGCCGGCCAATGACTTTTCGCAAAGTGGATATCATTTTTGTGGTGCTGGCGCTGCTCGTGGTCGGAGGCGTGGCCCTGCTGCCGTCGCCGCGCGACCGCAACCCGAAGGTGCCGGCGAACAGCGCGCACCAAGCGATCGCGGTAGAGAGCCAGTGTACGACCTGCCATGCGCCGGCTGGCGCGCGCCCCTTGCCGGTGCAGCATCCCAAGCGGCAGGATTGCCTGCATTGCCACGCGCGCGCGCAAGGGTAATGGAGGGCCGTCGTTCGTCAAGCGTCGTTCGTCTCTTGTATCGGAACTCCGTCGCCGACTCTTAGCCATATGCTATAAGCCATACGCTCCTAATTACTAATCTCATGAAGGAACTGTAGATCATGGTCAAAGTGTTGATTCTTGGGCCGACATTACAACAGCGGGTGACGGAACCGGAAATGGATGTGGAAGTGGAAGGATCGGTGCCCATTAAGCTACTCATCGAAGGCAATGCCGATCTCATGGATGCCCTGGCGCCGTTCGTGGTGCGCGGCGAATTGCTCGTGACCGTGAACCGCAAGGTCGGCTCGCTCGATTCCGTGGTGAAAGACGGCGATGTCTTAAAAATCTCCCACCAATCCCGCGCCTCCTACGACGGCACCACCGATATTCCTACTTGAGTAGGCGACTCCGGGAAGAGGCGCAAGAGCGTATAGCTGATAGCGTATAGTCGGGAGGCGCCACTTCCTACCATCGGCCATAAGCCATCAGCTCTTTTCCCTCTCCGACGCTCTTCCTCCCCTCGGGCCTTCCTGGTAGACTGGCGCCGCAATCGACCGGGACGGGAACGGAGAGACGATGGCGCGCAACGATCAAGCGGTGCGTCTGTTGGTGGTGTTGAAGCAGCTGGAGGCGTCGCGGCAGGGCCTCACGCTGGAACAGCTGGCTGAGTCGCTCGCACCAGGCTCCACCCGGCATCCTCGCACCTTGCGTCGCGATCTCGCCGCGCTGGAAGAAGCCGGTTACCCCCTCGTCACCGAACGCATCAACGGTCAGACCTGCTGGCGTCTGATGGAGGGATTTCGGAACGTCCCCGGCCTGCGATTCTCACCCTCGGAGTTGATGGCGCTGACCTTCAGCCGTCGGCTCATCACCCCGCTGGAAGGCACCGAACTCCACACCTCGTTGCAGTCTGCGTTAGGCAAGGCCGCCGCCGCGCTGCCGCCGCAGGGCGTGGCCCTGGTCCAACAACTCGACGGCACCTTCAGCGTGGGTCTCGGTCCGCACAAACGCTATCGGCAACATCGCGAAACCATCGACCGCCTCACCAGAGCCATCGCCGACGCCACGACCGTGCAGATCCGCTACGACTCCGCGTCGCGCGGGCGAACGACCAGGCGCGAAGTGGATCCCTATCGCCTCTGGTACGCCACCGGCGGCCTCTACCTGATTGCTTATTGCCATCTGCGGCGTGAGCCGCGCATGTTTGCCGTGGAGCGGATCAAGTCCGTCACGCCCACCGACCATCCCTATCAGATGCCTCTGCATTTCGATCTCGACGCCTTCGTGCAGGATGCGCTGACCGTCATGCGCGGGCCGCGCATCGAGGTGGAATTGGAATTCAACAAGGCCACTGCCGCCTGGGTGAAAGATAGAGTCTGGCACGCTACGCAGGAAACCAAACGAACCAAAGGCGGAGGCCTGCGGATGACCCTTTCCGTGGCCGATACCCGGGAACTGGTCGGGTGGGTGCTGAGCTTCGGCAGCGGGGTGAAGGTGCTCAAGCCCGACAGCCTGCGGGAAGCCGTGCGTCAGGAAGCGCAACGAATCGCGGCGCAAGGGGAGTGAGGGGGCGATAGGGGTGCCATAAGACAAGGCCGAAGTTGAAGAATTGACCCTGTAGTGCGCGGGTTGTTGCATACAGGCCCTGTGATCCAGCCGTCAGCCTTGCGATGGAGGCTGTATTAGCGTATATACGAGAATGTGTTTACGTGGGACATCACGAAGGCCATTACCAACCATAAGAAACATGGCGTTTCGTTTGAAGAGGCAACCACCATTTTCGTCGATGCCGATGCGCTGGACGGGGATGATCTGCGACACTCTGCGCATGAACGCCGCCGCCGGCGCATAGGCCGATCTCTGTCAGGGCGAATCTTGTTTGTGGTGTATACGATACGAAGGAGAGGCCATGAAAAAGAAACTATCCGGCTCATCAGCGCAAGGCAGGCGAGTAGAAAAGAGCGTCAAGCATATACCGGACTCGCAAATTGATTTCTCCGATATCCCGGAAGCGACGGACGCAGAGTTGAAACGTATGCGTCGAGTCGGCCGGCCGGCCAGCGGCATGGCCAAGCAGTTGATCGCCATTCGTCTGTCCCCGAAACTTCTGAGCCAGCTGCGCAGGATGGCTGCCAAGCAGGGGAAGCCGTATCAATCCTTGATTCATGAACTCCTAGCGAAAGCGGCCGCAAAAGCTGCGTAGAACTTTCCGCGGGCACTTCAAATGAAGAACACAAAACGAGCCAAGCTGGAAGCGGCCGGATGGGCTGTCGGGTCGGTGAAGGAGTGCCTGGGCCTGTCCGAGGCAGAGTCTGCGCTCATCGATATAAAGTTAGCGCTCAGTCGGAGTCTGAAAGATCGACGAACTAAACAGGGTGTGTCACAAGTTCAACTGGCTGAGCGCCTCCAATCCAGCCAATCCAGGGTGGCGAAGATGGAAGCCGGCGACCCCTCCGTGTCCATTGACCTCTTGGTCAGCTCGCTCTTGCTCCTCGGCGCCAGCTCCGCCGATCTTGCCAAAGCGATCAGCGTCGAAGGCCGCAGCAAAAAGGGGCGGGCAGCGTAACTTTACGGTCGTGCCCATACCGCCGTATACGCCAAACATGTTCAAAGCCTGTTCCCAAGCTTCAGTCTTTTTTGTTCCCGCTATCGCTCATATGTTTCTATTTCCCTCGTATTTTACGTCGTATGTCTTACAGTTCCCGATCTACGTTTTACGCCTCACAGTTCACCTTTCACGGCATCCTGTCCCCCAGCGAGATACGGTTCACGAGATACGATCCCCCAGATTTCGAGGTCCGGCCATCGGCCATAAGCCATGAGCTCTTCCTCTAGCACGATGCGCTTCCTCCCGCCATACGCCATAAGCTATCAGCTCTCGCTTCCGACCGAGCTACACTGCTAGCGGGGGCTTTCCAGCTGGCCTTCCCCACGGGTTTTGGCTACACTATGCACAGGAGACAGGTGATGAGCATCCGACAATCACTCCAGTCCAAGCGAGCGCAGATTCTCACCATTGCTGCACGCCACGGTGCGCGGAAGGTGAGAGTGTTTGGATCGGTCGCGCGTGGAACCGCTCGTCCGAGCAGTGACATCGACTTCCTCGTTGAGATGGAGGAAGGTCGAAGCCTGCTGACCATGCGGCACTGATCCTCGATCTGGAGCGATTGCTGAAACGGTCGGTCGATGTGGCCTCCGAACGCGGGCTTCGACGTGTGGTTCGAACAGAGGTCTTGAAAGACGCGATCGCGTTATGAAGGATGATCGAAACCGCTCTCTATGTCCCTCGGCCCGCGTCTGACATCTCACGTGCCATTGCTGGCGTTCTAGGCAGGAATTGGCTAGACTACCTCGTGATGCCTGAACTCTGCCGTTTTTTGGGGATGATCATCACGATGTATTACGACGATCATGCACCGCCTCATTTTCACATTCGCTATGGGGATTACAAGGCAATCATGGGCATCGATTCTCTCATGCTCTTGGATGGATACCTGCCTCCACGGGCATTGGGACTGGTTGCGGAGTGGGGCGCCTTACACCGGGATGAATTGTGGGAAGACTGGTCATTGGCCGAACAGCGAGCGCCGCTGAAAAAAATTAAACCGCTGGAGTAAGAGCCATGCTCAAAGACCTTGTCGAAGCCGCGCCTCTTGACGGGTATCGAGTGCGGCTGCGATTTGAAGACGGCATCGAGGGCGAGCTGGACCTAGCCACAATCATTCACTTTGAGGGTGTCTTCGCTCCACTCAAGGACCTGGTTCGGTTCAGAGAACTCGCAGTCCATCCAGATCTGGGGACCATTTACTGGCCCAACGGTGCCGATCTCGATCCGGTTGTGCTCTACACGCGGATCACCGGGGCGCCGCTTCCCAAGTACGAAGCCAAAGCGATCCACTGACTCCCATGGCCTACCTGTCGCTAGTCTGTGGAGGCTCCTATCCGTCTCCCCGTTTCCCAATTTAGCACCCATCACTCAACTGCAACACCTTTCATGTCCCTCCGTTCCTGATCCGAACAGTGCTCTGTTGCTTTCATCTTTTTCCCGTCTCGCCCCCCATTATGACCCCGGATGTCACGGCAGGGGAGTATGCTGTCGGCATGACGTACACAGACAGAAGGGAGGCAATGATGCGACACGCAGCACTGATCGGCGCATTCCTGCTGATGGCAATGACCGGGACAGGGCGGGCAGAGCCCGGCTTCGACGAGAAGTACGAGCGAGACTTTAATATCTTCAACCCCATCAACCAGTATCAGCCCACTAACCCGCTGAATCCCATCAATGCCTACGACCCGGCGAATCCATTTAATCCAATCAACCGGTTCGATCCAGACAACCCAGCCAATTCGATCAACCAGTTCAACTTCAACAATCCCTTCAACCCGGTCAATCGCTACCGCCCCGAGAATCCGTTGAATCCGATCAATGAGTTCAATCCCACCGTACCGTTTGCGCCGTTGGATGGTGGGGGAGGGATGGGGAAGAGGCGGTGAGGCGACACATGCCTTTCCCCATTCCAGCGAACGACGCTTCACGAGCGACGATCCCCAGTCCCCTAGGCACCCACCAGTCGCTGTTGCCGGTAAAAACGCGAGTGAATAAAGGCGTGGGAAAGAGTATCCTGCGGCGCAAACTGCACGATTGTGTCTGGGGGAATGAAGCTGCATGTTCGAACAAGCATTTAGAAATATCGACGACGTACTCAGAAAAGAAGCCGGGTGCACGACCGAGCTGGACTATACCGAGCAGACCTCCTGGCTGTTGTTCCTCAAGTACCTCGATGGGCTGGAGCAGGATAGGGCAGACGAGGCCAAGCTGGAGGGCAAACGCTACAGCTTCATCCTGGACAAAGACTACCGATGGGAAAGCTGGGCCGCACCGAAAGGTAAAGACGGCAAACTCGATCACAACAAGGCGATGACGGGCGACGATCTGCGCGACTTCGTCACTCTCAAGCTGTTTCCTTATCTCCATAGCTTCAAGCAGAAGGCCAGCGGACCGAACACCATCGAATACAAGATCGGCGAGATCTTCGGCGAGATCAAAAACAAGATCCAGAGCGGCTACAACCTGCGCGAGATCATCGACCACATCGACGAACTGCGCTTCCTCTCGCAAAAAGAGAAGCACGAGCTCTCGCACCTCTACGAAGCCAAGATCAAGAACATGGGCAACGCCGGGCGCAACGGCGGCGAATACTACACCCCGCGCCCGCTGATCCGCGCGATGGTCCAGGTGGTGAAACCGAAGATCGGCGAGCGCATCTATGACGGCGCCTGCGGATCGGCGGGCTTCCTCTGCGAAGCGTTCGACTATCTGACCGCCAAGGGCAACCGCTCGACGAAGGATCTCAAGACGCTGCAGGAAAAGACTTTCTATGGGAAAGAGAAGAAGTCGCTCGCCTACGTGATCGCGATCATGAACATGATCCTGCACGGCATCGAGGCGCCGAACATCATCCACACCAACACGCTTACCGAAAACCTCGCCGACATTCAGGAGAAGGATCGCTACGACGTCGTGCTGGCCAATCCGCCCTTCGGCGGGAAAGAGCGGAAGGAAGTGCAGCAGAACTTCCCCATTCGCACCGGCGAGACGGCCTTTCTCTTTCTCCAGCATTTCATCAAGAGCCTTAAGGCGGGCGGACGCGGCGGTGTGGTGATCAAGAATACGTTTCTCTCCAACGGCGATAACGCCTCGGTGAGTTTGCGGAAGCTGCTGCTGGAAAGCTGCAATCTCCACACAATTCTGGATTGTCCCGGCGGCACGTTCCAGGGCGCGGGCGTGAAAACCGTTGTCCTATTTTTCGAAAAGGGCGCACCGACGAGAATGGTTTGGTACTACCAGCTCGACCCGGGCCGCAGCCTCGGCAAGACCAACCCGCTGAATGACGACGATCTCAAAGAGTTCATCAAGCTGCAAAAGACCTCAGCCGATTCGCCCAAGTCCTGGAGTCTGGACGTCAAAAGCATCGACCAGAAGACCTTCGACCTCTCCGTGAAGAACCCGAACGGCGACGAGGAAGTCATGCACCGCAGCCCGCAAGAGATCATGCAAGAAATTGCCTTGCTGGACGCTGAGAGTGCTGAAGTGCTTGGGAACATCAAGGCGCTGCTGAAATGAAGAGGGGGTGGCAAATACGCCCGCTCGAAGAGCTCGTTGTGCAGGACAAAGCCGGCATCAAGATCGGGCCATTCGGAAGCCAGCTAAAGAAGTGCGATCTGGTATCCAATGGGATTCACGTCCTCGGCATTGAGAACGTACTTAGCGGTAAATTTGACGAACTAGGTGAACGCTACATCTCACAGGAAAAGTTTCAGACATTGGAGTCTGTCGAGGTTGTCCCCGGCGACTTGTTGCTCACCATGATGGGGACAATTGGCAAGGTTGCCGTTGTTCCTCCATCGATACGTCGGTCAATCATGGACTCGCATCTGTTGAGAATGAGGCCCGACCAGCGCGTCATCCGAACAGATTACTTGGCTTGGGCAATTCAGGGCAGCACCGCTGTCCTTGATGCGATTGAAGCCCAAGCCCACGGCGCGATCATGAAGGGGTTAAATTCTGCTATCGTTCGCTCCCTTCCAGTCCCCGTCCCCCCACTGGCGGAGCAGCAGCAGATCGTGGGGAAGCTGGAGGAAGCATTTGACGGCCTCGCCATCGCCACGGCCAACGCCGAACGGAACCTCCGCAACGCCCGCGCCCTCTTCGAAAGCCACCTCGAATCCGTCTTCACCAGGCGCGGCGATAGTCCCGTAGTGCCGATTGGCGATGTTGCAGAAGTGTTCGACGGACCGCATGCGACTCCCAAAACGGTTGATGCTGGCCCGGTGTTTTTAGGGATTAGCGCGCTCCAAGATGGAAAGATCAACCTCGGAGAAACCCGGCATGTAACGCTACAAGATTTCCGGCAGTGGACTCGCCGCGTCAAGCCACAGTCTGATGACGTTGTTTTCTCATATGAAACACGGCTAGGTCAGGCGGCGATCATTCCGGAAGGGCTTGAATGTTGTCTTGGCAGGCGCATGGGATTGGTTCGCGTCAATCGAAAGCGAGTAGATCCTCGATTTTTTGTCTACCAATACATTTCGCCACCTTTTCGGAAGTTCGTCGATAGCAAGACGGTGCGTGGTGCGACCGTGGATCGCATCGCACTTAAGGAGTTCCCTTCCTTCCCAATCAGCTTGCCATCTCTTTCTGAACAGGAACGAATGACAAACCGGCTTGATAAGCTCAGGGCCGAAACTCAACGCCTCGAATCCATCTGCCGGCAAAAGCTCGCCGCGCTGGGCGAGTTAAAGAAGTCGCTGCTGCACCAGGCCTTCAGCGGACAGCTATAACAAGAGCACCCTCATGAGCGAGATTAGCATCTACGAAACGAACAGCGGCAGCATCGAAGTCAGGCTTGAACGCGAGACGGTTTGGCTTTCTCAGGAGCAGATGGCTGCCTTGTTCGATGTCCAGAAGGCGGCGGTCTCGAAACATCTTAGAAACATCTTCGCCAGTGGGGAATTGGAGCGAGACTCAACTGTTTCCAAAATGGAAACAGTTCAACAGGAGGGAAAACGCAGGATTGCCAGACAGATAGAGCATTTCAATCTGGATGCCGTCATTTCTGTCGGCTATCGAGTGAATTCCACCCGTGCGACCCGTTTCCGCCAATGGGCCACCCGCATTCTGCGCGAGCACCTCACCCAAGGGTATACCATCAGTCGCCAGCGGTTCGAAGCCAATGCCCGCGAGTTGGAAGCGGCCCTGCAACTGGTGCGAAAAGCCGCGCGCAGCCCTGAACTTCAAGCCGACATGGGGCGTGGGCTGGTTGATATCGTCACGCGCTATGCGCAGACCTTTGTGCTGCTGCAACGCTATGACGAAGGGCTGCTGACTGAGCCACCGACGACGACGGGCGGAACGCTGTTTACAGTGGCGGAAGCTCGTGCGGCATTGGCCGGGCTCAAGGCAGACCTGATCGCTCGCGGCGAAGCGTCCACGCTCTTCGCCCAGGAACGGCAAGAGGCTTTTGAGGCGCTGCTTGGGAACCTCGACCAGAGTGTGTTTGGCGAACCGGCTTACCCGAGCGTGGAGTCCAAAGCTGCCCATCTCCTGTACTTCGTCATCAAGAATCACCCGTTTGCGGATGGCAACAAACGGAGCGGGGCCTTTCTATTCGTCGATTTCCTCAATCGCAATGGCCGCCTGCTGGATCGCACCGGGCAACCGGTGATCAACGACATCGGTTTGGCGGCGTTGGCGCTGTTGGTTGCCGAATCCAACCCATCCCATAAAGACACGATGATCCGCCTGATCATGAACATGCTGGCACAGGGAACGTAAGTGAACGAAGCCGAAACCAGAGCCGAGCACATCGACCCAGCGCTGAAGGCGGCGGGGTGGGGCGTGGTGGAGGGAAGCCGCGTGCTGCGCGAATATCCCATCACGCTGGGCCGCATAGAAGGCTTGGGGCGGCGTGCGAAGCCGCTGATCGCCGATTACGTCCTCGTCTACCGGAATACCAAGCTTGCCGTGATTGAAGCCAAGGCCTGGGATGAAGCGTTGACTGAAGGCGTCGCGCAAGCAAAACAGTATGCCGGGAAACTCGCCGTCCGCTTCAGCTATGCCACCAACGGCCAAGGGATCTATGGCATCGACATGGAGACGGGCAAGGAAGGCGAGTGGCCGCACTATCCCAGCCCGGATGAACTCTGGTCACGCACGTTCGCCAAGCAGGACGCCTGGCGGGACCGCTTCGCCTTAGTGCCATTCGAGGATAAGGCCGGCTCGCACCCGGGCCGCTACTATCAGGATATCGCCGTTGAACGGGTGATGGCGGCTGTCGCTGCTGGTAAGCCGCGCGTGCTGTTGACGCTGGCGACCGGCACGGGCAAGACCTTCATCGCCTTCCAGATCGCCTGGAAACTCTTTCAGAGTCGCTGGAACCTGAGCCGGGAACCGTCGCGCCGTCCGCGCATTCTCTTCCTGGCCGACCGGAACATTCTCGCCGATCAGGCCTACAACGCCTTCTCCGCGTTTCCCGAGGATGCGCTTGTCCGGATCGCTCCCGACGACATTCGCAAGAAAGGCAGAGTGCCGAAGAACGGAAGCCTATTCTTCACGATCTTTCAGACGTTCATGAGCGGCCCACCGAAGGATGGTAAGCCATCGCCCTATTTCGGCGAGTACCCGCCGGACTTCTTCGACTTCATCGTCATCGACGAGTGCCATCGCGGCGGGGCGAACGATGAAAGCAACTGGCGGGACATTCTCGAATACTTCGCGCCCGCCGTGCAGCTCGGCCTGACCGCCACGCCCAAGCGCAAAGATAACGTGGATACCTATGCCTATTTCGGCGAGCCGGTCTTTATTTATTCGCTGAAGGACGGTATCAACGACGGCTACCTGACGCCCTTCAAGGTGAAGCAAATTTCCACGACGCTCGACGACTATGTCTACACGCCCGACGACAAGCTGATCGAGGGGGAGATCGAAACCGGGAAGCGTTACACCGAACCGGACTTCAATAAGATCATCGAGATCAAGGAACGGGAAGCGCACCGGGTCAAGCTCTTCATGGACCTGATCAATCAGCAAGAGAAGACGCTGGTCTTCTGCGCCACTCAAGACCATGCGCTGGCGGTGCGCGATCTGATCAATCAAATGAAGACTGGCACAGATCCAAACTACTGCCAACGGGTGACGGCCAACGACGGTGCGCTCGGCGAGCAGCACTTACGGGATTTTCAAGACAACGAGAAGACCATTCCGACAATCCTCACCACCTCACAGAAACTTTCCACCGGCGTGGACGCGCGGAACATCCGGAACATTGTGCTGATGCGTCCGATCAACTCCATGATCGAGTTCAAGCAGATCATCGGGCGCGGCACCAGGCTCTACGACGGCAAGGACTACTTCACGATCTACGATTTCGTGAAGGCGCACCACCATTTCAATGACCCGGAGTGGGACGGCGAGCCGATAGAGCCGGACCCAACGCCTGCCCCTCTCCCGCCGCGACCGGATCTATTGCCGGACAGGGTTCGCGAAAAGCCTGCCGAATACGCCAAACGACAAAAGATCAAAGTGAAGTTGGCCGACGGCAAGGCGAGGATGATTCAGCACATGATGGTCACATCCTTCTGGCACCCTGACGGCACGCCGATGTCGGCCCAGCAATTTATGGAACTGCTCTTTGGCAAGCTGCCTGAGTTCTTCAAAGACGAAGCGGAACTGCGCGCCTTGTGGAGCCTGCCGGACACGCGAGCCAAACTCCTGGAGCGGTTGGCCGAGAAAGGTTTTGGCAAGGAGCAGATGGCCGAGATGCAGAAGATTATCGACGCCGAGAGAAGCGACCTCTTCGATGTGCTGGCGCACGTGGCCTATGCGCTCCCGCCGTTGAGCCGGGAAGATCGCGCCTCAAAGGCCAAGGTAGAAATCAGCCACCACTTCAACAGCAAGCAGCAGGTCTTTCTCGACTTCGTGCTCTCGCATTACGTCACGGTCGGCGTGGAGGAACTTGATCAGGAAAAACTGACTCCGCTGCTGCGCCTCAAGTACCACAACTCCATCGCCGATGCCGTGGCCGATCTGGGAAAGCCGGAGGAGATCGGTCAGGTGTTCGCTGGATTTCAGAAGTATCTGTATCAGCCTCAGATGCAGGCAAATCCATGACTACCATATGAGCAATGAACAGACAACGGTGACAGTCATGCAACAAGGGGATCCGCATGCCAGATGAAGAAGATAAAGAAAAACTCAAAAGTGTCGCGCAACAGATATTACGTCCACTGCCAGTAAAGCTAAGAGGGCTCGCCAATGTTCGCACGGAAGCCAAGCTGAAGGAGTCTTACACCAACGGGTGGCGCGTAGAACTTGGATCTTTGAAGCACCGGAATCTACGATTTGAGGTCTGGTTTTGTCAGTACCCCAAACACGGCCAGCGATTTTTCTGGTACGGATTGTATGCAGCACAAGCTGAAAACCTTCG
Organism: Nitrospira sp. ND1; assembly: GCF_900170025.1. Taxonomy (NCBI): domain Bacteria; kingdom Pseudomonadati; phylum Nitrospirota; class Nitrospiria; order Nitrospirales; family Nitrospiraceae; genus Nitrospira; species Nitrospira sp. ND1. Next base: position 733,120 of record NZ_FWEX01000005.1, on the reverse strand, counting down.
TGCATTTGTCGATGTATTACCTGAGTCCCTGCGGCCTGTTAAACAGCTCTCAGGTTTGGATATGCGGCCAGCAACTGGCTCCAGTCGGGACTATGTTTTAAAGCGGCCACTGGAAAGGGAACTTTTTAACTTTCCAATATACGAGGAATACCAAGAGTCTGGGCAGAGGGGTTCCTTCTACGGGAAATTCGATTCCTCCTTGTCGGAAGACAACGATGCAATAGCGGCTATCGTAGTGCGCGCGCTGTCATTCTTCGAGGAAGTCTTTGCGAGTTTTAGTGGGACGAAAGCGGCAGCAGATAGTGGCGCACCTGATGAGTCAGAAGCTTATAGAGCCATCGAACGGCGTGTCGTAGAGCAGCACTTGGCACGAGAGCGCAGCCGCGAATTGGCAGAACGTTGCAAGCGGCGAGATAACTATCGCTGTCAAGTGTGCGAGATGACATTCAGGGAAGTCTATGGAGATATAGGAAAGACTTTCGCTGAAGCGCACCATGTCATCCCTCTCAGTAAACTTTCTGACACGGTTGAGTCTTCTCTTGACCACCTCATCACGGTCTGTCCGAACTGCCACCAGATGCTACACCGACTGGACGGTGAGGCGGGGGATGTCCCGAAGCTGCGAAGAATGTTACACCGCCGATGAATAACCATAAACCAGTCCTCAACCAGGGGCAGGCCTTGAAATCAAACATTCTGACCTGGCGGGAGTTTATCCCTCCCGTGAGCCCCACACCTCGGTGCCTTCGGCTTGTTCACCGTCAGCCACGCCCTCTCACGCATCGCTTGCCTCTGATCTTCCTTCCCCACCACGCCGCTGATGGTTCGATCCTATCCTTTGCCCTCTCCCCAAATTGATCCTTCGCGGACTGCCTGTTATCCTCAATCGTGATGGTGTGCCAGTGCAATGCTCACCCCTCAGGGAGGACCTCATGAAGCCGATGACTCCAGCGATGCTCCTGAGGGCGTTGACCATGTTTCGCGGGTTCACACAGACCGCGGCGGAGTACCTCAGGGACAAAGAGCGGCTTCGTCATCTGTTGGCCGCGGCGGTATCGATCGCGCAAGGGCGCGGTGGCAAGCTGTTGAACGACCTTCAATTATTGGTGCGGCTCCTGAAAGCGTCCGTAAGCGGAGCCTATACCGGCTTTTCGGTTCACAAGCTCGTCACCATCGTGGCGGCGATTCTGTATCTCATCAGCCCGCTCGATGTGATCCCCGACTTCATTCCTGTGGTCGGTTATGCGGATGATGCGGCGGTGATTGCCTGGGTGCTGAACAGCATTGCTGAAGAACTGAAGGACTTTAAGAATTGGGAACAGGGCACGTGACCGGAAGAAGTCCTGCGACGTGAGTAGGCTTTTGCACGAAATTCCCTGTTAGAATGGCCACCCTCACGAAGATGTGATCAAGGAAAGGCCTGCGATGTCGAAGCCCTCACAATCGAATGCCGTGCTTGTGGCGATCCGCACCCCCCGCGTGACTGCGGAGGAGCTGGACAGTTCGCTGCAAGAGCTCACCCGTCTGGTCAAAACCCTCGGGTACCAGGTCGTGGGCCGTGTGACGCAAAAGCGGAGTTCCGATCGATATGCCGCGGTCCTGGGGCAGGGCAAACTTGCCGAATTGGCGCAATGGACCGGTGGGTCCGGGAAAATCGAATCGGCGTTTGCACGGCCGAAGCACAAAGGGGCGTCGAAGTTCGAGGCGGAGGATTCGGACGTCACGGAAGAATCGGACGACGACGAATCGGACGACACCATCGAGCCTTCCCCCGGCCCGCGCGAGCAGGCGCAAATCGTCATCGTGGACTGTGACCTGTCGCCGTCCCAATTGAAAAACCTGGAACGTGCCGCCGGCGTGCCGGTGCTCGATCGGACCGGGGTCATCATTGAGATTTTCAGCCGGCACGCGCGAACCAGAGCGGCCCGGCTGCAGGTGGAGATCGCGCGCCTCAATTATCTTGCGCCCCGGCTGCGGGAAACCGGAGGCGGCAGCGAGCGGCAGGGCGGGGGAGTCGGCGGCAAAGGAGCCGGGGAGACGAGTCTGGAGCTCGATAAGCGCAGAATCCGCGATCGCACGAAGGAACTCCGGGAGGAATTGGCGGCGATCGGGGACGAGCATCAGACGCGCCGTGCGAGGCGGGAACACGAATTGACGGTCGCGCTCGTCGGGTACACCAATGCCGGGAAATCCTCGCTCATGCGGGCGATGACGGGCAGTGAAGTGCTCGTGGCCGACAAGCTGTTCGCCACGCTCGATACCACGATCCGGCCCTTGTATCCTGAGACGTGTCCGAAGGTCCTCCTGTCCGATACGGTGGGTTTCATCAAAAAGCTCCCGCATGACCTGGTGGCCTCGTTCAAGTCGACGCTGGATGAAGCGGCCAGTGCTTCGCTCTTGCTGTTTGTCGTCGATGCCTCCGACCCGTCCTTTCGCTCCCAACTCGACGTCACGCGGAAGGTGTTGGCCGAAGTCGGCGCCACAGAGGTTCCCAGCCTGTTGGTGTTGAATAAACGGGATCGTCTCGCGCCGGAGGAACTCGCGGCCTTGAAGGCGGAGTATCCCGACGCCATTGTGCTGTCCACGAGAAACAAGGACGATCTGCAGGCGCTCCGTGAGCGCATCATGGGGTACTTTGAGAGCGATATGCTCGACGAGGAATTGCGCATTCCCTTTACCGCTCAAGGGGTCGTTGCGGAGATCCGCGCCAAGATGCGTATCCTGTCCGAGGAATATGATGCCGAAGGACTCACGATACGAGTGCGATCGACCCCTGAGAACCTGACTGCCATCAAAAAGAAGCTCGCGCGATGAGGCGCGGATTCCACCCCATTTAGGGTCAGGTCTTGCAATCAAACAATTGATCGAGGGAGGTCAGCATGAAATCTTTTCCGGGGGGCATCTTAGGCGGCGATGTCAGGCCCCGGGCGGTTTGAGTGGAAGTACGGCCCGGAGAAGATGGTTCAGCGGGCTGATCTGTCAGTACGGGTATCAGTCGGCTGTGATTGCGGAACACTTGGGGAACAATCGCAGCCCACCGAAGCTTTCATCAGCTACCTCGTTTCCTCTCAACATGGAATCCCTGGTTCGAATTTAGTCATCCGCCTATCCAGCCTGCGTTCCCCACATGACTCACAGAGGCCCGGTGGCAGGGGATTTTCCCAGTATGTCCTCCTTCTCATGAGGGTTACGGTAAGAGTTGACACCGACTCAGTGACAACATGGGAGGGTATATGATGAAACGAAGTGTTGAAATGCTGCTCGTCGCAGCCCTGGTTAGCGGAGGGGGAGGACTCGCGTTTGCGGCCGATCCCATGAAAGAGAAGGAAGCCACGCCGAGCATCGGTGAGCGGATCACCAAGGATGCCGTCAAGGGCACCCTCATGAAGATGGACGGCGAGTTTTATCAGATCAGAAATACAGACGGGGAACTCGTCAAAGTGCATGTGGACAAGAGCACGAAGCTCGACAAGGTGGTCGAAGGCGATATGGTCAAGGCCTATGTCACCGATAAAGGCCACGTGACCACGTTGCAACGGGTTGAGCCCTAATCCCATTTCGAAGTAGTCCGGGGCGGTAGGCTTGCGGGCCTGCCGCCCGGCTTGGTCGGGCAATGAAGACGACAAGAAGTTCTGCTTGACTGCACCCCACTCGCTTCAGAGTTCAGATTCTGGACATTCGGCGCAATCCCGCGTAGATTTTCCTGTCGTGGCCGCTGCAGCTCCGAAACATTTTTCGATGCTCCGCGAGTTTCATCTGGCCGACGTGCTCACGCTGGGCAACGCCGCCTGCGGGCTCGCGGCCGTGTTCTTCGCCATGCACTACATGGGCAGCGGGTCTCCGACCCATTTCTTCGCCGCCACGACCCTGGCGCCGGCGGCCCTGCTCTTTGATTGGTTGGACGGCCGGGTTGCTCGATGGCGGCATCAGCAGTCAGTGCTCGGGCGGGAGTTGGATTCGCTGGCCGACATCATCTCATTCGGAGTCGCACCGGCAGCACTCGGATTCGCCGCCGGTCTAAGAGGAGGGTGGGACTGGATCGCGCTGACGTACTTCGTCTGCTGCGGGGTGAGTCGCCTGGCCCGGTACAACGTGACTGCCGAGAGCCTCTCCGCGGGTCGGGAGAAGGTGGCTTATTTCGAAGGCACCCCCATTCCCACCACCGCGCTGTTGACCGGCGTCCTAGCCCTGGCCGCCTGGCAGGAGCGACTCGGCGAACATCTCTATTGGGGTGTCTGGACCGTCGGGCCCGGCGACCTGCATCCCCTGTCCCTGATGTTCGTCCTCTCCGGCACCCTGATGATCAGCAAAACCCTCCACATCCCCAAACTGTAGACGTCGCACTATTTCTATTTAGGGTCAGGTGTTGCAATCAAATACTTCATCGGCCCTGGGGAAGTCACTAGCTTCCCCAGCAGGTCTGATCAGTCACAATGTCGCGGGCCAATTCAAGGGGGTGAGGTAGTGATGGATACCGCGCTGCAATATGACCGGCTGCAATTCGCCGTCACGGCCACGTTTCACTACCTCTTTCCTCAGCTCACGATGGGACTCGCCCTGCTGCTGGTGTATCTGCGCACGCGTGACCTGCTCAGTGAGGGGGACCATTATCACCAGGTCGCGCGATTCTGGACCGGCATCTTTGCGCTGAGTTTCGCGTTCGGGGTCGTCACGGGCATTCCGCTCGAATTTCAGTTCGGCACCAACTGGGCCAAGTTCTCCGAATACGCAGGCGGCATCGTCGGGCAGACGCTGGCGATGGAAGGGGTGTTCGCCTTTTTTTTGGAGTCGTCGTTCCTCGGGGTGCTCTTATTCGGCGAATCGCGCGTGAGCCGGCGCACGTTGTGGCTGGCGACGGTTTTGCTATGGCTCGGTTCCTGGTTATCCGGCTATTTTATTCTGGCGACGAACGCCTGGATGCAACATCCTGTGGCCTATCACGTGGCGGCCGACGGCCGTCTGACGGTCGAGAGTCTGGTCGGGCTGCTCACGAATCCCTGGCTGATCTGGCAGTTCGCCCATAACATGACGGCGGCGGTCGTCACCGGCGCGTTCGTGGTGGCTGCGGTGGGTGGCCTCTATCAACTGGCGGGGAAACATCCTGCGCTGGCCAGGACCTGTCTGCGCACGGGCGTTGTGGCGGGCGCGTTCGCCTCGGTGCTGCTCATCACACCGACGGGACATGAGAGCGCGCGGCAGGTGTTCGAGTTCCAGCCGGTCAAGGGCGCTGCCTTCGAGGGCCTCTTTCGCACCGAGCGCGGCGCCGACCTCGTGCTGATCGGCCAGCCCAACATGGAAACCATGACGATCGATAATCCGCTCGTCGTGCCGTCGGCGCTGAGCCTGCTCGCCTATGACGATCTTTACGCGAAGGTGAAGGGGCTGGATGCCTTTCCCCCGCGCGAGTGGCCGGACCACATTGCGCTGCTGTATTACGCGTACCACATCATGGTCGGGCTCGGCACGCTCCTGCTCGCGGTGATGGGATTGGCCCTGGCGTGGTTGTGGCGTGGCCGGCTCTTCACTGCCCGTTGGTTGCTCTGGCTCCTGCTGTTGAGCGCTCCTTTTCCCTATCTTGCGACGACAGCCGGCTGGATGACGGCGGAGCTCGGCCGCCAACCCTGGCTGGTGTACGGGCTCTTTCGCACGGAGGAGGGCATCTCGCCGTTGGTCCATTCCGGCAATGCTCTCTTCACCTTGCTGGGCTTCCTGGGGATCTATCTCGGGTTGGGGCTGCTGTTCGTCTTGTTGTTTCTGGAGATCCTGCGTCACGGGCCGACGGAGCCGGCTGTGGGGCAGGCGGGGAGCTAGCGCTTGGAAACGATCTGGTATGCCCTGGTGCTGTTCGTGTTGACCACCTATGTGGTGCTCGACGGCTATGACTTCGGCGTCGGGATCCTGTCGCCATTCGTGGCCCGGCAGGAGAGCGAACGCCGCCTGGTGCGGGAGACGATCGGACCGGTGTGGACCGGCAACGAAGTGTGGGTGATCGCCGGCAGCGCTCTCTTGTTCCTGGCCTTTCCGAAGGCCTTTGCGTCGGGGTTCAGCGGGTTCTACCTCGCCTTGATGATCATGCTGTGGCTCCTGATGGGGAGGGGGTTGGCGTTCGAACTGCGAGAGCATGTCGATCACGCGTTGTGGCGCACGTTCTGGGATACGATCTTCTTTCTGGCCAATCTGCTGCTGGCCTTCGTGGTGGGGCTGGTGGTGGGGAATCTGCTGCGGGGCGTTCCTTTGAATGCGAGCGGCTATTTCTTCCTTCCGCTCTGGACCGACTTCAGCCCCGGTTCGATGCCCGGCATTCTGGATTGGTTCACTCTGCTGACGGGGCTGACCCTGGTCGCCCTGTTGACGTTGCAGGGCGCGAGTTTCCTGGTCATGAAGACGCGCGGGGAGTTGCAGGCAAGGGCGGAGGCGCTGGCGAAGTCCGCAACCGTCTTGTTGGTGTTGTTGCTCGTGGCCCTGGTCGTGGCGCTGCCCTCCGTGCAGCCAGCGTTCGGCGTGCATTATGCGGCCGCTCCCATCGGCTTTGTCTGGCCCCTGACGGCGGTGGTCGCGCTGCTGGTCCGGCACGTGAGCGCTGTCCGTCAACGGCCGTTCGTTGGCTTCGTGGCGTCGAGTGTGTCGGTCGCGAGCCTATTGGTTGCGGCGGCTTGGGGGATTTTTCCCAATCTGTTGATTGCGACGACCGGACAGGCCAACAGTCTCACGAGCCTCAACGCCGCAACCGACCGGACCGGCCTCGAAGCCGGTCTCTGGTGGGTGCCCCCGGGCCTGGCCTTGGTGATCCTGTATCAAGTGCAGATTCATCGCCTCTTCGCCCGCCCGGCCAAGCCTGGATCTTCTCCGGCGGCGCACCACTAGCCTTCCCTCCCTTCTACGGGGTCAGGTCTTGCAATTAAACAATTTCTCACGCTACACTCCCGCTCATGGCACGTCCCCTTCGTTTGTCATTCCCCGGCGCCGTCTACCATGTCACGAGTCGGGGCAACGCCCGGCAAGACATCGTAGCTGACGATCGCGACCGCTCCCAATGGCTGAGCCTGCTGGCCCACGTCATCGATCGCTACGGGTGGATCTGCCATGCCTACTGTCTGATGGACAATCACTATCATCTGTTGATCGAGACGCCGAAGCCGAATCTCTCGCTCGGCATGCGGCAATTGAATGGCCGCTATACGCAGGCCTACAACCTCCGTCACGAGCAGGTCGGGCATGTGTTTCAAGGGCGCTTCACGGCGATTCTGGTGGAAAAAGACGCGCATCTGCTTGAATTGTGCCGGTACGTCGTGCTGAATCCGGTCCGTGCGAAGATCGTGTCTCATCCCCGGTTATGGGCCTGGAGCAGTTACCGGGCGACGGTGGGGGAGACGAAGGCGCCTGGCTGGCTGACGACGAACTGGATTCTGAGTCAATTCGGCCAACGCGAGGGACCGGCGCAGGAGCGGTATCGCACCTTTGTGGCGGAGGGGCGGGGTGGGCCAGTCCCTTGGGAGCAACTCACCGGCCAGATCTACCTGGGGTCGGAAAAATTCGTGGCGCAGCACCAACCGAATCGGGTGATCCGTGACATTCCGCGCCGACAGACGCAAGCCCAGCGCCCCTCATTGGAAACGCTGTTTCAGCGGAAGGGCGACCTGGAGAAGACCATCCATCAGGCCTATCGGCAGTACGGGTATCGATTGGCCGAAATTGCGGACCATCTGGGTGTACATGCCGCCACGGTGAGCCGCCGCTTGAAGCGGGCCGAGCAGGAAAGTATGTGATTGCAAGACCTGACCCCAAAAAAGGGAAAAAGGGGGAGGTTTATTTCTTGGCGGGATATGCTTCGACCGTCTCCCGGATCTTGACCCACTTTTCCCATCCATAATTTCTAGCCGTGCTTCTGATCGCTTCCCGGGCGGTCTCGATGGCTTTGTTCAGCGTGTTGCGGTCCAGCGTGGAAGCATGTCGCACGACAATCTGGAGCGTTTGCGGATCGGCGAGTACAATGTCGAGCGAATAGGGATGGTCGGGAGTAGCCTCGCGTCTCAGGCCGGCTCGCATGAGTAATGCCAGCCACTCGCCTTCCGTTGGTGTGTATGGCGTGACGCCCGGCCGACTGCGCGTCGGTTGCGTCTCCGTGGTCGCCACTTCCTCTCTGTCCTCCCGACATTGATTGTCGCTGCAAGCCTTGGTTCGGGTTTGCCGAGTCTCCAGGCAATCGTTCCTATCGCCTGCACTAATGGCATTATCGAGGCATTTTCTCGCCTCCGCTTGTGCGGCGTTGAAACAATCCGAACAAGTGCTCTGTGCGTGAACTGACGCACCGATCGACAAGAGTGGAAACAACAGGACCACGAGTCGTACGTTCATGATCGGACCTCCTGCAAACAGCGCCGAGACCACCTGCGTGTGAAGTGTTGCCGCAGCCTGTCTGTTCCTACCTCATCCTCTACGTCACTCGCTCCTATTTTTCAATCATGTTCCCGGCCGCTCTATCAGGCATCACGCCTGGAGGGAGTCAGGTCTGGAAATCACCCATCGCCAGGCCGTACACTCGCCGGTAATTCAGTTGCTCTGTCTGGGTTTCGCCGGTCCCAGGAATCTGCAACCAGACAGGACAAGGGCAGGCAGAGTACGACAATTCGATTGCAGGATTCCAGCGTAGTTCGACGAGAAACGCGCCGGCTGCGGCTGTGAGGCCAGATAAGATTGTATGATTGCAAGACCTGACCCCAAAGAGAGAGGACCTCGATGCTGAACGACAAGGTGCTGGCGGCGGTGCTGGAGTTTCGACGGAAGCGCGATTGGGAGCAGTTTCACCAGCCCAAGGAACTTGCGGCCGCCATTACGGTTGAGGCGAGCGAATTGCTGGAGATCTTCCAATGGAAGTCGCACGACGAGGTGGCCCGTCTCCTGGAAAGCCCGTCACGGGAACGCGTTGAGGATGAAATCGCCGATGTCGTGATCCTGCTTTCCTACCTGTGTCATGATCTGGGCCTGGATGTGAATGCCGCGGTGTTGTCGAAACTGAAGAAGAACGAAGCCAAGTATCCAGTCGAGAAGTCCTATGGCAACGCCAGGAAGTATGACGAATGATCGAGCCTCTTGATCTGTTCCAGGGAGGTATCATGATGTTGCGATCTGTCTTGCTATTCGTGGCGGTCTCGGTCGCGTTCGCCGGCTGCGGAGCGACCAGGCATGCCCGGTCGGTGGAGCCGTCCGGATTTCTGCAGGATCTCTATGCGCAGATGCGCGAGGGCAAGGGCGACGAAGCGCTCCTGGTGTATCGCAATCCGGCAGTCGATTGGCCGGCGAAGGCTGCGTACAACAAGATTCTCTTAGATCCGATCATGATCTGGCGGGGGAAAGACTCCAAGGTCGATGGGCTGGATCCGAAGGAGGCCCAGGTGATTGCTGGTTCCTTCTACGCGCTCCTGTATCAGGAACTCGCCAAGGACTACGAGATGGTGAGCGAACCGGGCCCCAAGATGTTTCGGATGCAGGCCGCGCACACCGATGCCGAACAATCCTATCCAGCCTTGGATATCGTCTCGAGTGTGCCGGCGCCGTTTAACATCGCCTTCGTCGCCTCGACCATCAAGACGCTCACCACCGGAAAACCGTTGTTCAAAGGCACGGCCTCCATCGAGGGCAAACTCATGGATGCGGAGTCTGGGGAGATCCTCGCGGCCGCCGTGGATCGGCGGGTCGGCGGGCGCTTTCTCGACGCGGAGGTCTTCGATTCCTGGAACGACGTGCACGGCGCCTTGAAGTACTGGTCGCAGTTGACCCGGTTTCGCTTGTGTCAGTTGCGCAAGCAAACCAACTGTGTTTCGCCCGGCTCGTAGGTCGATCTTTTCGATCTCTGCGCACCGATATAGATCCTTTGGGCCTTGAGCGACCAGCGGGAGTTCAGTGGGAGACCGAGGAACGCGGCCAGGTAACGCATGGTTGAGAGGGCATGGAGGTGACACAAGCGAGGCGAGAGTCTTCTTGACGCATCCGTCCGGTCGGCTGCCTTCAAACACCTCGCTCAGTTGAAGCGTTTTAGCCGACCAGGTACCATGCCGCCTCATCTTGTGTGGAGGCACTATGGCGCAGATTACCGAAGTTGCTCCGGACCTGTTCCGCATCACCACCTTCCTCGAACCGTTCAACCTGCAATTCAGTCAGTTTCTGGTCCGTGATGCCGAGCCGCTCCTGTATCACACCGGCCCGCGCGCGCTGTTTCCGGCGGTGAAGGAGACGGTGGCGTAGCTCATCGACGTCCGCACCTTGCGCTGGATCGGGTTCAGCCATTTCGAGGCCGATGAGTGCGAGTCGTTGCCGGAGTGGCAGCAGTTGGCGCCCCAGTCCGATGCGGTCTGTAGTCTGGTGAGCAAGCTCGTGAGTGTGGATGATTGTCTCGCGCTCCGGCCGGCGAAGGGGATGACAGATGGCGAGGTGCTGGAGACGGGGAAGTACCGCTTTCGATTTCTGGCCACGCCGCACGTGCCGCATTGCTGGGAGTCCGGTCTGATGTTCGAAGAAACACAGCGGACGCTGCTCTGCTCCGATCTTCTGCATCAAAACGGCAATGTGGAACCGGTCACCCAGTCGGACGTGGTGGGCCGCAGTCGGGACGTGCTCGTGGAATATCAGCAGGGTCCACTGGCGAACTACATGCCCTATTGCACGCTGACAGATCCAACATTGCAGCGGCTGGCGGCGCTGCAGCCGAAGACCGTGGCGACGATGCACGGCTCGCTCTATGTCGGCGACGGGGGAAAAGCGCTGCGTGATTTGGCCACGGTCTTTCGAGAGGTGTTGGGCGCTGCCTGACACGTTGAGGCGGGAAAGCGGCCGGGGGGGCCTGCTTGTTGACCGGTGGAGTTTCAATCGGCTAGGCTCCTCGCGTTCCTGCTGCATGTCTGCCGCTCCCGAAACGATCCGTTGCGAGGTGTTATGCGCATACGTCACGTCGTCATTGCGTTCAGCCTGGCCGGTTGCCTGACCATACCCGGGTGGGGCGTGATCAGGGCCGAACCCTCCTTTGATCAGACGGCCGGGTACATCCTCAATATTGTCAGAGCCTTTCGTACCGCTTACGTGCTCCACGTCGTCGAACATGCGCGAGACGCGGGACTGTCGCCGCGGGAGGATTGGAAAACAGATGCCCATTTTCTCCCGCTTCCTGCCCAGTTCGTCAAGGAAGCCGCTGAACAGGTGGAGGGTTTGGAGATCGGCCTCATCAGTTTGACGCCGCTGAATCCGGCGAACCGCCCCCGCACGGACGCGGAGATGACAGCGTTACTTCAGTTGGAGAAGGATCGACAACGCGGGGTCATCGGCTTCGTCGACGGCGATGAATTCAAGGCGGTGTCGGCCGATTTGGCGCTGGTGCGGTCCTGTGTCGATTGTCACAACCAACATCCCCGTGCGGTGCGCAAAAACTTTCAGCAATGGGATGTGATGGGCGCCCTGGTGGTCAGGCTCAAGCGCAGGGTCGAAGGGGAAGGTCAGGCCCTCCCTCCGGAACCTCCTAAGAGGGCACCAGGACTGCTCGAGGGGCCTCCGCCTCCGCCGACGATTACGCCGCCCTGGGTTCGATGACCGGCTGATCGGGCCCACGCATCTGGAAGAGAGCGGGCCTGGTTGCCGGAGTCAGTCTCTGTTAGCGATGATCTGCGGACATCGATCCCATGGCCTGGTCATCGCGGACTGTTCGTCGAAGCCTTCTGCGAGTGGGGCGGTGGTCCCTCCAGGGGAAGCGTGATGTGAAACGAGGTGCCGACGCCTGGCTCGCTCTCAACGGTGATGCTGCCTCCATGGGCATCGACGACATCTTTCACAATCTTTGTGCCCAGCCCTGTCCCGCCGACCTTTCGGCTGATGGCGCTGTACGTGAAGAGGCTCTTGAGGACTTCGGCTGGCATGCCCCTACCGGTATCGATGGCCGACACCAGGATGCTCCTTCCCGCCTGATCCGTACGGCCACGCAGCGTGACGGATCCGCCGGGTGACACTTCCGGAATCGCGTTGTTGACGAGATTATAGATCGCATTGAACAGCCGGCTCTCGTCAGCCTGAATCACGGGGAGGGTATCGAGTCCATCCACGCGCAGCGCGACCTTACGTTGATCGGCCAGGATCCTGAGCGCTGCGTACACGCCGGCGACCACCTCCGCGAGTCGGCAGGGCGCAAATTCCGGCAGCCCCGGGTGAGGCCTTTGACCGATTCCGCCATCTCCCTGACCCGGTCCTGAATGCGGCGGGACCCATTCCGGATCATATCCAGGAGTTCCTTGGTCAGATCCCGACTGTGCTTCAGTTTGCCGGTGACACTCTCCGGTAGGCGGTGATAACACTCGTCGAGTTCTTCCTCCAGCAGCGCCGCCCCGCTCATGATCGGCATCAGCATATTCTTGATATCATGGCCGATGTCTCCCAGCAGTCTCGCCACGTCGGCCAGGGCCTCCGCTTGGCGCAGCGCTTCCGCTGTCTGCTCGCGGTCCACAAACTGGCCCACTTTGATGCCGATGTCGGCCACCATGTCGAGAATATCCTGATCCGGCTTGCGGATCTGGTGGCTGAAAAATTCAATGACTCCGTCAATGCGTTCGCCCTTACGGACTGGAAAGGCAAATCCTCCATGCAGTCCGACGTGAGCCGCGATCGAGGCCCGGCGGAAATGGGGGTCGCCGGTCACATCAGGAATCCAAATAGGCGTTCCGCTTTCCCAGGTTCGACCGATAAGCCCCACACCCCGTTGAAAGGTCCGTTCCCGGCTGTCCTGTATGAACTCGGAGGCCTCAACCTGCGGCGCATGCCACAAGTCAACGAAACGCAGCAACTCAGCCTGCTTGTCTACGGCCCAAAACATGCCCAATTCCCAGTCCAGACTTTCACCGATGGCCCGAAGGATTTCATGGCCTGCGTCTTTCAGGGTTGAGGACTCGGCCAGCACACGGGTGACTGCGTATTGGACACGAAGCCGACGTTCTGACCGCCGCGCTTGAGCCAAGCAGGCCTCTAGGTCAGCTCTCTGGTCTTCAGCCATGTTCCCTCCCTGTGCAGATCCTTGCATCCAGTGTGTGAACCCACCGGATTGGAGCACGCGCTATCAGGATTATGATCGCGTCCGGAAAGACTTTCACGGGGAGATTGTAGCTGAATCCGCCATCGCCTGCCTGCCTTCCCACAGTCGCGGCAGGCATTGGACCTGCGCCCTGTCTGAGGGCAGGCGCGGGATCTGTCACAGCCACGTCCGTAGAGACTGGGCCGCCCGCACGGACAGATCCATAGGATTTCGAGTCCAGCAATTGTGGAGCTACCGCGACCGGAAGCCCCGGCCTGCTGTGCTTGTATGAAGTCTTTCTCATGCTGCACTAATCATTTCCTCATGTGGCGAGACTACAGTAGGGGCAGGGTAAACCGAGACTGGTGTCATCACAGCGCCTCTGTCAGGACGTTCGAATCTATGACACAGGCGAACGGAAGAAGGAGGAGAACCGATGAAAGCAGTGACCACATCCGCATCCACCTCAATGACTGCACGTCCTCTCAGACGGGACCGGCACTGGTTGGCACTCACCGGTCCCTCCGGGTTTGCCGCCCGGTTGTTCAGGGTCAATGCCGATCGCTGGAGACGGCGAGCGCTCTTCTACGAGCGTCACCGCGATTACTTTCCGCGGATGGCCTCCGGTCGATTCGTCGAGCGCTGTCGTGAATTGGAGGCGGCGTACCGGGGGCTTGCGCACGTCCTGTTCACTCTGCAACCGCAGATCGAATGGGCGCCGGTCCGGGCGGTCGTCTCGCGAATCAAGTAAGTTCGGATGATCGCGCGGTCGGCATGTTGTCTGCCTGACCCACCAGCGCGGCGCTATCGGCCGTCGATCTGAGGGGCCCGACGATGGGCCGGATGGCATGCCTGTGTTCCTGTGCGCAGGGCAACCACTCAGTGCCGGGAGTCATCAATTCGAGGAGTCCAAGAAATTGTGCGGGAGCGAGAATGCCGGGTGGCAGCTCAGCATTGCATCTGCTCGCCTGACAGCTTAGGCTGCATGTAGATTCAGTGATCTCTGTAGAAAGGGGAGTTGCATGCGGTTGATGACGATCCTGCTCACGTTGAGTGTTCTCGGCGCGTCCGGCTGTGCGGAATCCACGCAGCCCGCTCGCAACAACCGCACCCAGCAGGCCTTAGCCGAGTCCATGCCCCCGGGCCATCTGTTCCAACGCCATATGATCGATCTCAACGGCTTGACCCTCAGCGTGCTAGAGGCAGGCAATGGCGATCCGGTTATCTTTGTCCACGGCGTGGTGACGACCAGCAATATCTTTCCCCAATATGTGAGTGCCTTTTCGCCGGATTTCCGAGGTATTGCAGTGGACCTGCGTGGATACGGCGATTCGGAGAAACCGCCGAGCGGGTTCACGATCGAGCAGTTTTCGAAGGATCTCATCACCCTGGCCGATACGCTCAAGATCGACCGTGCTGTGTGGGTGGGTGTGTCCATGGGCGGGATGATTCTGCAGCGTCTCGCGCTGGATCATCCTGAGCGGGTACGGGCGCTGGTGCTGGTGTCCACGACCGACGGGGCGATGATTCTCGACGACGACATTCCGACCATCGGCGCGCCGCGTGACTATCGGGAAGTGTCGAAGGATATGATCGTGGAAAGTTTTCCTCCCGATGCGCCGGCTCAAACCTACAGGCCCTTGCTTGAACGGATCCCCACCTGGAATGCCACGGTGATCAGGGAGGCGCTGACTTCCATGTCGCAGTTCAACGTGCATGGTCAGCTCAGCCGCATCACTGTGCCGACTCTGGTTATGGTCGGCGCCAAGGATGGTGTCGCCACGCCGACTATCGCCAAGGGAATTCAGGCGCAGATCCACGGGGCGCAGCTGGTGGAATTCGACACCGGCCATTTTATGATGGCGGAAGACCCCGACCAGTTTCGCACCGTGCTGGGCGACTTCTTGAAGCAGCTCACACGCCAACCCGCCCCGCATGGCTCTTGACGCCATGCCTCATTGAGCGTAGCGTGATGCGCTAGGTAGCCGCTCTCTCGGTGATCGATGCCTCAGGCTACCGCTGCCGGCATATCCGTTCTTCCTGTTCGATGGACGAGGAGGTGCGGTGATGATTGCTTACACTCATTCCTTCATCGAGGCGCTTACGAGTGACACCCGCCAAGCGTTTTATGACCAGCACAAGCCCATCGCGCACGTGATGCACCTGATGGTGTTCCTGCTCCCTCTCGCCGGGGTCGTCGTCAGAGGGATGGTCGGTGGGGTGTTGGGCCTCACATTATTTCTCCTGTGTTACTACCTCATGCCCTATGCATGGTTCGCGTTGCACGACAGCAGTCGAATGTAAGCCAAGCGATCTCGCTCGACTCATGCCGTCATCGCCCGAGTAATCGCGCGTCCGTTACCCCTGCCTTCTAGTCCATACCTTTCCTGTGCCCCTATCAAGATTCACCGATAGGGAGCATCGCTGAATGCGCAAGCTTGTCGTCGAGGGTTGTGGCGTAGTCCATTCAGGTGACAGTGAGGTTCAGGGACCGCGCGCGACGCAGTTGAAAACGCCCCTTGGATACGTCACATTGCTCCATGAAAACGGCATGGGGGAATAAGCATGAACAGACATGACATCGAACAGAAGTTGCCGGCGATGACGCAGGCCCAACTCGTCGAAACGGTGAAGACCTGCTTGGACATGATTGAGCGGTTGGAGAATGACCTGGCCGTCGGGACGCACAAGTTGGATGAAATGACGGCGTTCGTGCGCAAGTTGTCGGACGTGAAATCCGCCACTTAATGCCGCCTCACCCATCATCGGCCACAACATTCGTTTTGCTGGGTCGTGTGGTTGATCTGGTGTGGAACCGAGGATCGTCTGAGCAGAAACATAGCGAGGATGAGATGAATCATAAGGGGCAGAGGAAAAAACACTTCACGATCCTACTCGCACTGGCTCTGATCCTGCTGGGCCTCCCGGGATTTGCGCGAGCCCACGACGACTCGAAGCCGGTCGTCCCGATGATGACGGTCACCGGTACGGGGAATTTCGCAATTGCGCCGGACATGGCCTATGTGACGTTCGGGATGCAGACGGTCGGCAGATTACTTGCGGAGGCCCAGCGGCAGAACAGCAACGTCATGCAGAAAATGATCGATCGACTGACCGAGCTGCACATCGATAAGGCGCGCATTCAGACGTCGGCATTCAGCGTGTCGCCACAATATAAACCGCCGCCCAAACACAACGCCGATGCGCTTCCGATGGCACCGGAGATCATCGGCTATCTGGTGAGTAATCAGCTGACGGTGGAGGTCTTCAATCCGGAGAAGGTCGCCGCCGTGATCGAGCAGGCCTTGGCGGCTGGGGCGAATCACTTCCAGGGTTTGCAGTGGGCGCTGAAGGATGAACAACAAACGACACGTGGCGCGATGAAGCAGGCCGTGGCGAACGCACGCGAGAAAGCCGTGACGCTGAGCGAGTCGTTGAAATTAAAACTGGTGCGGTTGATCAGCGTGAATGAAGCAGGACAGGTGGTGCGTCCGATGCCCCATACGTCACGCTCGATGATGGCGATGGATGCCGGCGGCGGCGAGCCTCCCATCCTTGGCGGAGAGTTGAAGGTTGAGGCCAACGTGACTCTGGTCTACGAGATTGCACAGAACGACAGCGTCTCGACCCCGTAACATGGCTTAGCTCAGAGCGTCGTTCCGAACAGCGCCCCGACGCCTGCCGTCGCCGCCATGCCAGTGCACCCCAGAAGGTGACGCGGATGGCACCCCACAGTATATTGGCTCCGCCTACGTATGCTGCCAATCCACCGAGAAGCGTGAGGAAAACCAGCGAGAGTTCGGAGACCCATGGGATGATACCTGACTCGAGGACCACGGTCACGGCGAGTAGCGGCATCGCCGCTCCACATGGCTACAGGGCGCTGGTTTCTATGTTCAGGGGTCGGCTCTTCGCACATCCTGCCACTCTTCGTGGCCTGCCAGGTGGATCGCCTGACAAGTGCAGGTCGTCCGGTCGAGATGGTATGATGCCGAAAGGCAGCCTATATTATTAGATTCATACTCTGGGAGGACATTATGACCATGCCTGTATCGCGTCACATCATCGGGATCTCATTGGGCGTCGTGTTGTTCGCAGGGAATGGCCTGGCGGCTGAGCCGGCCGATGTGGAGAAGTTTGTGAACGCCCGCATCGAGATCGGCGAAATGATGACGAATTATTTCAAGGGCGGGGAGTCCTACGGGTCCGGGCAGCGGCCGTCGCCGGAGAAAATGAAGGAGATGGGCGACGACATCAACGCGAAACTGACCACGCTCCTGTCCAAGCATGGCCTGACGCTGGAGGATTACCGCGCGCGCAGCAAAGACGTGTTCGCCGATGATGCGGCGGTGAAAGGATATCTCGCCCAGCATCCGGATCTAAAGACCCGGTATGAGGCGCTTCCGTTGAATCGGATGAGTGGGGGTGGCGGAGGCAGCACCGGACGGGGCTACTAGCAGGTGGGTGAATCCTCGCCACTCTGCGTGCTCACAAATTCGACCGCTCGGCGTATTGCATCAGTACGCCGAGCGTTTTCATTTCACCGCGGCTTTGCCGGACAGGCTAGTTGACCAGCCTGGTTAGACGACCTGGATCAGCAGATTGGTGAGATGCTCCATGCCGATGCAGTCGAGGATGCAGTAGGCGCGATAGTGAGTTCGGTTCTTTTCCCCGGCCAGAAAACTCACGCTCGATTCCCGGTTCATCACCCAGACTGAGCCGGTCTCCTGCTTCCAGCCGTCTTCGGCCCGGATCGTGATCTGGTGCGTGTCTCCCACGGCCAGGCTGGTCATGTCTTCACCGAACACGAAGGTGATCTTCACCATCGTATCTTTCGGCACCTGCAGGGCGCGCTTCGCTCCGTAGGGTCGGCCCTTCTCATCCAGGAATCCCTTTTCACTGACCCGAACCTTGATCTCGATCGAGGTTTTTTCCGGGGTGGCCGCAGCGGTCATCGCCGGTCCGGCGACGCTTGCGACAAACGCCAGCATGGTGGCCATGGTTGCCAAGCGCTTTGTCATGTGAGTCATTGCTCTCGTGCTCCTCTATTGAGACCGCCTGCGATCGCAGGTGTGCCGTTCCCTGTCATAGGGTGGCTGCGAGTCTTGCTGGTGGTGGACTACAGCTGGGGGCGACTCTTACGACAATGCGGAAGGTCACGCTCCGAAATTTCCTGTGCTGTATTCACCATAGCACAGGCAAGCAGGTTGGCAAGTTCTTTCACCCGCTCCGGCAAAGAGAACGACAGGCTTGATGGAAAAAACGTAGGGAGTCAGCGACGACGCCCACTTTTCAGTGAGTTGTCGGCCCTGGCCTGGAAAGATTTCAGCTGACGTGTGGGGGGGGAGCGGGCGCTCAGGGTGCGCGCTTGTCGAGCAGGTCTGGTTTCGCCTGTGGTACCCGTGCCCTATGAGCCGGCGGCAACTGGAGTTGCGCCCTGGCTGCGTCGATCGGGAGTTCGCGCCAGGCGCCCGGTTGGAGATCGCCGAGGGTGAAGGGGCCGTATTGAATCCGCCTCAATCTGGTCACCTCATGTCCCAGCGCCTTGAAGAGCCGCCGGATCTCACGATTCTTGCCTTCGGTCAACGTGACGGCCAGATGGGATTCCCGGCCTGAGCGTTTCTGAATGGTGACGGAGGCGCAGTGCAACCGCTCGCCCTGATCGTCCACCCCGTCAAGCGCTGCCCGGCCTGTCTCGTCCGAGACCTCACCACGCACCGTGACTAGATAGAGGCGCGGCACCTGCTGTTTCGGATCGGTCAGGAAACTGGAGAGCGTCGAGTCGTTGGTGAGCAGGAGGAGACCACTCGTCGCCTGATCCAAGCGACCGACTGCGTGCAGGCTTTTCAACTCAGGAGGAAGTACATCGAAGATGGTCTTTCGGCCCTTCTCGTCCTGATGGGTCGTGACTACACCTTTGGGTTTATGGAAGAGAATGAATTGCGGAGGGCGCTGCTGGACCGGTCGATCGTCGATGGTGACGGCATCGCCGGGCCAGTCGATCCAGGTGTCCGGCATGCGTACCAGGCGTTGATTGATGCGGACTCGTCCGGCCCTGATCCATTCCTGTGCCTGGCTCCGGCTGGCAATGCCGAGTTTGGAGAGCAGGCGATCCAGCGTCACACGTTTCGCGCTGCTTGCCTTCGCGCGTGGCATGCTCCGCGCCGGCTTTCGGGGAGGAGGCACCCTGTCGGACGACGCCGGATCTCGTTGTGTGAAGTGCGGTTTGCCGGTCATGCTCATCGGGTCAAGCGGAGCGCCACGTCTGGATGCGGTCGGATGGTGTGACTGTACACTGCCGAGTGCGGAAAGAGAAGTCGATCGATGACAGCGGCTGTGGAGCGTGGGGCCGGGATCAGTTGGATGTATGTCGCATACCTGTGATGGTATGATGGCTGCGGCTTTGCAGCGAACGAGGGACCATTCTTCGAGAGGGCACCATGGTGATCCATCCGGCGCGTCTGATGAGCGGCATCCTGTCGGCGGTGGTCCTGTGCGGGGGAACCGGTTGGGCTGCCGAGCCGGCAGAGGTGGAGAAGTTTGTGAACGCGCGGGTCGAGGTCGGTGAGCTGATGACCAGCTACTTTCAGGGGTGGGAGCGATATGGAGAGGGGCAGCGTCCGTCGCCCGAGCGGATGGAGGAAATGACGGTCGAGATCAATGCCAAGCTCGAGCCGCTCCTGGCTAAATATGATCTGACGGTTGAGAGCTATCGTGAGCGGATCAAAGACGTATTGGCCGATGAAGTCGCCGTCAAAGGCTATCTCTCCCAGCACCCCGACGTGAAGAAACGGTATGACGCTCTGCCCTTTGATCGTATGAGGCGTGATGGAGGCAGCGGCCGAGGTTATTAGCAGAAGATAGCCCGAGGCTTCTGAAACGTGTATCTGAACGCTTGTGATGGGGCAAACATGCTGAAATATGTGGTACTGGTGATGTTCTCAACGATGCTTTTTTTCAACGTGGCGTCGGCGGAATGGATTCTGGTCGGCGGCACGCACAAGTATGACGGCTACGTGGATGTGGCCACGGTCGGTCCGACCGGCAAGACCGTGACGCTCTGGACCCTGAAGGACTTCAAAGTGGATCGGCAGATTCCGCAGGGGACCTATCGCTCCGTGCGCATCAAGAAGCAGATCGATTGTCTCGCTCACAAGAGCCGTCCCCTGCAGACCAAGTACTATGCGACACAAATGGGCAAGGGTCGTCCTTTGCAGTCGGGGAAAGGAACCAGGGAATGGTCGCGGGTGACACCCGGGAGCGACGGGGAGGCGGAGTTGAAAATTGCCTGCAAGACAGTCTAGCAGGCTGAGAATCGTCGTCAGGAAACTGGAGTCTGGTCCCGCCCGCGTTTAGAATGCCGCCCATCATGTCTGCTAATCCTCGTGTGATCATCGTCGGCGCCGGTCTTGCCGGCTTGGCTTGTGCGCGACATCTGTCGCAGGCCGGACTCGGCTGCAGCCTTCTCGACGCATCCGATGCCGTAGGCGGGCGGGTGAGGACCGATCGTGTGGATGGATTCCAACTCGATCGAGGGTTTCAGGTGTTTCTGACCGGTTATCCCGAAGCCGGGCGGATGTTGGATTATCCCGCGCTGCAACTCCAGCCGTTTCATCCCGGCGCGATGGTGCGGTATGCCGGAGGTTTTCATCGGATCAGCGACCCGCTTCGCCGTCCGCAGGATCTTCTCTCCACGATGATGAGCCCGATCGGTTCGTTCGGTGACAAGCTCAAGGTGCTCCGGCTCCGTCGGGATGCGTTGCGCCGGCAGCTCTGTGGGCAGGCGGGCGGAGGCGAGCGCACCACGCTGGAGGCCCTGCAGGTCTATGGGTTTTCTCCCGCCATGCAGCAGCGCTTTTTCCTGCCCTTTCTGAGTGGCGTGTTTCTTGATCAGGCGTTGTCCACGCCCTGCCGGCTGTTTGAATTGGTCTGGGCGGCGTTCTCTCGCGGCGACATTGCGCTGCCGCAACAGGGCATGGGCGCGATTGCGAGCCAGCTGGCCGCGACTCTTCCAACGGAGTCGATCCGATTGAACGCAGCGGTCAGTCACCTGGACGGCACCACCGCGGTTCTGGCGTCCGGTGAACGACTCGCCGCCGATGTTCTGGTCCTGGCCACGGATGATGCCACCGCTGCCACGTTACGAGGCGATAGCCGGCCGGCCGCGCCCGGACGTGACGCGATCTGTCTGTATTTCGACGCGCCCGCTCCACCGGTCCGTGGACCCTGGTTGATTCTGAACGGAGACGGTCAGGGACCGGTAGGCACCGCCTGTGTCTTGAGCGAGGTCGCCCAGGGCTATGCGCCCTTGGGACTGTCGCTGATTTCGGTCAGCTTGTCGGGGCAACCATCTCTCGCCGGCGGTGATCTCCAGCAAGCGGTGTGCCGGCAGTTGCGCGAGTGGTTTGGTGAGGAGGTGCATGTCTGGCGACACCTCCGGACCGATCACATCAAGAGAGCGCTGCCGCCGATTGAGATCCTCACGGCGCAGGCATCAGGCGCATCGCCGCGGGTGAGGCCGGGGTTGTATCAATGCGGTGATTATTGCGAGACCGGGACGTTGGATGGGGCGCTGCTGTCCGGGCGAAAAGCCGCCGAGGCGTTGTTGGCTGACCATTGAGTAGAGTCGCAGACGGGGGGCGGTCTTGAACGGACGGGGAGCGCGGGTCACGAATCATTTCGGATGGCGATGGCTGTTGGCGGCGACGATGGTGCTGTTGTTCTGTCCGCTGCCGTCGGCCTTGGCCGATCCGTCCTCCCAGCATCAGCTGCAGGCGCTTGCCGGGCAGGGCGATGCGAACGCGCAATGGATGTTGGGACAGGCCTTGCTCACGGGCAGTCTCGGGGAAACCGATGAGGCCGAAGCGGTGAGGTGGCTGCAGTTGGCGGCCGACCAGGGCCACGCCTTGGCGCAACGCGACATGGGCATGTTGTATGAGCAGGGGCAGGGGGTGACGCCGGATGTGCTGGAGGCGTTCTTCTGGTATTCCCTTGCGAGTCGTCAGGACAGCAGTCGGGCCAGACTCCGCCGTGATGCGTTGGCGGCGATGCTCACTGCGGAACAACATGAGGCCATTGCGGCACGTCTCAAGGGATGGCGGCCGAGAAAATAATTGGTGGTTGTCGGGAGTTATTTTTTTCGTCTGAAGAGATCGGTGCTGAGTGACTGAATACGGTCGAGGAAGAGCATGCCGTTCAAATGGTCCACTTCATGCTGAAAGGCGAGCGCCTCGAATCCTGAGGCACTCACCGTGACGACCCGGCCGTCCGGCGCCATCCCCTCCACGAGCGCCTGTTCGTAGCGCAGCACATGACCCGTATAGTCCGGCACGCTCAGGCAGCCTTCCCGCACGCTTTTTTTCCCTTCCAGCGAGAGAATGACCGGGTTCAACAGCACGACCAATCCATGGCCCCTCTCGCCTTTCTTGCGCGACACATCCACGACGATCACCTGCACGGCATGCCCGATCTGGGGCGCCGCCAGTGCCACGCCGGGTGACGCGGCGAGCGTATCCAGCATATCTTGAACCACCGCTTGCACGGCCGGATCGGCGGGGGCGACGGCGGCGTTCGTGGATTTGAGTGCCTGATGGGGGTACTGCAGAATCGGACGGATAGCCACGATCAGAAGGTGACACTTTCGAGCAGACGGAAGGTCAAATCAACACCCAGCAGTGGCTTCAATTGTTCCAGGGCCTGTCTGAGCTGGTCGGCTTGCTGGGCCTCCTGTAATTGAACCTCCAGGACCATGACATAGATGGGACGCTCTCCCGATCCAACCACGCGGGTATTCATGTCGGTGATGTTGCCGTTATGCTGGGCGACGGTGCGGGCCACCTGTGCCACGATGCCCGGATGGTCGGCCCCGTAGACCGACAACATGAACGTCGGTACCTCCAGTGCCGTCTGCCTGGTTGCTGCCTGATCCGGCATCGCTCTGCACAAGACGGCAAGGTCCAGCGGAGTCGTATAGGGCGTCAGGCGTCGGCCAAGCTCCTCGGCGGCGATTCCCTCTGGAAGGCGCACCATGAGCATCATGGTGAACTCGCCACGAAGCCGGGTCATGCAGGTGTCTTCGATATTACAGCCGAGTCGGTAGAGGCTATCCGCCATCAGGGCGACGATACCGGGACGGTCTTGCCCGAAGGCGGTGACAATCGCGAAATGATTCATTGGCATCTCGTGGGTCGCAAGAGTGGGTGCAGGCTGCGAGTAGAATGCTGCAATTGTGGAAGATTAGCAAGCGCCGGTCGCACGTGCGTGGTTGGACAAGCGGAAGGGCCCGGTCCTACGTTCGTCGTTTTGTCCGATTCGTGGGTTGAGCGGTGAGTGGATCATCCGGCCAGTGGTGGCGTGGGTAGCGGCCTCGCAGTTCTTTCTTCACCTCTTGATAAGTCGAGCGCCAAAAGCTTGCCAGGTCTTTCGTGACCTGGACAGGCCGTCCCGCCGGCGAGAGCAGATGCACCATCACCGGCACCCTTCCACCCGCGATGCGCGGTGTCTCCTGACAGCCGAACATTTCCTGTAAGCGCACGGCCAGCACCGGCGTCTCGCTCTGATCGTAGTCCAGTCGCACATGGGAGCCACTCGGCACGGTGAGGTGTGTGGGCACGAGCCTGGGAAGTTCCTGCCGCTGCTGCCATGTGAGCAGGCTTTCGAGCGGCGGTTGGAGATCGATGCGACGAACCTGCGCGAGGCTTGTGAGGCCGCTGACAAATGGCCCCAGCCACGCGTCGAGGTTGTTTGTGAGCGCGTCGTCTGACAGGTCCGGCCAAGTGGGGTCGATGCGATGGAGAAACCCGACGCGTGCGCGCCACTGCTGCAGCTCTTTGGTCCAGGGCAGACAGGTGATCCCCGCCCGACGGATGCCGAACAGTAAGGCGGCGGTGACTTGAGTCGGGTCCGGGTCGTGGGTGGCCCGATCGTCGAGGATGAGTTGCCCCAACCGGCGCTGCCGTCTGGCGCGGACGGATTCCAACCGGTCGTCCCACTCCAGGACATCGACGGTGTTGATCTGCCCGGCGCAATGGTGCTGTAGATCCGGCAATCCAACCGGCGCCGCCAGGAGGATACGCGCCCAGTCGCCGGTGCCGTCGAGTTGTGCCACCACCAGATACTCATCTTGAGAGAGGCCTTGTACGGTGTGAAATGCCGCGCCTCGTCCGTTGGCCAAACGATAGCGACCCTCGCTGCCTGCGATCCGTTGCGCAATGCGGTCGGGGTAGGCGAGAGCGAGTAGTGTGCCGGTATGGTCGGTGCCGTCGACGGAAGATGGTGTGAGCTGCAGCTGTCGCCGCCACTGCTCCGATGCCCGCCGCACCCGTTCGCAACCGGCACGATTGATCGTTGCACCGGCAAGATGGTCTCTGGCGCCACGCAAGGCTTCAACTCGGATGCGCAGGTCGGCGTTTCGCCAACCCGGTCCCCCTTGCAGAATGTCACGTTCGCTTAGCAGCGCCGCCAGGTCGCAGGCATGGGTTCCCAGGCCGATCGGCACGGCGGTCACCATCATGTGGGCCAGTCTTGGATGAACAGTGACGTGGGCCAGCCGGCGGCCGTGTGCGGTCAGGGCTCCTTGCGCATCGAGCGCTCCGAGCTGTCGCAGAAGTTCACGGGCCTGGGCCAACGCCCCTGCCGGCGGCGGGTCGAGCCAGGACAGTTCGCTTGTTTCAATCACACCCCATTCCGCGAGATCCAGCGCCAGCGGGGCCAGGTCCGCCTCCAGGATTTCCGGAGGGCGGCGAGGGAGAAGTGCTTGCTGCTCGGCCGTCGTCCAGAGGCGATAACAGGTGCCCGGCTCCAGTCGGCCTGCGCGACCGCGTCGTTGATCGGCTGCGTCCTGGGTAACACGAATGGTATCCAGCCGCGTCAGCCCTGAGCGGGGATCGAAGCGCGGAACCCGCATCAGTCCTGCATCGATGACGACCCGCACACCTTCGATAGTCAAACTGGTTTCTGCGATTGAGGTCGCGAGTACGATCTTTCGTCGCCCTGTCGGCGCGGGGAGAATCGCCTGTTCCTGTTCACTCTGCGGGAGTTCACCATGCAGCGGTGCGATGAGCATATCCGGGCCGAGGGAGGCCTCGACAAGTTGCCGCTCGACGCGCCGGATCTCCGCCATGCCGGGGAGAAATACCAACAGACTGCCCTCGTCACGAGCCAGGGCCTGACGAATGCTCCGGACCACTGCCGGTTCCAGATGCCATTCGATCGGCCGGTCGAGATATTGCGTGGTGACGGGGAACAGGCGGCCTTCGCAGGAGATGGTGTCCGCATCCTGCAGCAGGCGGGTGACCGCCGCGCAGTCGAGGGTCGCCGACATCACAAGCAGGCGAAGGTCCGGTCTGAAGAGGCGTTGCGATTCCCTGGCGAAGGCCAAGCCAAGATCCGCCTGCAGGCTGCGTTCGTGAAATTCGTCGAAGATGACGAGGCCGTATCCGGCGAGTGACGGGTCGTGCTGCAGCAGCCTTGTGAGAATGCCTTCGGTGACGACTTCGATCCGCGTGTCCTTCCCGACCCTGGTATCGTGGCGGATGCGGTACCCGACCGTCTTGCCGACGGGCTCACCCAGCATGGCAGCCATGTAAGTTGCGGCCGCGCGGGCGGCCAATCGCCGGGGTTCGAGCAGCACCAGTTTCTGTCCGGCCAGCCAGGGTTCATGCAGCAGGGCCAGCGGGACACGCGTGGTTTTTCCCGCGCCCGGTTGCGCCGTCAGTAAGGCTGCGCGTCCGGTTGCCAGGGTCCGGCGCAGTGCCGGGATCGCCTCTTCTATTGGTAATCGGACCATGGTAGGGTGCGTCTCCTGAAGAGCCTATAGCCTATAACACATGGCCTATAGCGAATGGGATAGGAGCCGGGGCGAATAGCCTATCGCCGGAGTTGAGAGAGTATGTTTCGTCCGGCCATAGGCTATAAGCCAAATGCCATAAGCTCTTATCCCTGACGGGGATACGCTTCACGATTCACGGGAGGATCATGACTAGCTTGATATGGACGAGCGACAAACCGGCCAAGGCCGGGTGGTATTGGTGGCGCGGGCTGGGAGAGGACATGGATCCGCTGATTCTCTACGTTGATGCGGTGGGGTATTTCCAATGGCCCGATGGAGCCTCGCAGGAAGTCGGACTGACGAAGGGCGAGTGGGCCGGTCCGATCGTCCCGCCGAGTGAGGATTGATGGTGCGATGATGGTTCTGCCTCAGACTTGTGAAAGGGCCTTGCTCGAACGGTTTTTACGCGCCGAAGCCATGGCGCTCTGGGCGGTGCGGGCCGCTCAGACCCAGAATCTTCCCCGCCACGTCCAGACGTTTCTCCAGCGCCACGAGACCGACGAGCAGGATC
Source organism: Nitrospira sp. ND1 (assembly GCF_900170025.1). Classification (NCBI taxonomy): domain Bacteria; kingdom Pseudomonadati; phylum Nitrospirota; class Nitrospiria; order Nitrospirales; family Nitrospiraceae; genus Nitrospira; species Nitrospira sp. ND1. The sequence continues at coordinate 706,738 of NZ_FWEX01000005.1, read as the reverse complement.
ACCTGCGGCAATTCGAAGGGATGCTGGGTACCACGTCCCAGCGGGCGCCGACTCTGCCGACTGTGCCGTCGCAGTGGGAAATGCTGGCGGTGTTGTTGTTCGGGTATGAGGCGCTCGGACTGGAATTCGCGACGCTCCTCGCGACGGTGCGGCCGGACCTGGCGGACATCCTCGAAGACGAACAGGTGCATGTCGGATTCTTCGAGAAGGAATTGAGGGCGATTCTGGCGGGCGGGGAGAGCGGAGCTCAACAGGCGCGGGAGGCGGCACGCACCTGGTGGAAGAAGCTGCCTCGCACGGTGGACCGGTATCTCGGTGATCCCTCCCTCGCGCCGTACCGGACCGAGCTTCGGCACCACATCCTGTCGATCATTCAGGAGCGATTCATTGCGTTGGGCTTGCTGCCTGCGGGGCAGGCAGGCCGGTAATCTCCGACCCGCCTGCTCCGTTCCACCTCGCGCTAGAACTGCAGCGTGCCGTTGATGGCGGCCAAGACCTGATTCTTGTTCAGGCCGTCGTTGTACGGCGAGCGCTGCCCGTCGAACCAATCGGCGCGCACTTCCGGACGGATCAACACATTGGGGTGCGGCCGGTAGTTGAGGCCGGCGCTGAGCGAATAGAAGGACCCGGCAAACGGCCCGAGGTTCGGGTTGTCGCGAACCGGGTTGCCGCCGACCCTGGTGCCGGCTTCGTCGCGCATCCACTCGAAGCGCAGACCGGCCCGCCATTGATCGGTGAGCGCATAGTACAGATAGTTGTCGATGCCGTACCAACGCGCGGTGCCGCCGTCGACCTTGCCCTGGTTTTGATAGGCATAGTGATGGTGGAAGACGTATTCCCATCGCTCGGCCGGATGTGCCGTGAAGATCAGGCTGTATCGCGTGCGGGTTTCAAATTGTGTGGCCACGGCGCTGGGTTCGTTGCCCGTGACCATGGAGAATGAGAGCGACCAGAGATTCTCCGGCGCGGTGTACTTGATGCTGGCCAGACCCGTGGTGCTGTCCTTCGTCCGGTCGAGCGAATCCCAGCCGTTCACCAGGCCGCCTTGCAACGTGATGCGGTCGTTCAGGTGCCAGGTGGCCAGTCCGCCCCAGTGGGTGAAGGGGCCGGCGAATTGGTAGGCAAAGGATTTGGAGTAGAAGAAGTTGTTGATGGACGGCACACCTTCGTAGCCGATGATCGTATAGAAGTGGCCGACCTTCACCGAGAAGGTCTGGTTCCCGATTTCGGCATAGGCCTGCGGCATCGCCAGCCCGTAGTGCTGACCCTGGGCGTTCCAGCCCTGCGCGCCGTTCTCACGCCGCTCGACTCCGTTGCTCTGTGTCAGGAAGTAGTCGTAGCCATACATGAAATCCAAGCGTCCGCCGATGCCCCAATTGCTGCCCGTGGCGGTCAGCGGTTTCTCGACAATCATGTACAACTGGTTGAGGACCGGAATGTCGCGGTCGATGGCGTTGTAGGGTCCGCTGAAGTTGCTGCGCGGGTTGCTTGCATTATACGTATACCCGCCGTCCACCCAGCCGCGCACGCGGAGGAATCCGTCTTGTGGAAAAAAGCGGTTGATGCCCTTCTCATCCGCATGCCAGAGGGCGTCAGTCCACAATGGATCCGACGAGGAGCGACCTTCCAGGCCCGGCGTTTGTGCCGAGAAGACCGGGGTGGGCGCTTCACCCAGCGGGGTGCCGGTGAGCAGCGATTGCCCGAAGGCGCCTCCCGTCCAGACTCCCCAACTCCATAACATGGTTGCCACGAATGCGTTCACGATCGACTTCGACATACCCGTACCTACCTCCTGTAAAAAAATCCCTGTCGCGTGATGAATGGCGATCCTGCGAACGAGGATGAAAACGGGGCGACGCGTATCGAGGTGTTCTTGTCGAGACGGGACCCATTCAACGCACGCAGGCGGGGGGCAGTGTAACAAGTCGTCGGGCAATGGAAAATCAGGACGAGTATGTAGGTGGTTTCAGCGGGTCTTGATGGCCAGGGCCGGATGCAGGGGATAGAGCAACGTTAAGTCAGGCGTGCAATGGTGGAGAGGAAGAATTCCAGGGGGTTAGGCCCCTACCGGTACGAGCCCGCCGACCACCCCGATCTTGCGGAATTTCTGATCGCGCTGGGCGATGAGCTGGTCGGTCGGCAGTTCAACCAGGGCATACAACTGATTGGCCAGGGTCTTGGCGACCCGATCGCACATGGCCCGGGGGTCACGATGCGCGCCGCCCAACGGTTCCGGAATCACTTCATCGACGATGCCGAGTCCGACCAGATCCTGCGCGGTCATTTTCAGCGAGGCTGCGGCATCCGGAACCTTTGACGGGTCATCGTACAGAATCGCCGCGCAGCCTTCGGGGGAAATGACGGAGTAGACGGAATGTTCCAGCATGAGGATGCGGTCGCTCACGCCCAACGCCAGGGCGCCGCCGCTGCCGCCTTCGCCGATGACGACGGATATGATGGGCACTGACAGTCGGGACATGACGAACAGGTTTCTGGCGATGGCTTCGGCCTGTCCGCGTTCTTCCGCGCCGATACCGGGATAGGCGCCGGGGGTGTCGATCAGCGTAATGATCGGGCGGCCGAACTTTTCCGCCAGCCGCATGAGCCGCAACGCCTTCCGGTAGCCTTCCGGATTGGGCATGCCGAAGTTCCGCTGCATACGCTCTTTGAGCGTCTTTCCTTTTTGGTGCCCGATAATCATGACTGAGCGATCGTTGAAGCGGGCGAAGCCGCCCACGATTGCGCGGTCGTCGCCGAAGCTGCGGTCGCCGTGCAGTTCGAGGAATTCGCGAGAGAGTTCGTTGATATAGTCGAGGGTCGTGGGCCGCTGAGGATGGCGGGCCAGTTGGGTGCGCTGCCAGGGCGTCAGGGTTGTATAGAGCTGGTGCTCGACCTGGGCGAGTTTTGTCCGGAGCTTGCGGATTTCGTCCTGCGTGCCGGACTTGGGAGACTCGGCGGAGGCCAGCTTCTCGATTTTTTCTTCGAGTTCGCGGATCGGTTTTTCAAAGTCGAGGTAGTCTCTCATACTGCTGAACCCCCTTAAGGGTGTTGCCTAGGTTCGCCTAGGTTACCAAAGTGATGGCGCCCTTGCCTAGCACTTCCTCAATATCGGCGACAAAATGCTCGCTGGGAGTGATCTTGACGTTGGGGAGGGGAGAGGTTCGCGCTTCCATCGTACCGCCGAGGGCCATGACCAGAGAGACGCTCGAAGCACCGGGATATTTCTGGAACACCTGTCGGAGCATCGGCAGTCTGGTGGAGGCCGTCGGTCCGTCGTGCAGGTGAATCATCACCCGCGAAATCCCTGTGTTCTGCAAATCAGCCAGCGGTTCGATCTTGGTCCCGCGCAACTTGGTGCCCTTGTCTCCGCGATCCACGGTGCCCGTCAATCGCACGACCCGTTCCGGCACGATCATGTCGGCATGGTCTCGATACAGGTCGGGGAAGGCTATCACTTCTACCAGCCCATGTAAATCCTCTAGTGTGATGTAGGCCATGCGGTCGCCTTTTTTGGTGAGCATGGATTTCACCGCCGTGATGATCCCGCAGAGTTTGACCTCGCGTCCGTCCGGCACATCGGGGATCTGCATGGTCGTGGTGTTGGCGAAGAGTTGGATGGCCGCTTCATAGCGGGCCAGCGGATGGGCGCTGATGTAGAAGCCGGTCAACTCCCGCTCGTATTTCAGCAGCTCGCCCTGGCTCCATTCTGGCACGTCGGGCAAGGCCGGCTCATCCAGTTGCTGCGGCATACCGATGGTGTCGTCGCCAAAGATGCTGGTCTGGCCGAGCGCGCGCTCTTTCTGGATGCTCATCCCTTCGTCCATGGCCTGGTCGAGCACGGCCAGGTATTGCGAGCGCCGTCCGCCCATGGAATCGAAGGCCCCGGCTTTGATCAACCCTTCCATCATGCGTTTGTTCAACTTGCGGAGATCGACCCGGCGGAAGAGGTCGAAGAAGGAGCGAAACGGTCCGGTCTCGTTGCGCACTTCAATGATGGCTTCAACCGCGCCTTCGCCGACATTCTTGATCGCCGCGAGCCCGAAGCGGATGCTCTTGTCCACGACGGCGAAATTCTTCTGGCTCTGGTTCACGTCCGGTGGCAACACCGGAATGCCGAGCCCGCGACATTCGGTGAAGTAGCCGACGATCTTGTCGGCGTTGCCCATGTCGGTGGTCATCAGCGCCGCCATGAACTCGGTGGGGTAATGCGCCTTGAGATACGCCGTCTGGTAACAGACCACCGCATAGGCGGCGGCGTGCGATTTGTTGAAGCCGTATCCGGCAAACTTCTGGATGAGTTCGTAGAGTTTGTCGGCCTTCTTCTCGGATATTTTTTTCTGTTTCGCGCCTTCCAGGAATTGGACGCGGAGCTTCTCCATCTCCTCGGGCTTCTTCTTGCCCATGGCGCGACGGAGAATATCCGCTTGTCCCAGCGAGAATCCGGCCACCTTGTTGGCGATGGCCATGACCTGTTCCTGGTACACGATGACGCCGTACGTGTCCTTCAGGATCGGCTCGAGCTCGGGCATCTCATAGGCGATCGGGATCTTGCCCTGTTTGCGCTTGATGAAGTCCGGAATGAGGTCCATCGGGCCGGGGCGATAGAGCGCGATGATGGCGATGATGTCTTCGAACCGGTCCGGTTTCAGGCCCATTAAGAGGTCGCGCATGCCGGAACTTTCGAGCTGGAAGACGCCGGTGGTTTTTCCGGACGACAGCAGCGCAAATGTTTCAGGATCGTCGAACGCCAGTTGCTCGACGAGCAAGGGCGGCTGACCGGGGCGCACTTCGTTCACCAACGTCTCTGCGCGGTGAATCATGGTGAGCGTTTTCAGTCCAAGGAAGTCGAACTTCACCAGGCCGATTTTTTCGACATCACCCATCGAATATTGGGTGACGATTTCGTCCTTGGGGCCCTTGTAAAGCGGGACGTGTTCGGTGAGCGGCTGATCGGAGATCACGATACCGGCCGCGTGTGTGGAGGCATGGCGGGCGAGGCCTTCGAGCGACTGCGCCACCGACATGAGTTCCTTCACCTTCACATCTTTATCGACGAGTTCCTTCAGGCGCGGCTCCTGTTCGAGCGCCTTGTCGAGGGTCATCTTCAAGTCGTCCGGGACCAGCTTCGCAATCCGATCCACTTCGGCGTAGGGCATTTCGAGCACACGCCCCACGTCGCGAATGGCCGCCTTCGCCTTCATGGTCCCGAATGTGATGATTTGCGCAACATGGTCTTCGCCGTATTTATGGATGACGTAGTTGATGACTTCATCCCGGCGATCCATGCAGAAGTCCATGTCGATGTCGGGAAGGGACACACGCTCAGGATTCAGGAACCGTTCGAAGAGCAGTGAGTAGACGAGCGGATCGAGATCGGTGATACGCAGGGCATAGGCAACGAGGCTGCCGGCAGCGGAGCCGCGTCCGGGCCCGACCGGAATGCCGCGCGAGCGGGCGAACTTGATGATGTCCCAGACGATGAGAAAGTAGCCGGCGAATCCCATCGAGCAGATCACGGCGACTTCTTCTTTCAGCCGGACCTGATAAGCGATCTCGGGAATAGAGCTCGGCCGTTCCTTGAGGCGTGCCGCCAGCCCTTCCAGGGCCAGTTGCTCCACATAGGATTCGCGGGTGAAGCCCTCGGGCACTTTAAACTGAGGCAGGTAGGTCTTATTGAACGCCAGGTCGAGGGTGCAGGCTTCAGCAATCTTGACGGTATTCGAGACCGCGGTCGGCATTTCCTTGAACTCTCTCAATGCCTGGTCCGTCGATTTGACGTAGAGCTGGTCGGTATCGAACTTCATCCGATTGGGATCGTTGATGGTCTTACCGGTTTGCAGGCAGAGCATGAGGTCATGTGGACGCGAATCTTCTGCTTTCAGATAATGACAATCGTTGGTGCCGGCGAGCGGGATGTCCAGCTTCTTGTGGATCTCCAGCAGGCCGTCGTTGGCGATGCGCTGATGCTCCAACCCGTTGGCTTGCAGTTCCAAGTAATAGTTGTCTTTGCCGAAAATTTCCCGATATTCGCCAGCCGCTTTGGTGGCGCCCGCGAGATCTTTTTGCCCGATGAGGTAGGCGACCTCGCCGCTGAGACAGCCAGAGAGGCCGATCAATCCTTCATGGTGCTGCTGCAGAATTTCCTTATCCATCCGCGGCTTATAGTAGAAACCTTCAAGATATGCTTTGCTCACAAGCTTGATGAGGTTCTGGTATCCCTTGAGGTTTGTCGCGAGCAGAATCAGGTGGTAGTAGTCGTTGTGCGCGAGGTGAGAATTCTTCTCGAGCCTACTGCCCGGCGCCATGTAGGCTTCGCACCCGATGATGGGTTTGACCCCCGCTTCCTTCGCTTTCCGGTAGAACTCCACCGCCCCGAACATGTTGCCATGATCGGTCATCGCGACGGCCGGTTGCCCGAACGACTTCACCTGTTGCATCAGGGGGTCGATTTGGTTGGCGCCGTCGAGGAGGCTGTATTGGGTATGGAGATGCAGATGAACGAATTGTGATGCCACGGGCGAATTGTAGTGAGAGGGAAAGTTGAAGTCAAACGGAAGGGAGGAGAGGGGAGGGCGGCCTGCTGATCTCCTTTGTTCGCGCAACGCGCGGCCTCAGAAGGCCCTCGTTGGACGCGCACAGTCGGATACCACCAAGCCACCCTCCCTGGATAGAAGAGGAGCTGGCTCGGAAGGCCCTCGCCTGGGTAAACGGCGCGGCGCACCGGAGGGTTGGGTGGGTAAGAAGGCTGCGCGCAGCTGGAGGCTACCCTGACTACCCTCCTGGGAAATAAGGGAAGCGAGCTGGAGGGAGCATTGGGATGATGCATATCCAAGGATGCAGTGCGGGTCTTATCGAGTCACCACCATTTCCTCATTCTCTCCATTGACAGTTTTGTTGCCCAAGGCTAGCCTGTCGCTGTTTTTTGACGTGAAGAAGATGCCTGGCGCGAGCCGTGATGCGAACGCGCCGCTGACGCAATTTTCCGGAAGACGGATCGCCTCAATGGCTGAACAGAAGGAAGAGAAATCCAAGCTGCCGCTGACGGGCATCGTGGCCTTGTTGTTGGCGGTGGTCAGCAGCCTCGTCATCTACCAGGTACCGCTCAAGACGTCGCGGCCAATCGACAAGGAAGCGGAGAAGGCTGTGTCTATCGGGGCGGATCGGGTGCAGGCGCGACTCTGGCAGGATCCCTTCGAGGCTGTCTCGACCCACCGACAGAAAGAGGCTGCTGTCGCAAAACAGCCTGATTCGGACGCACACCACACCTTTTTCAAACTGCTGACGGCGGTGACTCAAGCCGGAGCACCTTCCGACTTTTTATTGTTGCCGGTCTTTGTGGACGGAAGTCCCTATGCCAGCGGAGTCGAGTCGAGGTTGCGGGATCGCTACGCCCTCGTGTCGGCCTTAGGGGCGGCAGGATATCAGCCGGAGTCCGGCGAATCGATCAGATATTTTGTCCGACCGGGAAACGTGCATCTCGTCGTCCCCGTCGAGTCGTTTCTCGGGAGGCCCAAACCGGCTGAGCCGAAGCAGTCTACGCAGGTATTGGTGCTTTGGCTGAAGGAACAGGACTTCAGTCCGAAGCCGCTTCTGTCGCTCAGTGAGCTGGTGACGGAAGTTCAGCAGGCGTTCAAGCAGAGTACGGTGTCCTATCGTGTGGTGGGGCCACGCTCCTCCGGTTCGCTGGGCGCCATGGTCGGCGAACTGACGGCCTTGTACGGTGCCGATCAATCCTCGGGCGGATCGTCCGCGGCTTTTCTTGCTGCCTCCCGGCGGCAGTTGGATTCGCTGAAAGGTGTTCAATTCTATTCATCCTGGGCGACGGCGGCAGATCCGGTTCTGTTGGGTGACCTTCAAGGGCCGGATGCGGCACGCGGCGTGGAGCAGTGGTTCGAGGCGGGCGGACTGCGCTTGATCCGGACCATCGGCACGGATGCCGTGCTGGCGGAGCAACTGGTGGAGGAGCTCAAACGTCGCCGGATCGACTTGACGATTCCGCGGGGGGAGGCTGGGCCGTGCAAGGAGGCAGACTCCGATTCTGCCGCGGTGTCATCCCGGCACTCGGACGGGAAGTGCCGGATTCCTCATATCGCTCTGATCTCGGAATGGGACACGCTCTACGGGAGGTCCCTGCCGCGTACACTCGTCGCGATGGCACGCAGCCTGGCGGAGACAGGGCCTGATCGCGCGATGAGAGGCTTCGAGTATCACTTTAATCGCTTGCGCAGTGAACAGTATCCGGACTGGGTGCACCGTTATTCCTACCTGGCCGGCCTCGACGGCGAGCTGCCGCCCAAGAATACTGAGAAGGATTCCGGTGGCGCTCAGACGAAAGGAAAAATCGGAGACGGGGGACTGCGTGGGGAGCAGAGTCTGGCGGAGACTCCGGCCGGCCGCAGTCAGTTGGACTATCTTCGACGGCTGGTTGAAACCCTCAAGCGCGAAGAAGCGAGTAACGACGGCGAGTTCAAGGCCATCGGCGTGTTGGGCAGCGACGTGTACGACAAGCTGATGATCCTCCAGGCTTTGCGGAGCGACTTTCCCCACGCCCTGTTTTTCACGACCGATCTCGATGCACGATTGACCCATCCGAGCCAGCTCCAGTGGACCAGGAATCTGGTGATCGCGTCCCATTTCGGTCTGGAACTTCATCCGTTGATTCAGACACCCATTCCGCCGTTCCGCGACAGTTATCAGACCGCGTTGTTCTATTCGGTGCTGCGGGCCGTAAATGATATCGTGCCGGGCCCGGGCCCTGGCGAACTGCAGATTCCGGCGACGGTGACGTTCCCGAAGACGGTGCCCCCGCGGTTGTATGAAGTCGGGCGTCATGGCCCTGTCGATATCAGCCTCGATGGACCTTACGATGCCGGTCGGCGACCGGAGGCGCTTCCGAACCTGCATCTTCCGCGTCCCGATCTGGACCCGGATACCGGTGAATTGCGCGTGCTCAGCCCGCAGACGATTGCGTTGTTCTTATCTGCACTCAGTCTCATGGCCCTCTGTGCGCTGTTGATCAACAGCGAGTTGTGGCAATGGGCGCAATCTCGTTGGGTCCAGGGAGCTGTGGTCGGCCTTGTCTTGATGGTGTGCCTGTTGCTCGGCCTGCTCTGCTGGGCGATGAGCGATCGAACGGCGGGTGAACCCTTCTCGCTGACCGACGGGATCAGTGTCTGGCCGACCACGGTGCTCAGGCTTCTCGCATTCCTGCTCTGTCTGCTCTTTCTCGGACATTCGTGGAGACGGCTGCGGGACAACGAAACGCAGCTGAGCCGCCGTTTCCGGTTCCTCCGTCCACGGGCGCCGCTCTCGATTCAAGCCGGTTCACTCGTCGGCATTCATCACTGGCGTCCGCAACCGATGGGCGATGCGGAGGCGGCTCTGCTGTGGCGGGAATATCGGGCGTTGGGGAGCTGGAAGGAGCGACTTGTGCGCATCGTGCCGCAGGCACTGTGTTATCTGGGGTTCGGGGCCCTGTTGCTGGTGATCTCCGGATTTCCCGTGATGCCTTGCCGCGGGTCGGCCTGCTTTACGATCAGCTATGCCGTACTGGGGTTCAGTGTTCTGGCCATGACGCTGTTGATGTTTTATGTCGTCGATGCGACGCGGCTCTGCCGGCGTTTGATCAAAATCATGGTCGGCACGACTATTTGGTGGTCGGACCGGCTGCTCGTCCGGGAGGCTGCAAAGCGGGGAGTGGACCAGGCCTATGTACATGAGTGGATCGCGGTGGAGTTCATTGCCAAGCGCACGGCGGTCATCAGCGCCATGATTTATTATCCGTTCGTGGTCGTGTTCCTCATGGCGGTTGCCCGGCACAGTTATTTCGACCGATGGGACTTTCCGCTCGGTCTCATGGCGATCTTCGGGGTGAACGCCGCCTATGCATTCGGGAACGGGGTGTTTCTGCGTCGTTCCGCCGAGCAGGCCAAACGCGCCGCCGTCGTCCAATTGAAGTCTCGGCTCGATGGATTATCCGGCGAAGTCGTCTTCAAGAAGGAAAAGCGAGAGCAGGTCGAGCGAATGGTGGCGCTGATCGAGGACTATCAGGAGGGCGCGTTTCTGCCGTTCACCCGCCATCCGTTGTTCGGGGCGATTGCGTTGCCCACGGGCGGCACCGGGCTTGTATTTCTGCTGGAGTACCTGGCCACCATTTTTTGATATGAACGTCTCCGGCCGGTATGAGCGCAGAGTACAGATGCCGGCGACGACGAGGGCTGAATCGATGATAGGTGCGATCTCCAGGAGAGGCGTGATCGGGAGCGTGCGGTCATGACGAAAAAATCCACAGGCACACGCGCACAGGTGGGAAAGTCTCCCGCATCGCCGGGGCGGAACCGGACCGGCACGGATGCGTTCATGGCGGATCTCAACCGAATCATGCGGGAACAAGCGTTTGAAAGCCTGGACGATGCGCAGGCCTTCATGACTCGTCTGATGGAAGAGGGGGGTGGCCGGCTTCCCCTGCTTCGGGCGCAGGCTCCGACAGAACGGGCTCAAGCATTGATCTATCAGGCCTGGGAGGCACGGACTCAACGACAAGCTGCCGCCCTCGCCCGCGAGGCTCTCGAAATTTTCCCTGATTGTGCGGATGCCTACAATGTGCTGGCGGAGGCAGAGGCACGATCCCCGCAGGAAGCCTGTACCTTGTATCAGCAAGGGGTCGATGCCGGGCGGCGGAGCCTGGGCAAAGCCTTTTTTGACGAGCACAGGGGATACTTCTGGGGCATGATCGAAACCAGACCGTACATGCGCGCGCGCCGGGGGCTGGCCGATTGTTTGTGGGCTCTAGGCCGGAAGCGAGAATCGCTCACGCATTGCGAAGCGTTATTAGAGCTGAATCCTGACGACAACCAGGGGATTCGCCATGGATTGTTGAGTCGCTATCTTACGCTGGGGAAGGATACTGGAGCAGCACGACTCTTTCGTGACTATGCGCACGACGCCTCTGCCGCGTTTCTGTGGAGCCATGTCTTGCTCGACCTTCGACGGGGAGACCAGGTCGCAGCAAAGGAGCATTTGGTATTGGCGATGGACGGCAATCCGCACGTGGCTGGGTTCTTTGCCGGCAAGCGGAAACCGCCGGCTCGCTTGCCGGAACACTATAGTCCCGGAGACCGGAACGAAGCGGTTTTGTATATTGCGAACTTTGCCGAAGCCTGGTTGGCGTCGCCTGATGCGATGGATTGGCTGACGGATCAGTTGGCGACCTGAGCGAAGCGACTGGTGTCGAATCACCGTGTGGATACGCCTCTCAGCATTCCCGTCCTTGCGTCGCGTCATCAGACCTGGTACAGTGCGGGTGTTCGCGTAAGACCTTCTGTAGCCGGGGGCAGCAGCCCTTGAATCTCTGAAGTCTTACGCGATTGTTGTTTGTGCCCGCAGCCGCGCCGTCTCCGCTGAGCCTACCGCCGAAGGTTGTTCCTCCGTCGTTCGCACTGCCAGCTCGTCACCGCCGTGGGAATCTTTCTTTACCTGTTCTAGAGGTGTCTCGTTGTTTCACGAATCCTGTTTCGTTCTCCGGGCATTCCTCCGCCATGCGGCAGGGAGCCTGTATCACATCGTCATCGTCGCCATGAGCGCAGGCATTGCGCTCCTCCTGCCGGCCGGAGCCGGCCGGTTCCTGTCGTTCTGGTCGCATGTCGAACATGACAAATTTTCACTGATTGCCGTCGAGATGATCGCGGCTGTTCTGTTGATGGGCTGCTTCAACTATGTCCACCGCAGTCTGCGGGATCGGGCGCTTGCCGAAGCTGCGCTCGGCGCCGGCCTCGTCTCTTTCTTTCCCCGGCGCGGGCCACAGGCGCGCCGGCGTATTCAAGCGTTGAAAGATGAGCAGGGTACCGGTCGTTCCGTGATGGTGATCGGGTCCAGCGGAGCCGGGACCCTGGTGGACCAGGTCGGCGATCTGTCGTCGGTCCTCGACAAGAGCCTGGAGGCCAAGATCCTCCTGGTGAATCCGTTCAGTCAGGATGCGCGCGCCCGCATGCAGGCCTTGGCCCATCCTACCTGCACGTATCCGGCCTTCCGTGAGGAGGTTCGGCGGAGCATCGCGCTGCTCAAGCGTCTCAAGGCGATCGGCAAGGTCGTGAGGCTGAAGCTCTATGCCGATGCTCCGCTGGTCAAACTGGTGATCCTCGGTGACTATCTCTGGTTGCAGCATTACCATGTCGATCTGGATAGTCAGAACATGCCGGAGTATGTCTTGCAGCGGAACCGCAAGGAGCATGGTCTGTATACGTTCTACGCCCACTACTTCATGCAGCGATGGGAGAGCCTCGAGTTGCCTGAATACGATCTGGATACCGACGAACTGGTGTACCGCAGTCGAACCGGTCAGGAGATCCGGAGGGAGCCGGTTGAGATCGGGGCTGCTCCGGTTGCCGCACATTCCGCGGAAACTGCGCGGGTCGATACGCGCGAGGCGTTTCAATTGCTGCACGCGCCGGGTCCGTACCTGCCGGCTCGCGGGTACGACGTCGAGTAGGGCAGTTGTTCTTTCATTCCTCACCGCCTGTTCAGAGCTTCGGTTGTTCTCTGCCGAGACATCGCGGTCGCTGTGGTATTACTATGGCGGTCATGTCGACGCATCGATGTATCGGCCTGAGTAGGTGAGGGGGAGGAGTGAGGGACCATGGGTAATGGAGTGGAACGACGCGCAGTCTCGCCGATGACGACGTTCTTTTCGTACGGATTCCGCCCGTTTTTCCTGGGGGCTGCACTGTTCGCCGGTGTGGCGGTTCCCGCCTGGATTCTGATCCTGGCCGGAACCGGGAACCCGGTCCTGCTCTCCACGGCTCGCGATTGGCATGTGCATGAGATGCTGTTTGGTTTTCTCCCTGCAGTGATTGCCGGCTTCCTCCTCACGGCGGTGCCCAACTGGACGGATCGTCCGGCGATCCAGGGCCGCGAACTGATGCTGCTCTTCAGCCTGTGGCTGGCCGGACGTATGGCCATGGCGATTCCTTTGGTGACACCGTTCTTCGCCGCCATCGTGGACGGGGCGTTTCTCGTCGCGTTGGTGGGGCTGCTGTGGCGGGAACTTGCCGCCGGGAACAGTTGGAACCATGCGCCGGTGGCCGTAGCGATCAGTCTGTACGCCGCCGCGAATATGACCTTCCATGTTCTCACAGTGAGCGGCGCGGAGACGGACCTTGCGCTGCGGCTCGCGCTCGCGCTGGACCTCTTCCTGCTGACCTTCATCGGCGGACGACTCACGCCGAACTTTACGCGAGAATTTCTGGCGGGTCACGGGAAGAAGGAACGACCTGCACCGTTTTCCCGCTTCGACGCACTCTCGATCGCGCTGGTCCTCATGGCCGCGCTGGCCTGGACGGTGCTGCCGTTGGCGTCGGCGACGGGCTGGATCTTTCTCGCTGCCGGGACCGTGAATCTCGTTCGTCTCTTGCGCTGGTACGGCTGGCTCACATGGCGGGAACCGCTCGTGCTGAGTCTGCATGTGGGGTACGGCTGGCTCGCCTTGTCGATGCTGGTTCTCGGGTGCGCTCTGCTGGGAATCGGGCTCGCGAAAGAAGATGCGGTGCATGCATTGACCACCGGCGCCGTCGGATCGATGACCCTGGCGGTGATGACGCGTGCAAGTCTCGGCCACACGGGGCGGCCCAAACATGCCGGTCCCGCAACGGTCTTCATCTATGGGTTGGTGATCCTCGGCGCGATGTTGCGTGTCTTCGGACCAGGCACCGGCCTTCCGACGAATCTGGTGCTTGGCTCCGCCGGAGCCGCGTGGAGCGGGGCCTATCTGCTGTTTGCTCTGGTCTATGGGCCGTATCTTGTCCGACCCAGCCTGGATGAGTGAGGGGAGGGGGGAGGTGCCGGGGGCCTGCCGATCGGCAACGTGTTGAGGTGGTTGACGCGGTGCAGGTGGTCGGGAACCCGGAGGGAGGACCGTGCTGCCGGTTAGAGTTCCTCGCCGTACTTCAGGAAGTGCTGCTCCTTGGCGCCGTCGATCCAATTGTCGTGTCGGATGCGATCGGGGAACGTGTTGAGTTCCGATGCCATGTGTTCGACGTCTTGTTCCTTCCACTCGGCGATCTGCCGGAACGTGAACATCCCCATGCGATTGAGGACGCGCTCCATCACCGGGCCGATCCCGTGGATCTGTTTGAGATCGTCTTTTTGGGCCGGGTGACCTTTTCCTGCGCTCCGTTTTGTGGTGGCGCTACCGGTTGAGCCCGACTCGGTGGCTCCCGTCGACTTAGCTTGCGCGCTGAACCGCTGGGCTACACGATACTCGACGAGTCGCTTGCGGAGTGCTCCAATCTCTTCTTCCCGCTCGCTCACATCCATCACACGACGCTCTTCGGCCTCGCGGAGCGCAAGGTCTTTTTTCTCCACCTCGCCCCGGAACATGTCCAACTCTTCGACCGTTGTCCGCAGACGCTGAATCTCCGCGTCCCGTTCCTGCAATGTCTCTCCGAATCGCGCGAGGTCTTCCTGGCTCTGCGTTCGCAGGTTGGCGAGGTCCAGTTCGATTGCGTTGAGGCGTGCCTGGGTCTGTGCGAGTTGCTGTTCTTTGGCCTGTAGTATGGCTGACGCGCGGGCGCGATCCTGCTCCTGTTCGCGCTCCAATCGGCGGCTTTTTTCCAGGAACGGTTCCAACTCTTCCGTACGGGTGCGCAGCCGGGCGATCTCGGCATCTTTCGGCGCCAGTTGCTCCACCCAGGTTTTTAAGGTAGCAATCTCCTGGTCGCGGGCAATCAACACGTCTTCGGCATTCTCCATCTGCGCCTGCATTTCGGCAAATCCCGTCGATTGTGCCTTGATCCTGGCTTCGGCTTCTTCGACCTCGCGTCGGAGGGTATCCCGTTCACGTTCGGCGGCATGCAGGCGCACACCCTTTTCACGAACCTCCGTCTGCAAGGCCGTGAGTTGTTCGACTTTTGTCCCGAGGTCGGCGGTCAGGTCTTTGAGCGCCGCTTCCGAGGTGATCATCTTGCCTTCCAGCATCTGGACGGCAGAGGTGCGCACCTTCAACTCATGGTTGAGGGTATCCAGTTCATGTTCGCGCCCGCGGAGTCGGGTGGCGATTTCGGACAGCTGCTGACGTTTTTCAGAGGTGGCAAAGCTGCGGAGCAGCCAGCCCATCATCAGTCCGATGGTCGCTGCCACCAGCAAGCACCCCACCATTTGCAGAATCATGGCTCCCATAGGTTCACCGTTCCTCTTTCACACGAAATTCGATGCGCCGGTTTTTCTTCGACGCGGCGCGCGTCCGGTCCTGGCTCAGGGGGCGCGTCGATCCATAACCGACGGCGGTCAGCCGATTCGGTATCTGATGTTCCACGAGGTATTGCCGGACCGCCTCGGCTCTGGTGCGGCTCAGTTGGAGGTTGTAGTCGGGATCGCCGTAGGAGTCGGTGTGGCCGCCGATTTCGATGACTGCATCGGGTGCCCGCTTGAGCGCCGGCACCAGTTTGTCGACCACGGCTCGTCCCTTCGAAGTCAGGACCGCGCTGTTACTTTCGAATGCGATATGTTCGCCCCGCAATATCTCATCCAGCCCGGCTTGGACTTGGGCTCGGGAGGCATGCGGTGCGGCGGACGGCTGGCTGGCGGGAGTAAGGTTGGCCTGACTCGCGGAGCCTGACGACGCGACGGTCACCTGGTCTTGCACGTGTATAGAGGTTCCGAGCAGTGAAGCCACTTCATGGAGCAGTTTTGTTTTTGCGTCCGCGCTTGGGACTGCGCCTTTTACCGTCACCGTCTGGCCGGAGAGGGAGAGGGTGGCCTGATGGTGCTGGAGTGTGACCGCCTGTGTGACGAGCGCGGGGAGGGCGGCTTCCCATCCAGCGGCCTGGCCGTCTTCGATGATGTTCAGATTGTCGGTGACACGCAGCCTGAGGCTCTTGGCGAGATCTTGTGCGCGCGCCACCGCGGCGCCTTTGGCCTCCTCGCTGGCTACCGTGCCGGACAGTGTCAGCTGGCCGTTTTCAATGTGGGCGCTGAACGCGGAGTGACCGGTCGCCGACGACGTCACCGGCAGGTGTCGAGGGATACAGAGGAACGCCAATAATGTGAGGGCGAAGAGTCCTACGCCGAAAATAATTCCGCGCGACATGCGCAAGCCTTTATCGTCTCAGGCACGAGGCCCCGCTGCGGCATCGAGTCGCCGTGGGCTGGTGTCGTTTCAAGACTTCGAGTGTTACTTGATTAAGCTGATGCGTCACCTCATGTTGGCGCATCTCTATCGGCGGAAGGGTATCACATCGCCGATACTCATGCTAGCCTGGATTCTTCAGCAGAGGCCGGCGTCTGCCGGGTGATTTCGCGTCGCGCAGCCGTGCCGTTCGGGGTCGAGTTCAGGTGTGTCCGGCTTGCAGTGGCCGTGAGCCATCTGGTATTGTCACGGCGCTTTTCGTCTAGCTCATGGTTTCCCACCCACACGATATCAATAGTTGAAGGAGTTCATCATGGCCAGCATTGCGCGGGCACTGATCAGTGTTTCTGACAAGACCGGAGTCGTCGAGATGGCGAAGGGGCTGGCGGCCCTGGGCGCCGAAGTGTTGTCCACCGGTGGAACCGCGAAGGCCTTGCGTGAGGCAGGCGTGGCTGTCACCGACGTGGCCGCCTATACGGGGTCGCCGGAGATCCTGGACGGGCGCGTGAAGACGTTGCACCCGAAAATTCATGGCGGACTCCTCGGCCGCCGTCGCGTGCCCGATCATGTCAAGCAGATGCAGCAACATGGCATCGGCAACATCGATGTGGTGGTGGTCAATCTCTATCCCTTTGAATCGACGGTCGCGAAGCCCAATTGTCCGTTCGAAGAGGCCATTGAAAATATCGACATCGGCGGTCCGTCGATGTTGCGATCCGCCGCGAAGAATCATGAAGACGTGCTGGTCCTGGTCGATCCCGCCGACTACGGCCGGGTGCTGGAGGCGCTGAAGTCCGGTTCCGTGACCCCCGCGTTGCGCCGCGAGTTGGCCATGAAGGTGTTTCAGCATACCGCCCGGTATGACAGTCTGATTGCCGGGTATCTCGAAAAGCAGGTGCAGGGGAGCGAGGTGAAGTTCCCCGCCATCCTCTCGCTGCAATTTGAACGTGTGGAGACGCTGCGCTACGGAGAAAATCCCCATCAGCAGGGGGCGTTCTATCGTGAAATGAATGCCAAGGAACCGGCTGTGTCGCGCGGGAAAATTCTCCACGGCAAGGCCATGTCCTACAATAATTTCCTCGACTCCAACTCGGCGCTCGAACTCGTGAAGGAGTTCGAGCAGACCGCGGTGGCCATCATCAAGCACAATAACCCCTGCGGCTGCGCACTCGGTGCGACACCGGTGGACGCCTATGTGAAGGCGCGCGCGACCGACCCCGTGTCGGCGTTCGGCGGTGTCATTGCCTTCAATCGTCCGGTGGATTTGGCTGCGGCCAAGGAAATCACCTCAACCTTCGTCGAGGTCGTCATCGCGCCGGGCTTCGCCGAGGACGCGCTGGCTGAACTCAAGCGCAAGAAGGACATCCGTCTCTTGGACGTGGGACCGCTGAGCAAGGCGACTGCGGAGGGGTACGATCTCAAGAAGCTGGTCGGCGGATTGATCGTGCAGGATCGCGATTTGGGCATGATCAAGGACATCAAGGCTCTGGCGGTTCCGACCTCGCGCAAGCCGACCGAAGAAGAATATGCCGCCTGCGCGTTTGCCTGGGTAGTCTGTAAACATGTGAAGTCGAACGCCATCATCTACGGGCGTCCGGGCGAAATCGTCGGAATCGGAGCCGGGCAGATGAGCCGGGTGGACTCGGTGAAACTGGCCGTCATGAAAGCCCAGTCGCCTGTGAAGGGCTGCGTGATGGCATCCGATGCCTTTTTTCCGTTCCGTGACGGCATTGACGCGGCGGCGGAAGCCGGCATTACCTGTGTGATTCAGCCGGGCGGTTCGATCCGCGACCCTGAGGTGACGAAGGCTGTGGACGAACACGGAATGGCGATGATACTCACGGGCATGCGCCACTTCCGCCATTGAGGGGCGTTGAAACGGGCCTCCAACTTCGTTCTCGGCGAGAAAAAATCCTCAACGTAGCCCTGAGGCTACGCCTCCGGTTTTTTCTTGCCTGCGGCCTTGTTGGCCATCCCGTTTGAACGCCCTCAGGGGATGTGTCTTCTTTCGCTTATCTGGACGAGCAGGAAAACGTCTCGACGTCGGCAATTCTGACGAGCCTGCCACTTACAAGATGCTGCTTCGTTTTTATTTAAAGTAAAGGTTGAGATGTGAAGATTCTTGTTGTCGGTGGTGGCGGGCGGGAACATGCCATGGTGTGGAAGATCGCCCAAAGTCCGCGGAAACCGCAGATATTCTGTGCGCCGGGGAATGCCGGCATCGAAGGTCTCGCCACCTGTGTCCCGATCAAGGCCGATGATATCGAGGGTCTCAAGGCGTTTGCGCTCAAGGAGCAGATCGATCTCACTGTAGTCGGCCCGGAAGCGCCGTTGGCGTTGGGCATCGCGGATGAGTTTCGCAAGGCGCGACTAAAAATCTTCGGACCGACCAAGGCCGCCGCTCGCCTGGAATCCAGCAAGAGCTTCTCCAAAGACATCATGGCCGCCAATCGAATCCCGACCGCTGCCGCGCGCAGCTTCGAACGCATGGACCAGGCGCTGGCCTATCTGGACGAGCAGCCGGTTCCGATTGTGGTCAAGGCCGACGGTCTCGCGCAGGGCAAAGGGGTGGTCGTGGCTACGACACGCGAGGAAGCCAAGCAGGCCGTCCGCGATGCCATGGAAAAATCCCTGTTCGGTCAGGCCGGACATCGCGTGCTGATCGAAGAGTTTCTGGACGGCGAAGAGCTGACGCTCATGGCCTTCACCGACGGGAAGACCGTGGTCCCTATGGTGCCGGCTCAGGACCACAAACGAGTGGGAGACGGCGACAGCGGACCCAATACCGGCGGCATGGGCGCCTATGCTCCGGCGCCGATTGCCACGGCTGCGCTGCGTGAACAGGTGACGCGTCAGGTGCTGCAGCCGACGGTGGATGCGCTGGCCCGTCTGGGTTGCCCCTTTCAAGGTGTGCTCTACGCGGGCCTCATGGTCGTGAAGGGGACCCCCTATGTGCTGGAGTTCAACGCGCGTATGGGAGATCCTGAAACTGAAGTCGTGCTGCCGCTCTTGAAAACCGATCTGGTCGAGGTGATGGAGGCGGTGGTCGAGCACCGTCTAGATGAATTGACGGTGGAATGGCATCCGGATACGGCCGTGTGCGTCGTGATGACGTCGCCGGGTTATCCCGGTTCCTATCCGACCGGCCTTCCCATTCAGGGGCTGCCTACTCCATTCGGTGAATCGCGCGTCGCGGTGTTCCACGCCGGTACGAAACGGGAGTCGGGGCGCGTGGTGACTGCGGGAGGACGAGTTCTGGCGGTCACCGCCTGGGGGCCGTCTTTGCTCGATGCGCGGGCGCAGGTGTATCAAGCGGTGCCTTCGATTTTGTTTGAAGGGCGCCATTATCGAACCGATATCGCGCATCGGGCCTTGCCGCACAAGATCTGATCCGAGCAGTTTTCGGCCATTATTCCATGGCTCTGATCCTTCCCTTTACCGACACAACCTGCGATCGCGTTCTGCCTGATGTCCGACAGGTGTTGGATGCGCATGGCGTTCTCGCGCTGCCCACCGAAACGTACTACGGTTTGGCGGTCCGTCCGACGGATGAGACGGCGCTCCGGCGTCTCATCGAGTTGAAAGGGCGGCCATCCGATAAGCCGATTCTCGTGCTTATCGGAAGCCTGGACCAATTGCCTCAGTTGGTCCAGGCGACTCCTCCCGCCGCAGCCCTCCTGATGGAACAGTTCTGGCCCGGGCCTCTGACCATCGTGTTTCCTGCGGCGCCTGACTTGCCGGCGCTGTTGACGGCGGGGACCGGAACGATCGGGGTGCGGCAGGCTCCCTTGCTTCAGCTCCAGCATTTGTTGCGGCACACCGGCCCCCTGACCGGGACCAGTGCCAATCGCTCCTCGGAACCACCGCTCGACAACGCCGTGGCAGTGCAGCGCGCGTTGGGGGCAGGGGTGGATCTCATTTTGGATGGCGGGCACACGCCGGGAGGTCTCCCTTCTACCATGGTGGATGCGCGCGACCGCCCGCACCTGCTTCGAGCCGGGGCCCTCTCCACGGACCTGATCCGCGCGGCGCTTGCACGGCAGGGTTACGAACTTTCATCATGATTTGATTCTCGGTTGTCGGTATAATTCACCCTCATGGGAGGATCACTTATGCTCATTCGTTCACGTCGCGCGGTGATGGGACTGTCTACGCTCGGGGTCGGTGCGATGCTTCTGCTGTCGGGGTGCGATTTCTGGCCGCCGGCTCTCCAGGCTCAGATCGAACAGTTGCACTCGGAATCCCAACAGGCGGCCGCAGATAAGGCGCTGCTGCAGAATCAGCTCAACGCCGCGAACAAGGCGAAAGAGGAACTGCAGATTCGGGTGGAAGATTTGACGCGGGTGAATAAAGAAAAGTCCGCGATGATCGCGAACCTGGAGCACACGATCGCCGCCGCAAGAGAACGCGCGGTGAAAGCCACGAAGAGCAGTGCGGCCAAGCCGGTCGCAAAATCAGCCGTGAAGAAGTCCGTCAAGCCGACGCACAAGCCCGCCGCGAAGTCCTCGGTCAGGTCCCACAGCACCAAGAAAATAAAACCTGCCCCGGTGAGGTAAACACCCGTCGCTTCTGTTGCCGGTGGTGTCCGTCCCTTCTGCTTCCGGGACTGGTACACCGTTGAAAAATTCCGTCAACGGCGGTCCCGCCTGGTTCAGGGCCTCCACGTACTGCAGGGGGACGCGTCGGGCTAGAACACTGTCAGCGTACCGTCTCGCCGGCGTCCAGCGACCTGGGGCTCCTCTATCGTCGCGCCGCAGGCTTCGCTGCGGCTCCATTGGGCAGCGAGTTTGAACGGCCTGAGGAGGATGTGCAGGGAATGCTTGACTGTCGCCGGTGCTGAAGCGCGCAGGGGGGCAACCATCTGTCAAGAACCTGCTAGGTGCTTGAGGACGATGAGGAGCTTGAGCCTGATGTGCTCGTGCCGGATGTGGATGTACTTGTACTCGTCGATGTCGTCGAGCTCGGAGCTGCCGCAGGGGCAGGAGCAGGCGTTGTCGTAGAACTCGTGCCTCCGCCTTCAGAGGAAGCCGGTGCCTTTGTCTTATCCGTGCTGGACGCCGCCGGTTTCTCGGAGGTATCGCTTCCCGAGCCGGGTTTCATCTTGTCCGAATAGTCGGTGATATACCACCCGCTGCCTTTGAACATGATGGCAGGGGAAGAGATCAGCTTCGTCACTTCTTTTCCGCAACGCACACATTCCTTAATGGGCTCGTCCTTGATGCTTTGCTTCACCTCGAAGCGGTGGGCACAGCTCGTACATTGATATTCATATATGGGCACGGGTCATTCCTCCTCTGGTCAGCTAGCGTCGCGCGCTGTCCTGATGCTCGATTTGCCGGGATCCGCGGCGCCATCTTGTAGTAGCTTTGATTGAGCCAAAATCAAGTGCTACGAGGTATTCAGGTCCTCTGAGCTTAGGACAACCGGCGAAGCGCCGCATCGATACGGGTCAGTCCTCGCTCGATCGCTTCCATGGCGGTCGCATAGGACAGCCGAATGTGAATGTCGCTTCCAAACGGTTCGCCGGGCACCACCGCCACCTGGGCCTCGTTGAGTAGATAGGTCGCCAGGTTCGCCGCGGAGCCGATGGGCTGATCCTTCCAGCGCTTGCCCAACAAGCCGCTTACATTCGGGAACGCATAAAACGCCCCCGTGGGCATGCAGCAGGTCACGCCGGGCATCTTGTTGAGACGGTCGACCATGACGCGTCGGCGCCGGTCAAATTCCGTCACCATGGTTTTGGTAAAGGGATTCCCGAGGCGAAGCGCGGCCACCGCAGCTTTCTGTGAAATCGAACAGGGGTTCGAGGTGCTCTGGCTTTGAATATTGGCCATGGCCGTCAGCAGCGGCTTTGGTCCCGCAGCGTACCCGATGCGCCAGCCGGTCATGGCGTAGGCTTTCGAGACTCCGTTGATGACGACGGTTCGAGCCGCCACTTCCGGGCTTAAGGTCGCGATGCTGATGTGCTGGGTGCCATCGTAGAGCACTTTCTCGTAGATCTCGTCCGAGATGATCACCAGGTCGTGGCGCAGGGCTGCGGCCGCAATACCTTCGAGGGTTGTCCGGTCGTAGGTGGCGCCGGTCGGGTTACAGGGACTGTTGACGATGATGGCTTTGGTTCGTGGCGTGATGACGGCTTCCAGCGCTTCCTGGCTGATCGTATACCCGTCTTCTTCCCGCGTCTGGAGCAGGACGGGCGTGGCGTCGTTGAGCAGGGTCTGGTCCTGATAGGAGACCCAGAAGGGAACCGGGATAATCAGTTCATCGCCCGCTTCAAGCAGGGCCTCCGCCAGGTTGTAGAGTGAATGTTTGGCGCCGCAGGAGACGAGGATCTGGGACTTGTCGTACTGGAGGCCTTGCTCCTCCTTCAATTTATCCGCAATCGCCACGCGCAATTCGTCGATCCCCGACGACGGCGTATACTTCGTGAAGCCCGCGCGAATGGCTGCTTCTGCCGCGGCCTTCACCGGTTCGGGGGTATCGAAGTCCGGTTCTCCGGACGCGAAATCGATGACATCGATCCCTTGTGCCGCCATCGACTTGGCGGTGGCGGTAATACTGAGGGTCGGGGAGGGGACAATTCGTCCGACACGGGCTGCAAGTTTCATCCTTTGAAACTCCGAATTCGTTCTTGGAGCCTCCGAGCCACTTCGGGATGCACAAAGTCCTGGAGCGATCCGCCGTGGCTGGCGACATCCTTAATGATGGTGGAAGACAAATAGGAATATTCCTCACTGGGCATCAGGAAGACCGTTTCGACGGTTTCCGCCAGCTTGCGATTGATGAGCGCCATCTGAAACTCATGCTCGAAATCGGAAATTGCCCGTAGGCCGCGCAGAATAGCATGGGCACCGCATTCCCGCACAAAATCCACCAGCAGCCCTTCGAAGGTGGTGACTTCCAGGTTCGGCAGATCTTTGGTCACCAGTCCCACCATCTCCAGTCGTTCCTTCACGCTGAAGAACGGGTGTTTGCCCGGGTTGGGCGCGATCGCCACAATCACCTTCTCGAACATCCGAAATCCGCGTCGGATGATATCGCTGTGTCCATGCGTGATCGGGTCGAATGTGCCGGGATAGACGGCGGTCTTCATCGGGGTTGGGCTTCTTTCGCTGTGACGTGAAATCGTGTGAGCGCGGTGTCGCCGTAGTCGTACCGTTTGACCTGCGAGAGCAGGCCCAGGGTCTGCGGGATCTCCGCTTTCTTTCCGTGCTCGATGATCACCACGGCATCGTCGGCCAGCCATCCGGCATTCCATTCCTGCGCCATTGCGATGAGCTCCGGGGTCAATTGGTAGGGCGGATCGCAGAACACAATGTCGTAGGGGCCCGACCACTGGGTTGCCCGACGGAAAAACTGGCTGACCTGGCAGGCGCAGACATTGGCGGATTGTTGCAAGCCGCATTGCTCAAGGTTCGAGTTGACTAGGCGCAGGGCCTGACGATCAGCTTCCACAAAGGTCGCATGTGCCGCGCCGCGGCTCAGCGCTTCAATTCCGATTGAGCCGGTTCCGGCATAGAGGTCGAGCACACGAGCTCCCGTGGTCCGTTCGCCAAGGATCGAAAAGAGGGCCTCTTTCACTCGGTCGGACGTCGGTCGAATCGCCTGTCCTCTGGGACCAAGCAACCGTCGGCCCCGATGAAGCCCTGCGATGACGCGCATGATCGTATTCGGGTGAGAGCCATTCGTCTCTGGCTAAGAAGTGAGAGACTCTAACACAGCGTTTTTGAAGGGGTCAAGGTGACGAGGTGTGATCACGGAGATGGAAGCGTCGAAAAGGTCTTCTCCCCGCCGCGGGGCGGGGAGCGCTGCAGACGTCGACGAGGAGTGGGCGTGCTTTGACGCGTAGGAAGCGGCTCGCTATAATCGGGCGACACCAAGTCTCGGTTCACGCGGGCTGAGGAGGTGGCCGAAATTCAAAGGTCGTCACACCACCACATCACACAGAGAACAGAGCAGCGAACGCGCCGGACTAGCGGGTCGCGACGGGCTGAGCTTCGCGAGCGGCGAGGCTCTTTCTTCGATTCGCCGAAATCGTCCGATCGATGATGGCTCCACAGTTAATGCACTTCCAGGCGTAGAAAATGAGGAAGAAGTCTGAGAACCGTTCCAACATCATCATGCCTTTGCACTTCGGACATTCCATTTGCTCCTCCTGGGTGGTGACGTTTACAGCTGTGTCACCTCTCAAGCAAGAGCTGCACCAAAATGTCAAGTCTATGTTTTTCAACTATTTATGTATGCCAACCGCCATACATGAGATGCGTCAGGCGTCAAGTCTCCGGCACAAAAAGGTGCAAGCCGACATTTTTTTGTCGTAGGAAGTAGGCAATGACACCCCAAAAAACAGGGCGCGGGATTGGAAAGTGGCCCGAGACTGAACGTCCGCGCGAACGTTTGCTCCGTGAGGGTGCCGAAAGCCTCTCCGACGCTCAATTGTTGGCCATTCTGTTGCGCGTGGGGCGGCAGGAAGCCTCCGCCGTCAAAGTCGGGATGGAAGTACTCGATCGTGTCGGAGGTATCTTCGGCCTGCTGCATTGCAGCGCCGAGGAGCTCTGCGCCATTCCCGGAGTGGGCCCTGCCAAGGCTGCGCAGTTGAAGGCGGCGGTAGAAGTCGGGAAACGCGCGGTGTCTGCGCCGTTGACGACCGGGACGCGCATCAGCTCGAGCGCCGACCTGTTTAAGCATTACCACGCACGGTTGCGGGACTTGCGGCACGAGATTTTCGCGGTGGTGCTGCTGGACGCCAAGAACCAAGTCATTCGCGACGTGACGATTTCTGAAGGCAGTCTGACGTTGAGCATCGTGCATCCAAGGGAAGTCTTTATTCCCGCCATGCGTGCGTCTGCCGCCGGAGTCATTTTCCTCCACAATCATCCCAGCGGGGACCCCACGCCAAGCCAGGAAGACCGGGTGTTGACGGCCCGGCTGGTGTCTGCCGGTTCTCTCCTGGGAATTCAGGTCCTGGATCACCTCATCGTGGGGGACGGTCGCTATGTCAGTTTTGCCGACCAGGGGTGGTTGAATGGGGAAGGCGCGAGGGTATGAACTGCGGCGACAGATCGCGCTCGCTCCTTTCCCGGCAGAATTCGATCGAATGTTTTGAGAAAGGATGGCATCACCTGCACGTGTCTCTCTAACCAGGCCCACAGCGGCCGCCGACTCATCGGAGGAGGTCATCATGAACGTTCCCCTCACCGAATCCATCAGGAATGTGGCTGTGGTATCGCATGCGGGATCGGGCAAAACCTCGTTAGTCGAAGCGCTGGCGTATTGCGCGGGCAGTCTCTCCGCTCCCGGCTCCATCTTCGCCGGAACCACGGTGTCGGATTTTGAGCCGGAAGAAATCCATCGCCGAACCTCACTCAACACCACCGTCCTTCGTTGCTCTTATCAGGATCGAGTGCTCACGCTTCTGGATACCCCGGGCTCGCCCAGCTTCATCGGTGAGACGCGATCGGCATTGCGTGCGGCAGACGGTGTGGTATTGGTCGTGAGTGCGGCATCGGGCGTGCGCAGCGCCCTGCAGAGGATCTGGTCGATGGTCCGTGACTCCGGGGTACCCTGTGTCGTGTTCGTCAATGATCTGGACAAGGACGGCACGGTATTCGACAACACGGTGGAGGATCTGACCAAGGAATTGGAGATGACTGCCGTTCCCCTGATCCTGCCGATGGGCAGCGGTGCGCAATTGGGCGACGTCGTGGATGTGTTGCAGAATCATGTGGTGACGTCGCAGCCGGACCGTCCGAAATCGCAGCAGGGGCCGGTGCCGCCTGAGTGGCGTGACCGGGTTGATCAAGCCAGGCGTCGCGTCATGGAACTCGTAGCCGAGGGAGACGAGGCGCTGCTCGAACGGTATTTGACCGACGGCGCATTGACGGAGGAGGCGTTGCTGGAGGGACTGCAGGCCGGAGTTCAACGCGGGTCGCTGGTGCCCATCGTCGGAGGATCCGCCTTGCGACACATCGGTGTGCACTCGCTCCTGCACACTCTCGTCGATCTGTTGCCCTCACCAGTCAGTCGCGCCCGGGTTGCACCGCTGCAGGGCACAGGGTCGATGGAAGACGGGGGACCGATAAACAGGCACCCGCTGCCGACCGATCCATTCTCCGCCGTCGTCTTCAAGACCCTCATCGATCCATTCATCGGCCGTCTTTCTTACGTGCGCGTCTATTCGGGAACGCTGGAAGCGGATACCGCAATGTATAATTCCACGCGGCAGGTCAGGGAGCGAGGCGGGCATCTGTTCTCCATTTTCGGCAAAAAATATACGCCGATCACGCGTGCGACGGCCGGAGAAATCGTGGCGATCGGCAAGCTGAAGGATACGGTGACGGGAGATACGCTCTGTGACGAGCATGCGCCGATCCGATATCCCGGGATTCCATTTCCCAGGCCGGTGGTGTCGTTTGCGATCGAGCCGAAATCGAAGACAGATATCGAGAAGGTGAGCCTGGGGCTGCATAAGGTGATCGAGGAAGATCCGAGCCTGGAGTTCGTGCGTCATATCGAGACGAAGGAGATGGTCCTGAGCGGCATGGGCCAATTACACATCGATGTGGCGTTGGAAAAACTGCATCGTAAATACGGCGCGGACGTGATTGTGCACGCGCCGAAAATTCCGTATCGGGAAACGATTCGTAGCGTGGCCCAGGCACAGGGGAAGTATAAGAAGCAGACCGGCGGCCATGGCCAATATGGTGATTGCTGGTTGGAAGTCGGTCCGTTGCCGCGCGGCCAGGGCTTCGAGTTTGAGAATAAAATCGTCGGCGGCGCCATTCCGCGCAACTTCGTGCCGGCGGTCGAAAAGGGTGTCGTGGAGGCGCTGCATGAAGGGCCGCTTGCCGGGTATCCTGCCGTCGATGTGCGGGTGACCGTCTACGATGGCTCCTACCATGTGGTGGATTCATCCGAGTTGGCCTTCAAAATCGCCGGGTCGATGGGAGTGAAAAAAGCGCTGGAAGCGGCCCACCCGATCTTGCTTGAGCCGCTGATGACGGTTGAAGTCGAGGTACCGGCCGAATGTGTGGGGACGGTCCTTGGCGACCTGAATGCGAGGCGAGGCCGGATCGTCATGGTCGAGGCGAACGGCCACATTGAAATCGTCAAGGCCCTGGTGCCACAGGCCGAGATGCTCAGCTATGCGGCGTCACTAAATTCAATGACGGGAGGACAGGGGAGCTACGCAATGGAATATGCTCAATACGAGGAAGTGCCGCGCGAGTTGGCCGGCCGCATCATTGAGGAACACAAGATGGAGCGCCACGGGGCCGTGGCGCATTGACCGGCGGGATCCGCCAGAAGGAAGGATTGGCGGGCTATCCCTCTTACCGATCGGCGGGCTTCAGGACGACGTAGAATGCCCGCCCTTCGCGCAGGACGCGCAAGAGAATCGTGTCGCCGCGTTTGACCTTGGAGACGGCCACCGTGAATTCTCCGACTGTGCCTGTGTCGACGCGGTTGACTTCCTTGACCAGATCGCCTTCCCGCAACCCTTCGGCCTGGGCCAGACTTCCTGCTTCTACTTTCGAGATCAGAACGCCTCTGCTCTCGTTCAGTCGAAACTTCTCCGCCAGACCCGCAGTCAGGTCTTGTACGTCGATTCCCAGCTTCAAGTCCGTCCTGCTCTGAGGAAGAGAGGCCGTAACCACCGCATCACGGCGTTCGCTCAGGGCCACGTTCAGCGTGAGGCGTTTGCCGTCCCGCACGACTTCAACATGCGTCGTGGAACCGGGGTCTAACGCGGCGACCAGGCGGGAGAGTTTGTTCGGGGTATCGACGAGCGCGCCATCGACTTTGGTGATGACATCGCCCGGCTTGATGCCGGCCAGAGCGGCCGGGTCCCGTTCGAATACTTCGTTCACCAGGACCCCTTCGTTTTCATCCACGCCGAATTTGTTGGCCAGATCCGGTGTCAGCGGTTGCAGCCCGACGCCCAGCCAGGCCCGCACGACCTTTCCCTTCGAGATGAGCTGGTTCATCACCTGCTTGGCCATGTTGGAGGGAATCGCAAATCCGATCCCCTGGGCAAAATTGATGATGGCCGTGTTGATGCCGATGACATCTCCCCGCAGATTGAAGAGCGGTCCGCCGGAGTTCCCTGGATTGATGGAGGCGTCGGTCTGGATGAAGTTCTCGTACCGTGAGAGATTGATGTTTTCCCGCCCGATGCCGCTGACCACCCCGAGCGTCACCGTTCGATCCAGACCGAAGGGGTTTCCGACCGCCAGCACCCACTGACCGACCTTCACTCCGGTGGAGTCACCGAACCGGGCGGCGGGGAGGGGGTGGTCGGTCGTGACTTTCAGAACAGCCAGGTCGGTGTCCGGATCCTTGCCGACGACTTGTGCGAACAGTTTGGTCTTGTCGGAGAGGCGAACCTCAACTTCCGTGGCATCACCCACCACATGGTTATTCGTAATAATGTGACCGTTTGGATCGACGATGACGCCTGAGCCGGAACCTGTGGAGTTCGGAACCCGCTCGCCGGATCCGTCGCGCGACTTGCCCAGGGTCTGAATCGGGAAAATGCTCACGACCGACGGTTTAGCCTCCTCGGCCAAGTCCGTGATCACGGTTTGGAGTTCTTCGAGCATGCGCAGCCCAGGCGACTCTTTCCGAGGGGGTGATGCGATGTCGGTAGCGGCCAGTGTGATCGCTGAGGTGCCTGTCAGCCACCCGGAGAAACCGAGAGCGAGAATGAGTGCGGTCGCGAAGGAAGTCTGTGTCTTCATGCTGGGCAAGCTCCGGAGGCCGAATCTCACGAACCTGGTTCGGTTTCAGAATAACAGATTCTCGGGCGGCAACGGAAGCGAGGAGGCTTAGGCCGATTTCGATGCAGCCGGTCGTTGGAAATGCGGAAGCCAGTGAGCCAAGTCGTGGCGAAGGCCGACAAGAATCACAATGTCGTCGGGCCGGAGCGTCATGGAATCGGAGAGCGGGAGCAGGAATGGGCCTCGAAAGACCGCCACGATGTGGGTCGTCGACGGCAGGTCGAATTCACCGATCGGATGGCCGATGACCGGTGCGCCACGGGCGACGAGCACGCGTTCGATGGCCGCGTCACGCAGACCCAGTTCGCGTTGCATGGTGAGCAGGTCCTCGTGGGCCAATTCGATCTTGAGGTCACGGATATGCCGTTCGATCTGTTGCAAGGCGGCCTGTTGCCCCTTGATGCGGTCGGAGGCTGTGCGGATGGTATTTTCCAGCGACGGGAGCGTGCCGGGAGCGACCGCCGGTATGGCGCCGGAGGGTTTGGTTCCCAACTCTGCGATGCGGCGACCGACCTGTCGATGAATGGCGTGAATCTGGTTCAGAATCGTCGTGGCCTGACCATGGAGGCGCAGGACATGGACCTTGCGGTTGACGCGTTCCGCGATGGCGACAATCGTCTCGTAGAGTGCGCTGCCGGTGAGGAACAGTTCTTTGCGGACGCGAGCCAACAGCTCAAAAGACAGCATCGGATAAATGTCCGATAAGATATATTATGTCAACTTGCTTGTCCGATTCGAGATTCCGTCCCACTCCACATGTCCGAACTACTAAATCTTATTACACTTTGGAAGTAAAATGATGTCAGCCGTATTTGGGCACTGGGCACAAAAATGTTCATTCCCGCGCCGCTTGCTATAGCAGCCGAGTGTAGGCTGATACCCCAACTCAGTCAATTGGATGATTTTTCGACGAACGGCAAGAATTAGCTTTGCCATACAAGGATGGTGTCTTCCAGGCCAAATATATAGAAGGGCCGGAAACTGGGGCAGATGCGGGCGAATCTCTGGCACTAAGCCGATGCTCTCCCTTACGGTATATTCTTCAAGTCCAAACGCCTTTTTAGAATGTCATCCTAAGCAGCCCGTTTTGATTCGTGGTCTTGAATCGAAAGAGCCTTTTCCCATCGCCTTGGCCACCACCAATGAAGCCTCTGCCTGTTTCCCATTTTAGGGACCTTCACAACCCATTCGCCAGCTCGATCCTTATTCAGGCGATACAAGGGAAAAGCGATATGCTCCTTTTGCCGCATCAAGCTCCCGAGCTCCTGGCATCGCCGATACGTTCTCAGACATTCCAGCCCGAATATTCGAATGGCAGCCTCTTGAGAGATGCCTGATAGTATTCGGTCGGATACAAAATCTATCTCGCGATGGATGAGCAATAACTGCCGCGAAAAGAATTTTTGCGGAACATCGATGTTTTCCCAAAACATTCTCCAGAGAAGCAACGCGTATGCCTCTTGGCAGAATTGCCGCACGGGCAATTCTCTGGCTGTGACCGGGAACCAAAGGCCACGCCCCATTTTCTCAAAACACTTTTGATGATCTTTGTGAACTCGCCTTGTAAGTGAACGGCGAATCGCGCGATACACATCGAAAAATTTCCTATTGTCTAAAGATCTGGATGAACCTGGTCCATCGACGCTACGCGTCATATACTCCACCGTGACATGTAAGTCTGCCTCTCGTAACTCTGCGATTTGTTGCGGAGCGCTCACTCCTAAGACGTCCGCCCACCTTTCCGGCAGACGTCGAACATAGGCCTGAAATTCATTCTCGTCCGGTATAAATCGAGCTAATTTTGAGATCTGAGCCTCAATCGTTTGGTCCTCCCTCCGTTTAGTCAGCCACTCCCCGATCTCAGACATGATGCGAACACGCTCTTCTTGTTCCCCTTCTGTCATCTGTCCGACACGGCTACGTTGCCACCAGACCGCTCCGCATTCTGCGCAACCATACGGAGTACAAAACGACTGCCTCGACAAATAGTAAAGAGGAGTTGGCCTACCGCAGTCAACACAGACGTTCAGGAGCGGCTCCTTGTGCAGAGGGCATTGGGGAATGAATACCAACTGATGGAGAGGCGTATGAAATCCTCCCCTGATACATTTCGGACAGATACGAAGGGATCGACTGGCTAACACTTTCGCTTCGTCCGGGCGAACATAGTCAACGGTGCGCGCCGTCCTCATTTGGAGGTCTGTTAAGTTCAGTGAAAGCTGTACGATCTCCGGATTTAGAGCGCCCCAGCCATGTAAGTTCCGATCCCGATCCGACCAGTTTTGAGGATGTTGTCTTTTCGACGCAATACCAAATTCGCGCTGAATATCTCGAGCCCCGCATGCATTAAGCCCCATGAACTTCTGAAGGATTGACCATGTGGACTCAAACGGAAAGCATTGGCTGGCATCCCAAGTATATCTTGCGCGCGGCATCGTCTGACAATTCACTGTGTTCACTTGGTTCATAAGTATCGCCCCGCATCACGGTATCCAGAACGTTCGATGGCTTCTTTCCACTGATTCAACGAAATTGTCGGTGGGCCGCCGTCAATCGACCTGTAGTCCCTGAGAGCAAATTCCACAGTTCTTGAAAAGTACTGCATCGGGATTTCAGTTTTACCGGGCAGTTTGGCCTCCGCCCGCACGTGCTGGAAAGCCTCCCA
Organism: Nitrospira sp. ND1; assembly: GCF_900170025.1. Taxonomy (NCBI): domain Bacteria; kingdom Pseudomonadati; phylum Nitrospirota; class Nitrospiria; order Nitrospirales; family Nitrospiraceae; genus Nitrospira; species Nitrospira sp. ND1. Next base: position 675,177 of record NZ_FWEX01000005.1, on the reverse strand, counting down.
GAGAACCTTTGCTTCCCCGGCCAAACGCCATCCCGCCTCAAATCCTGAGGGAAAGAAATATCTCGTGAACGAGCAGCCGCTGGCCTCAGGGTACTCGGACTCATCGTCGTAGCCCTTCAGGCAGTAAGAGGTGGCTCCGGTTGGTTGGACAGTGTCGGCCCATTCTTAAGTGGCGCCTGGCGGATTGTTGACTACGCGGCGGTCTGCCGTGTCGTCAGATGGTCATAGTACACCTGGTCTGGTGTCTGACCGTCAAGGGCCTGATGCGGCCGGGTCTGATTATAGAACGTCAGATAGCGCGCCACCCCCTGATGCGCGGCCTCGACGGTGTCGTACGCGTGTAGATAGACCTCTTCGTATTTAATGCTCTTCCAGAGTCGTTCCACGAACACGTTGTCCCGCCAGCACCCTTTCCCGTCCATGCTGATCTGAATGCCGTGGTGGGTCAGCAGCCCCGTGAACTCCTGGCTCGTGAATTGGCACCCTTGATCGGTGTTGAAGATCTCGGGGCAGCCATACTGCGTAATCGCCTCCTGTACGGCCTCGAGACAGAAGTCCGTCGTCAACGTATTGGACAGCCGCCACGCCAAGACCCGACGACTCGCCCAGTCCAGCACCGCAAAGAGATACAGGAAGCCACGACGCATGGGAATATAGGTGATATCCGCCGCCCAGGCCTGATTCGGACGCGAGATGGTGAGATCCCGCAAGAGATAGGGGTAAATCTGATGGGCTGGATGCCGCCGGCTGAGCGACGGTTTGCGATACAGGGCCTCAATGCCCATGCGGCGCATCAGAGTGGCCACCTGGCGTCGGCCAATGGCGCGGCCCTCGCGTCGCAAGAGATCGCGCAGCATGCGCGCACCGGCAAAGGGATACTGGAGATGCAGCTCGTCAATCCGACGCATCAGCGCCAGCGTCGTCTCTGAAACCGGCATCGGCTGGTAGTACGCGGTCGAGCGGGCCAGCTTCAGCAGCTGGCATTGCCGCACAACCGGGAGGGGATGGGTTCGATCGATCATGGCTTTGCGCTCCGCAAGCCCGCCTTGGTGAGCGCCCCGGCTAAAAAATCATTCTCCAGGGCCAGCTGGCCGATCTTGGCGTGCAGGGTCTTGAGATCGGGCGTCTCTGCTGGCGGGTTCGCTCCGCCAAACACGTCCGCCGCCCGCGCCAGCAATTGCTGCTTCCATTCGGTGATCTGGGTGGGGTGAACCTGAAACTGCTCCGCTAAGTCGGCCAGGGTTTTGTCGCCTTTGACCGCCGCCAAGGCCACCTGCGCCTTAAACGTGGCCCCGTGATTCCGTCTCGTTCTCTTCATCGCCTCGCTCCTTTGTGTCGCCACCTCGCGGGGGCCTCGGTGAAGCCAGGCTACCACTTAGCACACTGTCCGAATTTCCGGAGCCC
>NZ_FWEX01000004.1 GCF_900170025.1 Nitrospira sp. ND1 | reverse complement strand
TGGCCGAGCTCCAAGCGCCCCGGACGCAAGAGCAGCCCGTGGCAAGTTATGTCTATGACGCGCTCTCGCGCCGGATCGCCACGACCCTGTCGAATGGGACGCAGACGACCTACAGCTATGATCCGGCGTCGCAGGTCACCAACATCCTGCATCAACTCACGGCCAGCAGCACGCAGATTAACAAAGCCGACTATCTCTACAACGGGGTGGGGAATCGCACGAGTCTGACGGACCGGAGGGGAAGTCAGACGTTCGGCTACGACAACCTCGATCGCTTGACGAGCGCCTCCCATCCCATGTTAGCGACGCCGCAGAGCTTTGCATACGATCCGGTGGGCAATCGCACGACGAACAACAGCACCGTCAACGCGGGGAACCAGCTCACGGCGGATACGACACATGCGTATCAATATGACGACAACGGGAATCTCACTCGGAAGACGCTGCTCGCGACAGGGAACTACACGCAGTACACGTACGATGCAGAAAACCGACTGGTGAAAGTCGAAGACTTCGTGGCCGGCAATCCGACGCCGGCATTCACGTCCAACTATCGGTACGATGGCTTGGGCCGTCGGATTGAGAAGGTCGCCAACGGCCAGACGAAGCGCTACATCTACGACGGCGAGGATATTTTGCTGGAGTATGATGGGAACAACCTGCTGCAAGCCCGGTACACCCACGGGCCCGGCATTGACGAACCGATTGCGGTCACGAAGGGTGCCAGCACGTTCTTCTATCATCAAGATGGGCTGGGTTCCGTGACAGATCTCTCCGATGCTGCTGGTGCAACTGCGAAGTCGTATTCATATGACTCCTACGGGAACATTCTCGAATCGCCGGGCACGCTGGAGCAGCCCTATACGTTCANNGGTCGGCTTCTCTATATGGATCAGCCTCACTCGCTCTCTTTTTTGCTGCGACAAATTTCTCGCTCCTAACAAGTCCTACTGACCTACGACCATGAGATCCAAAGTGGGCTTATCATACGATCCCGCTCCGCAGCTCACCAGCATCTTGCATCAGCTGACCGCGACCAGCAGCCAAATCAACAAGGCTGACTATGTCTATAACGGCGTGGGCAATCGGACCAGTCTGACAGACCGCAGAGGGCCACAGACGTTCGGGTATGACCAACTAGACCGACTCACCAGTGCGAGTCATCCCTTGTTACTCGATCCGCAAGCCTTCGCCTATGACGCGGTGGGGAATCGGACCACCGGCGGGAGCCTCGTGAACCCGGGGAATCAACTCACGGCGGATACGAACCATACCTACCAATATGACGACAACGGGAATTTGACCCGCAAGACGTTGCTGGCGACCGGGAACTCTGCCCAGTACACGTATGATGCGGAAAACCGATTGACCAAGGTTGAGGAATTTTCGGCTGGCGCAAGTACCCCCGCCGCCACGTCCATCTACCGGTACGATGGTTTGGGCCGTCGGATCGAGAAGGTGGCCAACGGGCAGACCACGCGGTACGTCTATGACGGCGAAGATATTTTGCTGGAGTATGATGGGAACAACCTGCTGCAAGCCCGGTACACCCACGGGCCGGGCATCGATGAGCCGTTGAGCCGGACGCCGATGGTGCCGGGCCTCGGNNNNTACGTCTATGACGGCGAAGATATTTTGCTGGAGTATGATGGGAACAACCTGCTGCAAGCCCGGTACACCCACGGGCCGGGCATCGATGAGCCGTTGAGCCGGACGCCGATGGTGCCGGGCCTCGGCAGCGGTCAGACGGCGGTGCTGGCTTCCACCCCGGATGGCCTACGCGGGCCGGTGGTGGATGATGGGATCAAGGTGAATGGCCAGGTATCGGTGGGCTTCGTGTTTGTCTCCGGGATGCCGGCGCCGGCGATCGGCCAGCCGATCGACTCAACCGGCCTCGAACAGCCGATCGCGCCGATCGATGTCACGGCCGCCGCGGCCACCGGGACGCTCGCAGTGGACCTGATCGATACGGGGGGCATCGGCGGTAATGCCCCGCTCTATCTGGTGACGCGCGACCACGCGACAAACCAGGTGCTCGAAAGCCGCCTGCTGTTTCCTGCCCGTGCGACGTTTGCCTCGACGACGCCGCTGGGCACGCCGCTCGTCGTGGCCTCGGCGACGGTGCCCACAACCACGCCAGTGGCGGACGGCACACTGTACTATCATCAGGATGGCCTCGGCACGGTGACGGAACTCACCGATATCAACGGCGCCGTGGCCAAGGCCTATGCGTACGATGCGTATGGGAATATCCTGGAGTCACCGGGCACGGTGGAGCAGCCGTATACGTATACGGGCCGAGAGTTCGATTCAGAGTCAGGGCTCTACTACTACCGGGCGCGGTATTACGATGCCTTGACAGGAAGGTTTCTGCAGAAAGATCCGATTGGATTTGGTTCTGGAGACAGTAACTTTTACCGTTATGTGCGAAACGCTCCGGCCAGGTTCAACGACCCACGGGGACTAAAACCTGGGGATCCTTTTGACAGCGAGCGGGAGGCAGTTCTAGATGCAATAGATTGTATCTGTGCTAAACCGAAGTCTGCGAGGCGGAATGAGTGGGGAGGGTATGTCAGGAGAGTGCCTACCAACCAGGGATTAAAATACGTAGCATCGGATCCTAAGACCTCGAACAGTCCGGGGTCTGTAGAAATAACTGCTCCAAGGGATGAGTCTGTAACTGCTCTATATCACACTCATAATTCATATTTTGGATCATTAAGGTTCACGGATCCGGATGACTATGCCGGTCCTAGAGGGTGGCGTGAGCAACGAGAGTTCACCAACTACCTTGGAGGGGGAAGCGAGGATCTGAATCCGGGTTGTCGAAAGGTACTCAAGTTTGTACCGGGATATGGCATTATTCCAGTCAGGCAATAGGGGAAGCATTCATGCATTCAAAATGCTACAGACCGACTAGTTTTATTAGAATCGCATATTTTGCTTGTAGCTTGTTCTTCCTGCTTGTTACAGGTTCCCCAACAAAAGCGTTTGGAAGTGTTGAGCTAAAAGCGATATTCCTGGCTAATGCTGAGTTAGAAAGAATGGGGATTCATCCAGAGAGCTACGATATAGAGGTGGACGACGGTAACCAGCAGTGGGACAGGTTCATGGGGTATATGAAGACCAGCCCAGACATTGAAACGCAACAGCTATTCGAAGTCTATGACACAAAGCTTCGAGGCAAGAATTATTGGGTTGTCTACTACCATCCTAAATCAATTCATGGAGGTATTGTTAAGGGCGGCGGAGTGACCCTTGTCATTGAACAACAGACAGGAGCTCCACTTCTAGTGATCCATGGAGAGTAGTGGCCGATTTAAGCAGCGTTGGTTCTTGGTACTCTCCGGCCAACTCAGCCTCCTGGGAACTCCAGCTACAACCGAACGGAACGGCCCGCTTTGCCGTGGCCGGACCGGACGCAGGGGCGGGGACGACGTTCGTGAGCGGCGGCGTGGCGACGACGCAGCGGGTCAACGATGGACAGTGGCATCGGCTCGGGGCGGTCCGCAATGGGACGGAACTCCGGCTGTATCGCGACGGCCAGATGGAAGGGTTTTGGAACTTTCTCAACGGGCCGCCGGTGTTGACCAGCCTGCCGGCGGGCGGCCTCCGCATTGGCACCGGCGGCTGCGGCACCAATCCGTTCACGGGTCAGCTCGATGAGATCACGATGGCGGATCGGGCCTGGACGGTGGCTGAACTTCAATCGCCCCGGACCCAGGAACAACCGGTGGCGACCTATGTCTATGACGCGCTCTCGCGCCGGATCGCCACGACCCTGTCGAATGGTACCCAGACCACCTACAGCTACGATCCTGCCAGTCAGGTGACGAACATTCTGCACCAGCTCACGGCCACCAGCACGCAGATCAATCAGGCCGCCTATGCCTACAACGGGGTGGGGAATCGGACCTCGCTGACGGATCGACGCGGTGCACAGGCGTTTGGGTATGACAATCTCGATCGGTTGACCTCGGCCAGCCATCCGCTCCTCGCCACGCCGCAGAGCTTCGCCTACGATGCCGTGGGCAATCAGACCACAACCGGGGCTGTCTTGAATGCGGGCAATCAGCTCACGGCGGATGCGACGCACAGCTATCAATACGATGATAACGGGAATCTGACGCGCAAGACGCTGCTCGCCACGGGGAACTATACCCAGTACACCTACGATGCGGAGAATCGCCTGATCAAGGTCGAAGACTTCGCGGCGGGGAATCCGACCCCAGCCTTCACGAGTACATATCGCTATGATGGACTCGGACGGCGCATCGAAAAGGTGGCGAATGGGCAGATGCAACGTTACGTCTATGACGGCGAAGATATTTTGCTGGAGTATGATGGGAACAACCTGCTGCAAGCCCGGTACACCCACGGGCCGGGCATCGATGAGCCGTTGAGCCGGACGCCGATGGTGCCGGGCCTCGGCA
>NZ_FWEX01000003.1 GCF_900170025.1 Nitrospira sp. ND1 | reverse complement strand
TGGTCCACCTGGACGCGCATGATCGTCGTCTCGCTCGTCTCGTCAAGTCCCATCTCCCGCCTCCTTCTGGTAGAGGGTGGGGAGAATTCAATGACCACACCTGGGGATTATTGGATGACCGCTGACAGGCATCGTCGAAAAGCCGGCGGGATCAGGGAAGTGGTGGGTACGGCTCACCATGAACGGCCGGGAAAAATGGTTCCGTGCCACTAACAAGAGCCAAGCGAAAGCGCTGTATGGTCGACTCAAGGCCGAAGCGCGAGAAGAAACGTACTTCCCAGAGAAGTATAAGAAAACAAAACAAGTCACGTTACGAGCATGGATTGCTCGCCATCTTGAGGGTTGTTCGAATCGAAGCGTGGCTAATTCACGACGGCATGGCCGTTTTTGGTCACTGTTGCTGGGGAATCGAACCCTGCGGGACATCACTACGGAAGACCTACGGCGGATTCAGGCACAACTGAAGGCACGTTACGACTTGAAGAAGGCTAACGGAACCAGGCGCAAGGCTCCACCGACTATCAATAGATATTTCTCCTATCTAAGGCATGTCCTCACGTTGGCGGTGAATGACGGCAAGATTGACCGCAACCCTATGAGCGGCGTGAAATTCTTTCCAGAGGCCATCAAAACCCGGTTTCTAACTGACGACGAAATTGCTCGACTCCGCGACTTGATGGAGCCGCGAGTTTGGGAAATGGTCGCATTCGCGATTGAAACAGGGTTGCGGCGATCGGAACAGTTTAATCTCCGATGGTCGCAGATCGACATGGAGAATCGAGTACTCAGCTTACCGATGCCCAAAGGTTCGAAAAGCCGTTATGTGCCATTGACCGACGGGGTATGTGCGCTACTCTCCGGGTGGGATTCATTCACGAAGTCCCCTTTCGTATTTCCCGGGAAAGACCCTCTGAAACCCCTGGACGCACGCTCATTTGTCCGATGGCACTTTGACCCAGCGCTACGCCGAGCCGGAATCGTCGGCGCAAGCTGGCATTCCCTGAGGCATACGGCAGCCACCCGACGGGTATTATCCGGCGCGAGTCTCTACGGCGTGCAGCAGCTTTTAGGACACCGCGATATCAAAACGACGGCGAGGTACAGCCATCTGACGCCCGGCTTCATGCAGGAGACCGTGGCCAAGGGCAGCTTGTTTGCTTCGCGTCTAGAAAGTCAGGTCGAAGCGCGAACCGGGAGTAAAACCGGGAGTGGTCTAGGTAACCTTGGAGGAGCTGCTTCACAACCTGTTGATTTTGTGGTGCGCCCGGTTGGAATCGAACCAACGACCCTCAGCTTAGAAGGCTGATGCTCTATCCGACTGAGCTACGGGCGCTACCTTTATTTTCAATCACTTACGAGTTGAGTATTCGGCAGATCCTTCGCCTAGTGTTCCGGGCGTGTTCTCTTGGAGGTATCTGTGAACCTTTTGGGCAGCATGAGTCAAGTCTCGCTCCTCGATCGCGTTGTAGCGTTTCCACATTTTCTCAGACTTATGCCCCACGATTTTCATCGCTGTTGCCGTATCCACCCCTGCTCGACGAAGGTTCGTTGAAGCACAATGGCGCAGGTCGTGAAACCGAAAATCCTTGATACCTGCCTCAACGAGGGCCGTCTTGAAAGAACGGCTGACGCGTTGAAGAGGTCGGCCTTTATACGTGAAGACATGCCTTGTGACAAGACTGCGCGTTCGAGCCAGTCGCTGTAAGGTCATCTTGACATCCGGAGTCATGGGAACCTGCCGAGCGGTCTTAGTCTTTGTGTCCAGGGAACGGAGGGTGATGAATCCGCGTTTCACATCGACACGGTCCCACGTGAGGCCGACGATTTCACTGAAACGCTGTCCAAGTTGATACGCAGTTAGCAGAACCGGTTTGAGATGGCTCTTCGCGCCTCGGTACAACCTCCCCCACTCTTCATCGGTCAACACTCGATCCCGTTCGTTGTGAGGGTTCGGCAGAGGAACTTTGGAAGCGGGGTTGCTTTGGAGCAGACCTCGGCGAATGGCGACGTTCAGACAATGCTTGAGGGCTATGTGATCATGGTTGATGGTTTGAACACTGGCCGATTTGCCGTTGGCTTTCTTTCGTTGCGCTCTGAACGCTTCGATATCTTGCGGCTTAATTTCAGCGAGTAACTTTCCCCCAAAGTAAGGGATGAGGTGCGTCTCGACGCTGTGAGAACGTCCGACGAAAGAACGGAGAGATTTCACTTCCTCAAGAGCAAGGTAGGTCTGCGCCCATTCTTTGAAAAGCACTGGCTTCGCGCGCTCTGTGGTCTCCTGTCCAAGCAGAATACGGGTCTTGATTGCAGCTTCCATCTCCTTGGCGATGGTCTTGTTGAGACATCCGACCTTCCAGCGTTTTTTTCTCGCCCCCGGCACGCCACTCGCTAACATCAAGGACTTTCCGTCATCACTGTCAATGACGCGGAACTCAACATAGTAGCTGTCAGATCGTTTGGTCAGTCCCACGCTCTCTACTCCGGTTCTACAAGTACCTGTCCGGAAGCGAATCGTTCCCCGTTTTGCTTAGAGCCACTTACTGCAAACTTCTGCATTTGAACTCGCGCCTTTACCGTGTGTTGCTCAATCCACTTATCCAAATGTTCCTGTTTAAACTTCACAAGGCGACCAACTTTTACGAACCCCAGCTTTCTAGCAGACACCCAGCCGTAGAGTGTCAATTTGGATATGCCTAGATACTCCGATGCCTCATCCATTGTCAAAAGCTTGCTCATGATTCTCCCCAACTGAATTCAGAACAAATTTGAACAAGTTATGTACTCCATGTCACCAGAGGAATGGCTCAAAGAATCCGGCCCCTCAGTGGGTGCGTCTCGTGGCTGGGGAGCAGGGGACAGGCCTTCTCGGTCTCCGTTCGTCCAGGCCTGCCCGCTGCGAGAGCCCCGTGCCGCCTCCTTCGTTACGCCCCACCCTTGGTTGGTGAAGGGTGGGGCTAGAACATAATTTCAGAAGGAGGCGGACATGTCCGTTGATAGCTCTCTCGGTTCCTCGAACGGTGGACGGCCACTGAAACCGGTTCGGAAATACGGCATCCCCCGGTATCGTGTCACGCTGGTCCGTGAGGGCCGTGCCATTCCGGCTGCGGAATCGGTGCATACGTCGGAAGGCGCTGCGGCGATCCTCCGGCCGTTGTTTTCCGGGTTGGACCGGGAACAGTTCCTCATCTGTGGTCTCGATGCGAAACATGGTCTGATCGGGATCAATGTCGTCTCCACCGGCTCGCTCAATCTGACCATCGTCCATCCTCGCGAGGTCTTCAAGCCCCTGATCCTGATGAATGCCGGTGCCTGGATCTGCGCCCACAATCACCCCTCCAATGACATCACGCCGAGCCTCGAAGACCGCGCCCTGACCAAACGGCTGCGCGAGGCGGCTGATCTGTTCGGCATTCCGCTGCTGGACCATCTCATCCTCGCCGAAGAACGCTACTACAGCTTCGCCGATCAGGGCTGGCCTGGCGCTTAGCGCAGAAGCCGCAACACCCAGGCTGCGCCAGCGGCTACGAGGGCGAGCCCAATCGCCGCCTTGCCCCAGGCGACCAGGTCGGCAGCCAGTGCATTGCCAATGGTTTGAATTTGTTGCGCCGTCATGCTCCCTCTCCTTCATCATATCCATCACGTGTTCTATTCTTTGGATGAAAAGGAGGCAGGCTGCTGTCAGCCTGCCTCGATGGGCTCACTCAGCCCACAATCGCGCGCACGCGCTTAAAGGCGTAGATCGCCAAGGCCACGCCAATCAAGGCCGTGGCCCACAAGAGCAGATCGGCCCGTACCGTGGCCACATCTGCCGAGACTGGAAACAATTGCGCCTGCGACAGCGCCGGCACACCCAAGGCGAACACGAACGCCATGAGCAACCCCCCAAGCCCTTTCACCCAACCCCATCCCTTCATACGGCACCTCCTTGTGCTATTGGTGGTTCCGTCCACCCACGCCACCGGATGACTCGCCGGCGGACGAGCGCCTCAGTGAGTCTGAGGCAGGATCAGTTTGATAATCAGCCCCACGGCAAACCCGCCGAGCCAGAAGATGGCCGTGAAATAGGTCATGGCCTCAATCGCCGGCAGGTCCATAGAAGACTCCTTCGCCAATGAGCCGCATCGATCCATCCTCATAAACTTCCGAGACCAGCAGGCCATACCGTCCGGTAATTTGTGCCGCTGTCAGGATCTCGCCGCTGTCCAAGAGATAGCGCCAACCTTGACGATTCGCCGAGGAACCGGCCCCGCCGAGGATGCGCACCGTTCGCTTGGGAAATTGCGGGCTCGCTGTCGATGGGACAGACGCACCGAACGGATTCAGCAGACTGCCCGGCGCCGATGCAGATGGAAGCGGAGGCAAGCTCGAAGTGCCACTCACTGCACTTGTGGGAGTTCCTTTCGTGCTGCTCAACGACGACCAAGGCCGCCAGAATATAAGGCCAATGGCAAACAGGCCCGCCGCAATGCCGATGGCGACCCGTGCCGACTTGAAGACCGTATGACTGCGCTTCCCCTCCCGGATCGCCGCCGACGCATAACTCGAATAGTAGGCGTAGATGGCTGGCGAATAGGTCCCCACGAAGGCGCGAATCACTTCGTTATCTTCCGGGTTCCCACGCACTTTGCCCTGATACTTCTTCGACAGGCCAACAAAGGCGAGTTTTCGAAACTTCACGGTCGCTTCAATCAATCGGGTGACGCCCTGTGACATCTGACGAAAATCCTGGCTCATGAGCAGAATATCCACGCCGTAATGCCGATGGGTTTCGAGCCAACGGAGCAGGCCTGGTTCGACCTTCTGCATCGACCGAAAGACGGTCTGGGCTTCGTCGATAATCACCGCTGAACCAGGCTCGACATGGGGAAAGGCCTGGAGAACTTCGACGGAGTCTTTCCAGATCGTGATCTGCTGTTCGAGCGTTTCAAGGTCGATGCCCGTGAACAATGAAAGTCGGTCCAGATAGATGCCATCGACCGCGATATAGAGCCGTCGGCCCTGTTTCACCCAGGGCAAAAACTTCTCGCAGATCGCATGGTACGACTTGCCTGAGCCTGGTACCCCTTCATACAGCTCGATCATCGAAGGCTCCTCAGATAGACCCAAATCCAGAGCGCTAAAATCACCGTCCACGCATAGGCCCACCCCATCACCAGTTGATTCATGATCCCCACCGGACAAAAGGAATGGTTTGGAGAATGAATCGAGTCCCCATGGCGCTCGCCACAATGGCCAGCGCCTGGCTCATGCCCGTCGCGCCCAGCACCCACGCATATTGATCTGGAATCACTGGCAGGGTGAGCCCTGCCGTGCCGATGGTGGCGAGCGTGCTGTCCGCCACGGAGAGCAGAGAGTCCCAGATGTTTAGCCCCCAATCGGTAAGCGAAAAGAAGAACTCCTGCAGCCAGCAATAGATGAGCGTCAGAATGGCGGTCATGTGGTCTGGCCTCCACCCACGAAGATGATGCGATAGGCGGCAATCGAGGCTGTGGCGATCACCAAGGTCCGTAGCACGGTGAAGAACCAGGCCCATTGGTTGAAATCGACTTGCTGGCTCCCAAAGAAGACTGAAGGCAACGCAATTACCGGTAAGGTCGAGGGCCAGGTCAGCGACTTGAGCAGGTTCAGCGTGCCAAGCAGGCTACTCGCGCCCCAGCGGGTCTGATGTTCCTGGAGGACCGTCCCAAAGGTCCGGCTCTCATGCGCGCCGACTGTACAGGACGTGGTGGCTTGGGTCTCTTCTTGCTCGGTTGTCGAGCCATCCGGGTTCTGCGTGGTTGTCGTCGTCGTGGTGGTGGTCTGTTGCTGAGTATTCTGCTGCGGCGTGCTAGCCGGAGGCGGCACGTTATCGGCCACCACGATATCCCCGGCAGGGATCGGCTTGGGCTTGACGGTCGTCGGCATTTCAGTCGGACTGACGGGCTGCGAAACGGTATTGTCCGCTGGCTGCGTCGTGCCAGTGGTGCCAACCGGGATCGTATGTTGTTCGATGGCATTCGGGTCGGTGGGCGATTGCCCCAAAAGATATTGCTGAATGTCGGTTGATGTGGGCGTGCCGGTGGTTTGTTGTGCAGGAGAGGGCGGACACCACCAGTTCGTGGGCCCGGCGGAGGTCATGCCTGGCGTCGGACTGCCCAAATAGCCGAACATGAGCCCGCCAGGACAGATCGCTGCGGGTGTCGGACTGCCCGCGATGTTGTGATTCGGAATGGTATAGGTCTGCCCGTTATACGAATAGGTCCAGTTGCCTGTCGGGGGAGACGCCGTCTGTTTGATGGCGACCAGATCCGGCTGCGAATAGTACATTTGCGCCAACACCAGGCCTGCACTGACTCCGAGGGCCGCCCAACCAACAGGGCCCGCCACCATGCGAACGGCCAAGGAGGTGGCCGAGGGGGCCAAGGCCGCTGCGGCGACTTGGGAGGCCAGCGCCGATCGTTGCGCCGCCAGATAGGCAATGCGTTCGGCCTGGGCGACCACTCGCGAATACTGCGTCGCTGTTTGCCCTAAGGATTCGCCTGGCGTCAGGCAGATGGAGAACAAGAGTCTCCAGATGAACGTCAGATAACTGGTTAAAGACAGCAGTTTCACAATCGTCCGACTCCCAAGCCGGTGAGGAAGGCCAGTAACAGGACCGCCACGAGAATAATCGTCAGATCCACCGGCCTTCCTCCCTCTGCCGTTACTTCTGCACGTCCAAGCCAGTGAGATCGAAAAACGTGCGTCCGGTCTGCTCGAACTTCCGCACTTCGATCGACGCGCGAGCCTGTTTCCCTTCGGCCTGCTTGCAGGCGTCAATCAACGGCATCTGATCCTCCGGAATCCCCAATCGCAGCACCCCCGGATCTTTGCCCTTCACATAGAGATCCACCGACCGAAACACCTTGCCCTCCCGGCTCCTCCGCTCCACATACCCCTGCACGGCTCCCTCCGCTTTGACTTGCATTGGTCAACCCTCCTTGTTGAGAAAAGACACTCGGATCAGCTCTGCGCCTGACCCACACGCCCCGGCCCGCAAGCCGGACTTTCGGCAGCAACTGAAATTGGAAACGACAGGTTGTGCAAATCACAAACAACTTTCCCTTCCGAAACTCACCCCAGGCTCCGGCGGCCTTACAATCCGGATCTGGACAGGCACGGACGTACACCACGTTATGTCCGAGGTTTGAGATGAAGCACATAGGGCGTCACCACCTTCTTGCGTTGCTTCAACAGGGCATAGTGCTTCTGGTTCCATCGTTTCGTGCCCGCATAAATCATCTCCGTCAGAAACTGATCACCGCGACAGGCCACGACCACGGCGAGCATGGGGCTGAGAGCGTTGGCGAACCACGCGACGACATCATCCAGCCGCTGTTGAATGCGTTCGACCACGAGCCGACAGCGCCTGAAGCCTTCGGTTAAGCCTTCCCACCAAGCCAAGAGCGGCGCGCGATACTTCTCGTACGATTCGGCCTCTCGCGTCGTCTCTCGGAAATCGACATAGGAACGCAGCACTCCGACCAAAAAGGCCCGCCAATCTTCGGCATCGAGGGTAAGCAGCGCTTTGGCGCAGGCTTGCGCCCGATCCTGTTTGAATTCCATTTCCCAGCGGACGCCGTACAATCCCGCGTCTTCTCGGCCTCTGGCCTGAAGTTCGAGCCGCTTGTCATAGACCCGCAGCATGGTCTGGCTTTCTCGACTCCCAAAGTAGAGCGTCTCTCCGGTCCGAACGCCCTCACGATGATTCGAGGCTTGAATGACTTTGAACTGCTTGGACCGGCTGACCACTTGTCCGGCCTCCACGGCCAGCCGGACGGTCTCCACTGCGACAGACGCCTCCCGGTCGTCCAGCGCCACATCGATGCGAGTGACATGACCTTTCTGGGCAAAGATCCACGCGAGAACCGCTTTCAGTTTGGTCTCGTCCCACTGGGAGACAATCCCCGCTGACAGATCCACATGCACTTCCTTTGGGTTGCGAGGAGCACCAGTCCCCAGTTTCCCGACGCCCGTTTTGCCTTCCGTCATAAGCTGCGCCACGGGATAGCCGCGAAAGCCCGTCTCACTCTGGAACCAATCCCCACCAATCAGCGTAATCACGTCCGCAACTTCAGCTTTTGGCAACGTAAAGGCGAGCCAATCGATGGTTTGGGTGAACCCTCCGGAACCCGTCATTTCTTCCCCCTTGGCTTCTGTGCGATAGACGCCCCCGTCTTACCAAGTCGGGGGCTGGTCCGCTGCGCGCGCCGCCGGCTGGCGCCGCCGGTCGCGCTGCGCTGTCCCTCCTTCTTCTGAGGCAGAAGCAAGGACGAATGATGCCCCTTCGCCTGGAGGGCTTCTTTCACACGCTCCAGGTTGAACCGCACAAAACGACAGAATCGATCCACGGGAATCTCACCCTTGCGGTAAGCTCGGCGAATCGACTTGGGATTCACTTTGAGGACCGCGGCCAACTCATCGACGGTCAACCAGGTGTGCTCCATCACATCTCCTTTTCGTTACGACGCACGAGGTATGGCCGAACCATACGCAACGGCGCGTGAGTGGTGAAAGAGCCTGTTCGGGGACACTAGGGGACAGGAGGGGACAGTAAGGGACAAAACTTGTGTATCAGGACAGGATGCGTGTGAGGAGAGATGGAAATGAAACGAGGGATATGCAAAAACGTTGACAGCCCTGCACGCGGATCGTCAATGTCGGCAAACACCGCTCTGGATGCAGAGAATCGCAGGTCTATGAGAACGGACTACGAGACCGCACTAGGGCGAACGGCCATGACACTGAGTCGAATGCCTCTGCGCCCGATAACAAAAATATGGCCATTTTCCCCCAAAAATTGTGCTAGGGCCAAAAAACTACCACCAGGGCCAGTTGGCCCTACAGATAGCACCATAAAGCAGATAAGACAGGATACCAGCAGAGACGATGATCTTTCGGCCACTGTGTAGCCGGGGCATCGCACGACGCTCCAAGAAACCACAGCACCGGATCGCACACGAACACGGAAGTTTCACCATCGCCAAACACGATGTGCCCCGCCCCTCCTCAGTCCTCGATAACACGGGCGCACGTTCACGCTTGAGGAGGCCCCCCATGCGACACTGGCTGATTCGAATGCTGTACCGCTGCCTTCACAGATTCCGCTGGCTACTATGGTGGGTATGGTCTCCCGCACGATCCCACCAGCGAGCCCGAGTCCAACCCAAGGCGAAAGGCCAGGTTTTTTCGCCACCGAAGCCGACATGGGTGCGCAATGAAGTGATCCGATTCAAAGCCCTCATGCCCCACGCCGGCTGCCGCACCGTAGCCCATCACTTCAATCGCCGCTGGGCAAGCAGAAGACAGGTAACGGTAGGTAAAAGCTATGTGGCGATGACGCTGCGGAAGCACCAGTACCTCGTCCTCGAAGCACGCCGGAAGCTCAAACATCGTGTCCCGCAACCGATGCCGCGCAATCGTGTCTGGGCCTGCGATTTGCTGACGAGGGCAGATCAGCAGGGTACCATGCATCTTGGATTGGCCATCGTGGACCATGCCACCCGCGCCTGCCTACGATTGCAGCGGCTCTCGGAGAAGTCATCGTGGAGGCTGCTGCAGGAACTGAGTCAGGCTGTGAAGCAGTACGGGAGGCCTCAATACCTCCGCACGGACAACGAGGCGGTGTTCACATCAGGGTGGTTCACAGGGGGACTACGCCTGCTGGGTATCCGTCATCAGCGAACGGAACCCGGCTGCCCGTGGCAGAACGGCCGCGGTCGAACGGTTTATTGGGACGGTCAAGCGAGGGCTGAAGGAAGAACCGCTGACAAGCGACAAGGACTTCGAGGCGAAACTCACCAGCATACGGCTGTGGTACAACCACGACCGCCCGCACGACCATCTGCAGGGCCGAACGCCAGCTGAAGTCTGGGCGGGAATCGATGTGTTGAAAGCACGTTCGAGCTAGGCGACGAGAACAGAGCAGAACACAATGGAGTGAACTGAGAGTGTCCGGTGGAGTGTGCCTGCTGTCTGTCGGCAGAGGCGCCTCGAGCCGCCAAGCATGTCGAAGCCACGAACAATCTGTCAGCAAACGAGAGAATAATCTCGTTCACGCACGGGCACGAGACTCGTTGACAAGGAAAATCCGCACCACGTGGTACAAAACCAGACGGCGGACAGGCGGACGGGACACCGAGCCGGTGGGACTGGTGGTCGTCCGCACGGTCAGTTGGATTTTGCCATCCTGCAAAAGCGCCACCGAGAACCCTTCGCTGACAAACGGATCTCGTCTTGCGAAGAGCCAGGCTTCGGCTCCCACGGGGACCTCCGGCTTGATCCAGGCCTCCAGCGTGGCAGTGGTGCTGAGGTTATCGAGGACGGGCGAATCCGGAATGTTCACATAGTCATCCACGCCATCGAAGGCAAAGGCCTGTTGTCGCACCCCCGGCCTGAAGGTCGTGCCGAGTTGCAGCGTCCCGCTCTGCCCACCAACCGGATCGGCCGCGCTGCCGTCACCAGGCCAAGCGGCCAGCAGATTCGGCAACTGGGTCGCGGGCGTGCTGGGTTGTGTCAAGGACTGCAGACGATTCAAGGCATCGTAGTGGTACTGCGCCACCTGGACCGGATCGGTCAAACTCAGCCGGTTTCCGGTGGGGTCATAGCTGTAGGCCAGGGTGACGGCGGGTTGATTCGGGGAGCCGTCGGTCTTGACCGTGGTCAGACGATTGGCCTGGTCATACGTCATGGCCAGCACGCTATCCGGATCCGTCACAGTGGTCAAGTTGCCGACTTGGTCATAGAGGTAGCTCGTGACCTGGCTGCCCGGCAGGGTCTTACTGAGCAATTGGTTCACGGCATCGTAGGCGAAGCTGATGGTCTCGTTCTTGGGCGTGATTCTCGTGAGCAGATTGTCGTTGCCGTCATAGGTATAGGTTTCGATCTTGCCGAGGGGATCGGTGGTGCTCAGCAGCCGGTTGCGGCCATCGTAGGCAAAGGTGGTGCTGAGCCGTGGATTCACACGGACAAATGTGACGCAACGCGTTTTGACCAATAGGACAGAGCGGACTCGACCGAGTCCATGTTCCACTCCAGATCGCCCCAAGTTCGAGCATACTTGAGCCATTGGCAGATGGCCTGAGCTTGATCACGAGTCACACCGGCAAGCGCAGCCTGCTTTGCAGAGCGAAGATTCTTCGCATCACTTCGAAATTTGGCGAGGGTCTCTCTGCCCCATTTCTCTCGAATAAATTCTGCATCAAGTTCTAGAGTAGGAACATCAAGAAAATCTACGACAGTCTCAGCATCTTGCGAATCGCCCGCATTGTTTGTATGAGTGTCCAACAGATCTTCTAAGACTTGCGGAAGAAAGTACTCAATATCTTCGGGCCTAACTGTAAAAAGCTTTGCCCTCATTTCAAGGCATCCGTCATGATCAAGTGCCGGAGAGTTCGAATCACCACGCCAAGACAAAAAAGCACGTCGTAGCAAGCTTCTTACAGACTCCTTCTCGTTATCAACGCTCATCCTTCAGCTCCCTCGCGCATCAAGGTATTATTAGAGGCCGCGGGAACGTTGGTCGCACCATGAACTCAGGCAGCTCAGGAAATGGTACGGAATCAACCGGCCCCATGAGCATCGGGCCCTGTGGGACCGGATACACCACATCGGGAATGGGTCTGGTGGCAACCTCTTCAACCCACTCCGGAAGAGGCGGAGGCGGAGGCCCATCATTGCAACGTTTGGTGCATTCCTTTGCGTACTTCGCAAGGTCTTTACCGATCCCTCTTTGTCTCTGCTGGATCTCGTTGTGATGACCACCTGGTGACGTTTTCTTACCGCCGCGGGTTGGATGACCGCCAATCCCATCCGCGACTGGGTCATACCTGATTAAGTCATCGATGAGATCTCCAACCTTCCGAAAAATTCGAGCCCGAAGCTCATCACATTGAGCCCTGCTCATCAGCCCAAATGGGTCTACAAAGAACACTGGATTCGCATTGGCATACCAATACCCATTGGGGCCAGCTTTCAATCCCACTGGATCCTTCTGCAAAAACCTCCCCGTCGTCGAATCGTAGTATCTCGCCCGATAGTAATACAGCCCCGTCTCTTGATCGAGCTCTCGCCCCGTATACGTATACGGCTGGTCAATCGTGCCCGGCGATTCGAGGACATTTCCGTACGCATCGTAGGCATAGCTTTTAGCCGTCGCGCCAGCACTGTCGGTCAGATCGGTGACGCTCCCGAGACCATCTTGATGATAGAAGTACGTGGAGCTGCCTTTGGTGACGGCAATCGGTTCGTCAATCCCAGGCCCGTGCGTATATCGCGCTTCGAGCAGATTGCTGCCGTCATATTCGAAGAGAATATCCTCCCCGTCGTAGACATACCGTTTGGTCTGGCCATTGGCGACCTTTTCAATTCGACGACCCAAGCCGTCATAGCGATAGCTGCTCGTCGTGATCGCCGTGGGATTCCCCGCCGCAAACTCCTCGACCTTGGTCAATTTGTTTTCGGCGTCGTACGTGTATTGTGTGTAATTGCCGGTGGCCAGCAGGGTCTTCCGCGTGAGGTTGCCATTGTCATCATACGCATAGTTATGCGTGGCGTCCGCCGTGAGCTGGTTCCCGGCGTTGACGGTGCTGTTGTTCGTCGTGCGATTGCCCACCGGATCGTATGCAAAGCTCTGCGGCGTCGCTAACATGGGATGGGAGGCGCTCGTCAAGCGATCGAGGTTGTCGTAGCCGAACGTCTGACTTCCCCTCCGGTCCGTCAGACTCGTGCGATTCCCCACCCCGTTGTAGAGATAGTCGGCCTTGTTGATTTGAGTCGAATTCGCGGTCAATTGATGCAGGATGCTGGTGACCTGCGAAGCGGGATCGTATGATAAGCCCACTTTGGATCTCATGGTCGTAGGTCAGTAGGACTTGTTAGGAGCGAGAAATTTGTCGCAGCAAAAAAGAGAGCGAGTGAGGCTGATCCATATAGAGAAGCCGACCCGAATGGCCAAAACCACCACACAAGAAATTCCAAGATATGGAGACCGATGCAGATCGAAAATGGCAGAAGCGTCACTCCAGGAAGCGTCATTGTGGCGCTACGTCTCCAGTAGCGATGGGCAACTAGCACAACCCCGAGCGGGTAGCCGACAAAACCGAGTGTTATCAGTAGAAGAGAGCCAGGCTGGAATGATTTTTCAGGATCTGGCCACGAATCAAAAATGTCAAAGAGGCCTACCCCCAAAAAGCACAGTCCGAGACCAACCGTTACAGTCATGAGAATCTGTATAACTAGACTTTCAAGTGCCGTCTTTCTCTGCAAAAAGAAATTGCTGAGGCAGAGCAGCGCAAGAGGAATTCCGTCTGCCAAACCTATAATCTTGCTGCGCAAGAGTTCATCGGGACCTCCCTGATAAAATGTCAGGTATGTATAACGCCCTGCCTGTGCTGCGAAGGCGACAGCAAGGAGTAGCCACACCCATGCCACGAGATGAGTCGTTGTCGGCTTTCTCACCGATCTCCCGTCCCTCTTGCTGACAACCACCAAGACGGGAAGCACCACTCAGGGATACCATGCGCGGCAAACACTTTCTTGTGATACGCAGTAACGGCCTCAGCTGTTGCACAGCCCGGCCTGTCACATGCCTCCGTTGAGCGATCGATGCGCGCTTTTTGATCTTCAATGATGAGCTCTTGACGAATAACGCTGATTGTTCCTGCTGAGGCCAAAGACCGTATGCACGGGTTTTGCTTAGGATTCTCACAATACTCACGCGCATAAGGATGATACTTGCACCTATTCACTCTTGCTACATCATCGTAGTATTTGCACGCTTCGACACCCACCCCACCTGGTTCTTGTGGTTCATTACCGAACGAATCAATCAGCTGAATCGGATTGTCGGCCGCGTAGACATATTGCGAAACCAGATCAAGCGGATGGCGCGGAAGTCGAGCAGAGTTTATTCCAGCCGACCCAGGATCTTGTTGTAAGAAGCGTCCACTGGCCGGGTCATAATATCTCGCTCTGTAGTAAGAGAGCCCGCTTTCTGCATCGAACTCCCTTCCTGTGAACGTATAGGGCTGCTCCAGCGTGCCCGGCGATTCGAGAATGTTCCCGTAGGAGTCATATGAATACGACTTCGCAGTTGCACCAGCAGCATCGGAGAGATCTGTCACGGAACCCAGCCCATCTTGGTGATAGAAGAACGTGTCGGCTCCCTTCGTCACCGCGATCGGCGCATCAATCCCAGGCCCGTGGGTGTATTTGGCTTGGAGGGTGTTCGCGCCGTCGTACTCCAGCAAGATGTCCTCGCCGTCATACACGTACCGCTTCGTCTGGCCGTTGGCGACCTTCTCAATCCGACGGCCCAAGCCATCGTACCGGTACGTTGACGTCGTGACAGCCGTGGGATTGCCGGCGGCGAATTCTTGAACCTGCGTCAGCCGATTTTCCACATCATACGTGTACTGAGTATAGTTCCCTGTGGCGAGCAAGGTCTTTCTCGTGAGATTCCCGTTGTCGTCATATTGATAGGTATGGTTCGTATCTGCCGTGAGCTGATTGCCGGCGTTCACCACCGTCCCACCGGTTGTTCTATTGCCGACCGGATCATAGGCGAAGTTCTGCGGCGTGCCCAGTAACGGATGCGAGGCACTCGTCAGCCGATCCAGGTTGTCGTAGCCGAACGTCTGACTTCCCCTCCGGTCCGTCAGACTCGTGCGATTCCCCACCCCATTGTAGAGGTAGTCCGCCTTGTTAATCTGCGCACTCGTGGCTGTGAGTTGGTGGAGGATATTCGTGACCTGCGAAGCGGGATCATAGCTGTAGGTCGTCTGCGTCCCATTCGACAGGGTCGTGGCGATCCGGCGCGAGAGCGCATCATAGACATAACTTGCCACCGGCTGCTCTTGCGTCCGGGGCGCTTGGAGCTCGGCCACCGTCCAGGCCCGATCCGCCATCGTGATCTCATCGAGCTGACCAGTGAACGGACTGGTCCCACAGCCCCCGCTGCCGATGCGCAGGCCGCCCGCCGGCAGGCTCGTCAAGAGCGGCGGCCCGTTGAGAAAGTTCCAAAAGCCTTCCAGCTGGCCGTCGCGATAGAGCCGGAGTTCGGTGCCATTGCGGACCACCCCGAGCCGATGCCACTGTCCATCGTTGACCCGCTGCGTCGTCGCCACGCCGCCGCTCACGAACGTCGTCCCCGCCCCCGCGTCGGGTCCGGCCACGGCAACGCTGGCCGTGCCGTTCGGTTGCAGCTGCAGCTCCCAGGAGGCCGCGTTGGCCGGAGACGTGACCGTGCAGGTGAGCCGGTCGCTCATGATGGTCTCACGACGCGTCGAAGTGGTCTTGATCCACAGATCCACCGTGGCCTGAAACCCGAATCGACCCACCGTGCTGGTGAAGCCGATCTCGTCGTCCACCCCGTCGAACTGAAAGGCTTGGCCCGCCAAGCCTGCCGCGAACGCCACCCCGTTGCGCAAGATCCCGGAGTTGGTCCCTTGGGCATCGGCCGCCGTGCCGTCGCCTGTCCACCAGGCTACCAAGCTCGCCGTCGGCGGCGGCAGGGTTACGCCATCGCCCAATCCGGTCAAGCGATTCAGCCCGTCATAGTGATAGCTGGTTGTCTTGATCCCGTCGGCCAGGGTCAGCCGATTGCCGTTCGCATCATAGGCATAGCCGAGGGAGACCGTCGGTTGATGGGGCGAACCGGCGGTGGTGACGTTGAGCAACCGCTTGGCCTGGTCGTAGGTCATGGTCAGCACGCTATCCGGATCCATCACGGTGGTCAAGTTGCCGGCGAGATCATAGAGGTAGCTCGTCACCTGGCTGCCCGGCAGGGTCTTACTGAGCAATTGGTTCACGGCATCGTAGGCGAAGCTGATGGTCTCGTTCTTGGGCGTGATTCGCGTGAGCAAGTTATCATTGCCGTCATAGGTGTACCGCTCGATCTTGCCAAGGGGATCGGTGGTGCTGAGGAGCCGGTTCCGGCTGTCGTAGGCAAAGGTGGTGGTCTGATTCTTGGCGTCCTTCACCGTGAGCAGATTGCCGTTGCCGTAAGTCCATACTCATGCCTGACCCCATTTTTCCTCCGGGTGGCGAGCAACGTCTTCCGCGTGTGATTCCCGTTGTCGTCGTACTGATACGCATGCGTCGCCTCGGCGGTGAGTTGGTTGCCCGCGTTGACGACGCTGCCGCCGGTGGTGCGATTGCCCACCGCATCGTAGGCGAACGCTTGCGGCGTTCCTAACAGCGGATGGCTGGCGGAGGTCAATCGATCCAGCGTGTCGTAGCCAAACGTTTGGGCGCCTCTCCTGTCCGTCAGTTGAGTGCGATTCCCCACCCCGTTGTACAGATAATCCGCCTCGTTGATTTGGCTATTCGTCGCGGTGAGCTGATGGAGGATGGTGGTGACCTGTGAAGCCGGATCATACCTGAAGCCCTCGGCAAGTCCGCCATAGGTTAAGGTCAGGTCCTGATCTGCACGTCGTCGTGGCGAAGAAGAGAGACTAGCAGGCATGGGATGGGATTCTAGCAGCAACGGAGATGTTTACAAACGTGAAGACGGTGCGCCCTGCTTTCACGCCAGCCCACCGTCGAGCGTGGTACACGGTTAAGCAATGAACCCATTCGCTCTTCCATGACGGTTCTTCTCATTCCCGTGACGAACTCTGCGGTTTGGGGCGCCGTCGCTTCTTCGTCGGCTTATCATGCAGTATTTCCATGCTCAATTTCGCCCAGTCTCTGACTTCTTGATCCTTGTCGTTAGTCAATTTATGCAACGCTGCTTTGACCTCTTGAGAAGGTGTCATGGCACCCAGAGCGAACGCAACGCAGGTTCTCACCTCCGAGCTAGAGTCTCCGGCACCTTTTATCAATTCGTTACTTGCTTCTGATGCTCCAAGATGTCCCAAGGCGGCAGCGGCGGCGGCTCTAACTTCATGGGAAGCATCATTTGCTAACAAGTAAATCGCAATTGGAATCGAATTTTTGCGAAACGGCCGCCTCGGAGTGCCCAGTTGCCCCAATAAAAAGACGCCTATCTCTCGAAGATAACCCTCCTGGCATTGACATAATTCTGCTCCCTTCTCATAAACTGCTTGAGTTCCACGAAGGTGCAGTTGCTTCGCTGCTGAGGTTCTAACAATAGCGTCCTCATCGCAGAGCAGCGCGCACAGCTTTTTGGTGCTGTATTTTATCAGCGCCTTCCACAGGATTAATCTAAGCGTTGAGTCCGAGGCGTCCTTGTCATCTATCATCGGGTTACCTCGGCCTGCCTCCCTTAGAGAAACGCGATCCTCTGCACCCCCACTTCTTCGCCTGACGCTTAATTCTTTCTGGTGAATACTTTCCAGCCTTAGCCTGATCCTCTAACCAACTACAACGATCTGAGATTGGACAGTTTCTTAGGCGCGCGTCGCTCTGAGCCTTTGCCCAATCTGCTTCAATTTCTGTATCCCCCACATTTCCAACTGAAGACATTTGAAGGAGCAAATCCTCGACAGTGCTACCAATAGCAGCACCGATCGCTGCACCCGCTATAGCTCCAAGCGCAGCACCAGCATTTAAACCAGCTGCAGCACCTCCAATTGTTCCACCACCGGGGAGCGCTAAGGTTCCGCCAGCAGCGCCAACACCTCCGAGAAACGCCCCCCCAGCAACGGCGCCGACTGCGGTCCCTATGGCCGCCCCCCCTGCAGCGCCCGTGGGACCCAAGCCATTAGGATCGAAATAGGTGCTTGGATTGTTATACACATACCGGTACACATTGATGTCCCCACCAGCAAACCCAATTGGATCTTCTTGCAAAAACCTTCCGGTAGTCGGGTCATAATAACGCGCACGCAAGTAGTACAACCCGCTCTCCGTATCGAATTCTCGTCCCGTATAGCTGTAGAGCTGGTCCGGCGTGCCGGGACTCTCTAAAACATTTCCGTACGAATCATAGGCATAACTTTTTGTGGTGACGCCTGCTGAATCCGTCAAGTCCGTGACTGAACCGAGGCCGTCTTGATGATAGAAGAACGTGTCGGCTCCCTTCGTCACCGCAATCGGCTCACCAATCCCAGGTCCATGGGTATATCTCGCCTGAAGCACATTGCTGCCATCGTACTCCAGCAGGATATCTTCGCCATCATAGATGTAGCGCTTCGTCTGGCCGTTGGCGACTTTCTCAATCCGACGGCCAAGCCCATCATACCGGTACGTGCTCGTGAACGCGGGCGTGGAATTGCCCGCCACAAAGTCTTCCACCTTCGTCAGCCGATTCTCGGCATCATACGTGTACTGCGTGTAGTTGCCGGTGGCGAGGAGCGTCTTGCGCGTCAGGTTGCCGTTGTCGTCGTATTGGTAGCTACGCGTCGCATCGGCGGTGAGCTGATTCCCGGCATTCGTCGTATTCCCTGCCGTCGTGCGATTGCCCACCGCATCGTAGGCGAAGCTCTGCGGCGTCCCCGGCAACGGATGGCTCGCACTCGTGAGCCGGTCCAGAGAGTCGTAGCCAAAGGTCTGGCTGCCACGGCGATCCGTCAGGCTCGTTCGATTCCCCACGCCGTTGTAGAGATAGTCGGCTTTGTTGATCGGCGTGCTGCTGGCGGTGAGCTGGTGGAGAATGTTCGTCACCTGCGACGCGGGATCATAGCGTAACCTCATTGCGAGTTCGTCGCAGGTTAAGGTGGCCTTGAAATTCTCAGTTTGGGGAAGGGCAATCATCTGGATACCAGGTGCACCCCGTGCTAGGAATCTCACGAGCAGTTTCTTTATCTATTTCCGAAATTTCACCAGTAGTGAACTCTGGAATATCCTCCGGTTTATTGAGGAGGATGGAACGCAACTCTTCTTTAAGCTCTTGTACGGCAACAGCCGTGGCCCGATCTCTATCAATACCTTTGGCTGCTCTAATCGCCACGAATCCCAGTCTTCTGCATGTTCCATCAAGGTTGGCCCAACAGTTTCTACCTTCGATAAGAACCTTAAAGATCTTCATCGTTATCACAGACGGATATTGATGCAGCCATTAGTCCTCCACTTCACATTTGTCGCAAGCTGGAATGATCATGTCATCTTCTCGGCCAGCTGTGGCCGATGCATCAAATGGATCAATCAGACTCCCTATCGCAGCTGCGGCTCCAGACCAGAAAGTATGTCCTGAACGGCCAGGCGTTTGAAAGTGCGGGCGGCCCCTAGCCCCTCCTCCAAAATCATGTCCTGAATGCTTCACGATGGTGCTACCATTACTTGCACCGTTTTCAACCTGATGTGCTTTCTGCCGGGTGCCATTGACCAAAACGTTTTCTCCTTGTTTGCGGGCCTGACGCATCTCCTCATCGGAGAATAATGCCTTTACTTTCTTCATGCACTTGTCCCCCAGCTTCACAATCCATCCAACAGGCGATAGACCGCTAGGGTCGATGAGATTCAGAGGATCATTGTTCACATAAGAATACAGGTTCACACCGGCAGCAATTCCGAATGGATCTGCTTGCAAGAACCGTCCTGTCATTGGATCGTAGTTTCTCGCTCTGTAGTAATACAACCCACTTTCCGCATCGAACTCCCGGCCCGTGTACGTGAAGGGCTGCTCCACGGTGCCCGGGCTATCTAAGATATTCCCATACGCATCATAGGCGTAGCTCTTGGCTGTTACTCCGGCACTGTCAGTCAAATCCGTGACTGAACCCAACGCATCCTGATGATAGAAGAACGTGCTCCCTGCTTTCGTGACCGCAATCGGCTCATCGATGCCTGGGCCGTGGTTGTAACGGGCTTGCAACACGTTACTGCCGTCGTACTCCAGCAGAATATCGTCCCCATCGTAGATATACCGCTTCGTCTGGCCATTGGCGATTTTCTCGATACGTCGGCCTAATCCGTCATACCGATACGTGCTCGTGAACGCGGGCGTGGCATTCCCTGCGGCGAAGTCTTCCACCTTGGTCAACCGATTCTCGGCATCATACGTGTACTGCGTGTAGTTGCCGGTGGCGAGCAGGGTTTTCCGCGTGAGGTTCCCATTGTCGTCGTACTGATACGCATGCGTCGCATCCGCCGTGAGCTGGTTCCCCGCGTTGACGGTGCTGTTGTTCGTCGTGCGATTGCCCACCGGATCGTACGCGAAGCTCTGCGGCGTCGCGAGGAGCGGATGGCTGGCACTCGTCAACCGATCCAGCGGATCGTAGCCGAAGGTCTGCGGGCCTCTTCTGTCCGTCAGACTCGTTCGATTCCCCACGCCGTTGTACAGGTAATCGGCTTTATTGATCTGGCTGCTGCTGGCGGTGAGCTGATGCAGGATCTGGGTGACCTGTGAAGCCGGATCATAGCTGTAGGTCGTCTGCGTCCCATTCGACAGGGTCGTGGCGATCCGGCGCGAGAGCGCGTCATAGACATAACTTGCCACGGGCTGCTCTTGCGTCCGGGGCGCTTGGAGCTCGGCCACCGTCCAGGCCCGATCCGCCATGGTGATCTCATCGAGCTGACCGGTGAATGGGTTGGTACCACAGCCGCCGGTGCCGATGCGCAGGCCGCCCGCCGGCAGGCTCGTCAAGAGCGGCGGCCCGTTGAGAAAATTCCAAAAGCCTTCCAGCTGGCCGTCGCGATAGAGCCGGAGTTCGGTGCCATTGCGGACCACCCCGAGCCGATGCCATTGCCCATCATTGACCCGCTGCGTCGTCGCCACGCTGACGCTCACCAACGTCGTCCCCGCCCCCGCGTCCGGTCCGGCCACGGCAACGCTGGCCGTGCCGTTCGGTTGGAGCTGCAGCTCCCAGGAGGCCGCGTTGGCCGGAGACGTGACGGTACAGGTCAGCCGGTCGCTCATGATGGTCTCGCGGCGCGTCGAGGTGGTCTTGATCCACAGATCCACCGTGGCCTGAAACCCGAATCGACCCACCGTGCTGGTGAAGCCGATCTCGTCGTCCACCCCGTCGAACTGAAAGGCCTGTCCGGCCAAGCCGGCCGCGACGCCATCCCGTTGCGCAAGATCCCGGAGTTGGTCCCTTGGGCATCGGCCGCCGTGCCATCGCCTGTCCACCAGGCTACCAAGCTCGCCGTCGGCGGCGGCAGGGTTACGCCATCGCCCAATCCGGTCAAGCGATTCAGCCCGTCATAGTGATAGCTGGTTGTCTTGATCCCGTCGGCCAGGGTCAGCCGATTGCCGTTCGCATCATAGGCATAGCCGAGGGAGACCGTCGGTTGATGGGGCGAACCGGCGGTGGTGACGTTGAGCAACCGATTGGCCAGGTCGTAGGTCATGGCCAGTACGCTATCCGGATCGGTCACGTTGGTCAAGTTGCCGGCGAGATCATAGAGGTAGCTCGTCACCTGGCTGCCCGGCAGGGTCTTACTGAGCAATTGGTTCACGGCATCGTAGGCGAAGCTGATGGTCTCGTTCTTGGGCGTGATTCGCGTGAGCAGATTGTCGTTCCCGTCATAGGTATACCGCTCGATCTTGCCAAGGGGATCGGTGGTGCTGAGGAGCCGGTTCCGGCTATCGTAGGCAAAGGTGGTCATCTGGTTCTTCGCATCCGTGACGGTCAGCAGATTGCCGGTGCCGTCGTAGGCATAGGCCGTGACACCCGTGTTGGGATCGGTGACCTGGGTGAGCCGGTTCTTGGCATCGTACACGAACGTCGTGATGCGGTTCAGCGCATCTTTCGAGGTCGCGACGTTGCCCGCCGCATCGTAGGTCAGCGTGGTCGTGCGATTCAGCGGATCGGTCGTGGTCAGCAGTCGGCCCAGCGCGTCATAGGTAAAGGTGGTGGTCTGATTCAGCGCGTCCTGGGTGTTGAGCAGGAGACCCTGAGGATTGTACGTGAACGTGGTCACCTGGTTCAGCGCGTCGGTGATCGTCAGCGGGTTGCCCTTGGCATCGTACGCAATCTGCGTCAGGTTGCCTTTGGGGTCGCGGATGCTGGTCACCTGGTTGAAGGTCGGCTCGTACGTAAAGGTCGTCGTCGCCGCAATGGCCTGCTCCGTGCTCGTGAGCAAATTACCGTTCGCGTCGTAGGTCATGGCGGTGACCGCGCCATTGGGACGGACGATCTGTGTGGGATTGCCCCGGGCGTCCCGCGTGATGGTGGTCACGCGGTTCAACGCATCGGTCTGCTTAGTGATACGGCTCAGCGCGTCCAGTTCAAAGGTCGTGGTGTGATTGGTGGCATCCGTAAACGTCGCCCGGTTGACGCTCGTGGCACTCACGGGCGCCGGGTTGCCGGCCGTTCCCTGCCCCGCAGCGAAATTGGGCACCGCAATGGTGTGACTGGGGGTGACCGCGCGAGTCGCCCCGTCCGGCGAGGTCGCCTGGGCAAATCGACCGCTGGCATCATAGGTGTATTGCGTGACCTGATTCCGGGCGTCTGTCCGACGAATCAGCCGATGCTGTGCATCATAGGCGAACGTCACTGCCGTCCCATCGGCGCCGCGAAGCCGCTGGAGGTTGCCCGCCGCGTCATACTCCAATTGCGTCACGCGGCCCGCCGGGTCCGTGATGCTCTGCACCGTGGTGCCACTATACGCGAGCGTGGTCACCTGCCCGGTCGGGTCCGTGATC
Source organism: Nitrospira sp. ND1 (assembly GCF_900170025.1). Taxonomy (NCBI): domain Bacteria; kingdom Pseudomonadati; phylum Nitrospirota; class Nitrospiria; order Nitrospirales; family Nitrospiraceae; genus Nitrospira; species Nitrospira sp. ND1. The sequence goes on along the minus strand of NZ_FWEX01000003.1, from coordinate 23,462 downwards.
GTCACCAGTCGCCCGCTGCCGTCATAGGCATAGGTGGTCTGGTTCCCGTTCCGATCACGCAGACTCGTGCACAGGCCCTGCGGGCTGAATTGGGATACCGTGCCGTCTTTGGCGGTTCGGGTATAGGTGCCATCCACCTGTCGCACCAAGACCGCATATTCATCCGGGGGACCTTGCAGCGTGATGGCGGTCGGGCCCGCCGGGAGTACCGGTCGATAGCCGGGAGCGCCAGCCAGGTAGCCGATCGCGTTCAAAAAGAAGGTGCGATTCGACCCTTCCGTATAGCGGTTCGACCCCGCACCACCCGTATAGCCGGAGGCCACGATCTCTTCATCCCCGATCAAGACCGCCCGGCCCGCGCCGGAGAAGACCGTCCCGGGCGGCAGCAGGAGGACATTCGGGCCGAGATCATTCCGGGCCAGGACGGTCGCCAACCCGGCGGTCGCATAGCCCGCGTTCCCACCGGTCAGCAGCGGACTGATGATCGTCCCGAACGGCCCATTGCCCAGCGGCGACGTGAGGCCCTCCGGCGTCACGTCCGCCGTGAGGTCGCCGATGAACGGCGCGGGCAAGGTCCCGAGGAGCAACGGCCGGGTCACGGCCGTATTCCGAATTTCCAGGACGGTCCCCCCTTCGCGCACAAATTGCTCCAGCACTTGCACTTCCGTCGCCGTCAATTCCGTCGTCAGCAGATTCACCACAAACACATCCACCCCCGCCAATGCCGGGAGGGTGACGACGTTGAGGCCACTCCGGAAGGTGACCGGTCTGCGAACGGTCCCGAGCGCACCGAAGTTGGCAGTATTCAAGAGGTCGGCGCGTGCCGCCGCATGCATCGCCCCCGCGACAAAACTGGCGTTGACCCCGCTGACCGTGAGGCTGCGGGCCTGGTCGAAACTCTCCACCACCAGTGGCCGTCCCGCCGCGCCATACAGCAGCGTACTGCCGGTGCCCTTCGCCAACACCACCGATCCGTCCGCTTGTGGGTAGAGACGATCCAATGCCGTCAGGGTCCAGCCGGCGCCGAAGGGGCTGGCCTGTTCGTTCCGGAGCAAGACCTGACTGCGGGTCACCCCGCCGATGCTCGACTGCGGGTAGTTGGAAAACAGGAGGAGCTCAGAGGGATAAAGGCCGGTGGGCAAGGCACTGCCGTCGAATTGCACACCGAGACGGGAGACGGAATCCGCATTTTCCGGTAAGGCGCGACTATCCCAATACCGATCCTGTCCGAGCTGGACCCCGCCGATTGAGAGGCGCGCCGAGAAGGTCGTCGGCACGGCCGCCTGCACTCGAAGCGTCGCGTTCATCGGGACAATGCGTTGCACATCCGCATTGGTCGACCGATAGTGGAGGGCCAGATCCCGCGTCACCCCCAGCGTGCGAATCCCTGGGATGATTTCGTCCAGGGCCAGAGCACCGGCTGTGAGGTCCGCTTCCGAGCCCGTCCGACAGGCCACACAGTCCCCGTCCTTGCTCGGCACTTCGGCGACATCTCCTCTGGATTCCGGAGGCATGGCAAAATGCCAGGCCGTCTTGCGAACCCCTCCGGTGCCGGGAATCATCTCCACGGTCGCCCCATCGGCACTGACCCGCATCCGTCCAACCACGAGGAATGTGCCGGTGTCCGGATACAACGACCACAGGTCAAACTCGTTGCCCGGCGGCATGTTGTCCACATTCGGAAAGGTGATGGGGACGGGCGGATCGAGGATGACGCCCGCCGGTTGAATCGTCACCGAGAGACCTGGCCGCAATTCCACGGGACGCGATTCTGGGCGCCCGTATTCCGGGACAGGGCTGATCGTCAGCTGCCCCGTAAAGGGCGTGCCATCGGCATTCTTCGCCCGGCCCGGTGGAATCACGACCGTCACATGGGCGGTCGCACTCGTCAGTGTCGTCGTCGCGACTGGATTCACCGTGACCGCCGTCGCCAGATCCAACGGCGGGGTGGTGACGGGAGTCGGCAACACATTCGCCGTATTGGCGATCAGATCGACCGGCGCCACTAAGTTCGCATACCCGGCCGGCAGCCCAGTCACGACGAGGAGTTGACGCCCCGCCGGATGGCCGGCAAAGGCGAGGGTGAATTCGCCCGCTGTGTTCGTCGTGGTCGTCGTCGGCACATCGCGCAAGGACACAGCCACGCCGACGACGGGATTGCCGGAGCTATCGTCCACTCGGCCAGACAAGCTGGTCGGTGCGCCGGGGACGGCCCCCGTCACGGTGAGGGCGATGGTTTCCGACGAGGAGACCGATCCGTCAGAGGCCACAAAGACAAGGTTAAACGTCCCCACCTGCGTCGCATCGGGCGTGAAGGTGAAGACACCCGTCTGGCCATTGAACGTCATATGTGCCGGCAACGTCGGCGACGCGGGCGCGGCCTGCTGCGCACTATAGGTCACAGGTTGTCCGTTGGGATCGACCCCGGACACCGTAAAGGCCAGCGTGCTGCCTAACGACAGGGTCTTGTTTCCGATGGGCGAGAGAACGGGCGCACTATTGAAGAGGGTGAACGGCAGTGGACTGGTCGCGGTGCCGAGCGGGGTCGTGACCGTCACCGGTCCCGTGAGGGCCCCGGCGGGCACGGCGGTGGTGAGCGAGCTCCCGGTCGTGCTGACGGAGAGGACCGTCGCAAGGACACCACCGAACCGGACCTGATTGTTGACCGCCACGGGATTGAAGCTCGACCCGCTCAGCGTCACCACCGATCCGACCACACCACTGGCAGGACTCACGCTGGTAATTACCGGGAGGCCGGCGGTAATCGTGAGTGTGCTGCTGGCCGGTTGCCGCACCGGCGCGGTGGCGGTGAGGATCACCGATCCGATCCCGGTCGCGGTGACTTGCACCGGCGTGGGCGAGGTGGTTTGTCCAGCCGAGATGACTACCGAGACGGGGCTCAGGAGCGCCGTGCCGCTGCCGGAAATGGCCAACGTGACCGTGAGGGCCGAAGCGGGAGCCACAGAGGTTCCAACCGTAAACAGCGCGCTCTGGCCGACCGTCAGCGACGTCGTCAACGGCGTCACCACCAATACCGGCGCGGGCTGCACCGTGAGCGTCGTCTCGCCGGTCACCGTGCCGACCGACGTGGTGACGGTGGCCTTGATCGTCGTCGTCCCCACCGCGAGCGCGCTCGCTATCCCGGTGGTACTGATGCTCGCGACCGTCTGATTGGTCGAGCTCCAGGCGATGTCGTTCGCCAGCGGTTGGCTGCTGCCGTCGGTGAACAAGCCGGTGGCCGTGAAGGCGATCGCCTCCTCGACGAAGGCCGTCGGGGCAGCGGGATCGAGCGTGAGCGATTCCACTTCAGGCGCCGTGACGACCACCTGGGCGGTGGCGCTGGTGCTGTTGAACGAGGCCGTAATCGTCGCCTGGCCTTCGGTCTGGGTCGTGACCGGGAATGACGCCGTCAATTGCCCGGCGGGGACGGTCACGCTCGGCGGGACCGTCACGACCGAGGTCGCACTATTCTGAAGCGTGATGACGGTCGGATCCGTCGGGGCCCGATTGATCGTGACCTGCAAAACGCCCGTGCGGCCCTTAGCCAGGGTGAGGGGAGCCGTCACAGGGGGAATCGGCCCAAGCGCGGTGACGACCGGCGGAGGCGGGACGATATTCACGCTGGCCGTCGCCGTGCCATTCAACGTGGCGGTGACCGTCGCCGTCCCGATGGTCAGACCACTCACCGAGACCGGCGCCGTCGTGAGCCCAGCCGGCACGGTCACACTGACCGGCACGCCCACCACCATGGCATTGTTGGTCGTGATCGGGACCACCGTATCGGTGGCTTGCGCGGCATTGAGGGTGACGGTGAGCATCCCGGTCGCCCCCTGCACCACGGCCAGCGGACTCGGCGTGACTGAGAGCACTTGCGGCGGCTGCGGCGTCACCGTCACGGTCGCCTGCTTACTGATGGCGCCTAGGGTCGCGGTCAACTGCGCGGTGCCCGTGGCCAAGGCCGTGACCGTGAAGGTCGCCTGCGTCTGGTTCGGCGGCACGGTCACACTTTGCGTAACGGGAATCTGGAGCACCGTCGGTTGGTCCACCGAGAGGGCGATATCGGTCGGGCTGCTTTGGGCCGCATTGAGGGTGATGGTCAACGTACCGATGGCCCCGACGACGAGGGACTGGCTCGCCGGCTGGAAGTCCACCAGGGCCACCACCGGTGGCACGACATCGATGGCGGCTTCGGCCAATGAACTGCCGAGGGTCGCCCGAACCATCGCCGTGCCCAACGCGACTGACGTGACGGTGAACGACGCGGTCGTCTGACCAGCCGGGATGATCACGGACGGCGGGACCGTCACGAGGCCACTGGGGGTGCTGGTCAGGGTCACCACCGTCGGGCCGACTTGGGCCGCAGAGATCGTCACCGTCAATGGACTCGTGGCGCCAAGCGTGAGCTGGCTCGCCGGAGGCGTGAGCGAGACCACGGTGGGCAATGCCGGAGTGACCGTAATATGGCTGCTCGCACTGGTCCCATTGAGGGTCGCCGTGATGTCGGCTTGACCCGCCGTATTCGCCACCACGTTGAAGGAGGCACTCACCTGACCGGCCGGCACCGTGACGGTCGCCGGGACCGCCGCGATACTGCCGGCGGAACTGCTGAGGGCGACGACCGTATTCGTCGCCTGAGTGGCATTGAGCGAGACGGTCAGTTGTCCGCTGCCGCCTTGGGTGATGCTGAGAGCGGATGGAGCCAGGCTACTGATGGTGGCGGTCCCACCCACCACCCGAACGGTGCCGGTGATGGTCTTACCATTGAGGGTGACTTTGATCTGGGCCGTCCCGGCGCTCACGCCGGTGACCGGGATGGAGCCCACCGCTTGGCCGATGCCGACCGCGACGCTACTCGGCACCGTGGCCACGTTGGTCGCGGTGCTGACCACCGACAGCGTCGTCGCCTGGAGCGGGACCGGGAACAAGAGGGCGAGGATCGGACTGGTCGATCCGGCCTGAATGGTTTTGGGATTGGGTAGCAGTACGACCGGCTGCGGCGGTGGTAGGGCAATCGTGACGCCGACGCGGCTGGCCCGAGTGAGGGCATCGAAAAAGGCGCGTACCCCCGTCACGCTGGCCTTGGTGCCGCAGGCAGCATTGCTGGCTGTGGTCCCCATGCGGGCCGACACCCGAACTGCGAGGGTTTGGGTCAACGTATCAAGTTGGGTCGTCGGGATGCTGCCCAGCGCGATGCTAATGTCTTGGGCCGTACTGGCGGAGGCAGTCAGGGTACTCACGCAGCGCGTGAGGCCGGAACTCAGGACTTGCCCATTCACCAGTACGTCCACCAACACATCGATTTTGCCGCCGACATCGCCACTGCTTTTGAAGCCCAGCCACAGACGTGCATTGGTGAGCGCTGTGAGGGTGACTTTGCCATTGATCCCCGCGGGCGGGGTCCAGGACCCGATCGTCGCCCAGGGATTGCCGCCACTGAATGCGAGGCCGGCGGAATCCTTGGTCTTGGCTGTCAGGCTGAGCGGTGGAATGAGGTCCGCCGTCAAGGTCGGGGGATTGGCGGTCCCCCCGCTCCCATGGAGATAGGCATCGAGCGTGATCGTCGCGGATTGTGCGAAGGCCGAGGTGACGGAGAGCAGGATGGCGCCCAGAAGAGCCAGTCCCCCCGCCCCGATGATGCGATTCATCATGCCGGTTCGAACACGCGCGTGGGTCATCGACGATCCTTTGTGAGCGGTGAACAGCAGCAGGTGGTGCGGGAAGCACGCGAGGAGCGGGCGTACGTAGCCTTAACTAGCACGGCATCTGGCTTCTGGCGAACAGATTCGTGTTTTTGGAGGGCACAAAAATGGCCCGGGACGAGTGGCGGCGCGCTAGGCCCGTTCGGCCCTAGCGCGAATCTCGTGCACCCGGGGACTGGTCCACCAAGGCCTGACCGAGCAACGGATGTTCGTCGGTGCGCCTGAGTGACCGTGAAGAATTACGAAGGTTCGATCGAGGACTCGGTCTTCAGCTGGATCGTGGTTTCGACGTCGGCTTGTGCCGCGAGGATCTTGACGGTCGTGGGAGTGATGGAGGCCACCTGAAATTGACCGTCGAGAGTATCTCCAAGATGAATGATATAGATCTCCTGGCCCTTGCCGAGAAACGCCTGTTGCTCACCCTGCCCGGTCAGGTACCCAAGATAGCGGTACTGCGCCATCACTTCACGCAGTTGCTGCCGGGCGCGCTCCCGCGCCAGTCGCGCGGCCTGTTCGGCCACTTCTTCCGGAGAGGGCATCGGTGGCGCGGGTGGCACCACCGGCATCGCGACCACCGGGATCGGAGATGGCACCTCTTTCTTGTTCACCGCTGCCCTGACGAGGCGCTTGTCCGATGTCGGTGTCTCAGCTGCTTCGAAAATGTTGCGTTTCGGCGTCGACGGCAAGTGCGCCGCCACAATCCGCATCGGACGTAGCTCCAGGGCATCCTTCGCGACATGTGATGTTGCCGCCTTCGCCACAGGCTGCCCAGAGGTATAGGTCAGTGGCACCTCACTCAACTCCGGCAGACTGCTGACCTGCACCGCGGCCACCGTCGCCCACAGTCCCATCAGCCCACCAAGCATCACGTTTTTTCCAGGCACTCTCATGACAGACTCCCCGTCGTTGGATTCGGCCGCAAGAACGTCGCGACCGTGACATGAAACACCACTGAAGACGCCCCTCCCTTCTCACTTTTCGCGGTTCGACTCGCGTTGAGACTTTCGATGACCACATAGGAATCAGCGGATTCCAATCGGTGGATGAACCGATAGACCGCCGCATACTCGCCGGTCACGGAAAACGAGATCGACGCCTTCACCGGCATGCCATCGGCGTGCGATCGCTCGACCGCATATTGCATTCCGGGAATGGTCACTCGCTCGCTGCGTCCCAGTTCAGAAATGGCGAGCGCCAGTGAGGCAAACTCCGTCTCGGTCGGAAGGCCCCGCCAGACCTCGTCTAGTTTCAGCTTGACCGTTCGCATCTCCTCCTGTGTCTTGCGTTTGGCCTGCAGTGCGGCCTGCGCCCGCAAGGTGGTCTGATAGGCCGCTTCGACCTGAGCAAGATGCTCCTGCGCAGGGCTCAATCTGTAAAAATAGTTCGTCGCGGCAAGCACACAAGCCAATACCGTGACACTCATGAGCGGTACGCAGGATAGGAGAAGCGATCGGCTCATCCCCGACCACTGCAGGTGTTTGAACAAGTTCGCCATACCTTCCTCTTACCACGACGGTCGATAGCCTACGGTCAACTGAAAGTCTACCCCTCGTCCAGGTTGCATGGTATCCGGCGTAGCCATGCTCGCCTGCGACGCTCGGGCCTGCTGACTCTCCTGATGCTCAAGGCGATGACTGGCCAACGCCGCATGCCAAAACGCCGCATGGTGTTCCAAATTGGTCATGAACGCATGGATGTCTTGCAGCGAAGCCGCCGATCCGTGAAGCGCCACCGTCGAATCCTGAAAGTGTAATTGAACGGTACGAAGGGCCATATGTGGGGGAATGGTGGTCTCCAAATCTGCCAACAAACGGGACCATGAGAACGCCCGCTTCTCGGCGAGCCGATTGACGAATAATACATCGCGCTTGATGGTCGCGATCTGATCCAGGGACAACGTCAGTCGATCACGGGTCATGCTCTCTGAACGGCTGGTATTGGCCTGATTCAACCGCTGCACCACTCCATCGAGGTGTGTGGCGGTCTCCTCCATCACCACACTGTCGTTCCACCACGTGAACGCCACTGCCAATGAGGTACAGCACACGACGACGGCCATCCACTGCATCACACGCAGGATGGTAATGGCAGCCGGCGTGACCGAGAATACGACGTGAGGCACGGGACTGCTCGCACTCGGCGAGCGCAGGAACGGAAACCACGCCAGGCCCACCGGATTTCTCATCATCCGACCACCGCCGCCATCGCCGAGAGTCCGTTCAAGGATCCCGTCTGGTTGTTGAGATGGGCTGGAAGACTGTCCCATCCCAGTGGCACGACCTCGATCTGCCATCCACCCTGAGGGCCCGGCACCTTCACCGTCGCCTCCCCTCCGAGCAGCTGCGTGATCGATGCGTTCGACTGACTACCGATCAAGTACAGAGGAAACGAGGACTCACCCGTTTCATGGCTAGTCGTCGCCTGATCCGCCATGTACTGCAGGGTTCCGACCAGTTCGCGTCGAAGATCCTGCGTCCCGCCGGTCATTGATCGTGTGCGAAGAAACACTGGCTGCCCCTGATCGAACAGCAGCAGCATGAACTCGTCCCCTGCCCAGTGCATCACGCACAGCCGTCGAGCGCCCTTCATCAGACGGCGATAGAGGCCGATGAGTTGAAGGTGCGAGAATCCCATTGAGACAGGGATGAGCCCAGCCCGTGCACAGACGTCCTCATATTGATCCAGAATCGTCTGACGCACCGCCACAGCCAGCACCTGGGTGCGTGTCCCGGCGGGGAAGATCTGCATCATCACCCGAGCGTCGCCAATCGTCAGGTTGAGGTCCTCGCGGAACCGCCACTTGATCAGGCCTGCTCGCTCTTCGGGATCGTCAGGGAACCGATCGAACGCAAACACCCCCATATGCATCGCGCGATTGGGCACACTCAGGGCAATCGTCCGCTCGCTGAGCCCTTCGGTCAACGCGCGCAGTTCCTGCGCGAAGGCATCCAGATCGGTGATGTGCGGCTCGGTTGCGGAGACCTTCAGCAAGCCACTGGGCAAAGGACGCTCCAATACCTGTTTCACGATTGGCCTGCGGAACCACGGCCGGCGCAGAGCAACCAGACTCAGTGCGGATGCAGACACGCTGATGCCGACACGGGGACGACGGATGGGAAAGAGTGTGGGCCTCATACGGCTATCCCAAAAATGTCATCCGATTGACTTCTCGCATGGTGGTCTCCCCTCGTCGTACCTTCTCCACGCCGGCTTGACGCAAATCGGTCATCCCCTGCTCGACCGCCGCTCGCCTGATCTCAGACGGCGGCCGCCGATCCAACATCAGTTCTCGGATTCGATCTGTGAGGGGCAGAAACTCTGTAATGGCATGGCGACCGCGATACCCCAGTCCATGACAGTCCAGGCACCCTTTCCCTTCATACACGGGACGGTCCTTGAAGAGTTCGAAATCAAACCCCAGTTGTTCACACAGAGCCTGAGACACAGTGTGGGGGGACTTACACAATTCACAGATGGTGCGGACCAGTCGTTGGGCCATGATGCAGTTGAGGGAGGAGACAAAGTTATAGGGTTCGATCCCCATATTCACGAACCGGCCGATCACATCAAAGGCATTATTGGCGTGCACGGTTGAGAAGACTAAGTGGCCGGTCAGGGCAGACTGGATCGCAATTTGCGCCGTCTCGGCATCACGAATCTCCCCCACCATGATCTTGTCCGGATCATGACGAAGAATCGATCGCAACCCTTTGGCGAATGTGAGCCCCTTCTTCTCATTCACGGGAATTTGCACGACGCCCGCCAATTGATATTCGACGGGATCTTCGATCGTAATGATCTTGTCTTCTTTCGTGTTCACTTCGTTCAGGGCGGCATAGAGCGTCGTCGTCTTGCCACTTCCGGTCGGACCGGTCACCAACACCATGCCATAGGAGGCCGTGATGGCACGGCGAAAGCGGTCCAAATCTTCCTTCTTCAATCCCAACGAGTCGAGGTGAAGGCCATTCCGTTTCGCGGCGAATTCTTCCTTGGCGAGAATACGAATGACGACCGATTCCCCGAACGCGCTCGGAATCACAGAGATACGAAAATCGATGGTGCGTTTATCGAGTCTGAGCTTAAACCGCCCATCTTGCGGGACCCGACGCTCCGCAATATCGAGATCCGACATGACTTTGATGCGAGAGACGAGTGGATTGTGGAACCGCAGATCCAATGGCTCCATGGCCAGGTACAACACACCGTCGATGCGATACTTAATCTCCGTGACGCCATCCGCAGGCTCGAGATGAATATCACTGGCCCGCTTCTGCAGCGCGTTCAGGATGATCGTATCGACGAGTTGGACAATCGGACTCAGATCCCGCTGCACCTTGTCCACAGAGAGCACTTCTTCGCCGTCATCGTTTTCGCGGACCAGAACGGGACGGAATTCATCTTTGATCTTGGCCACCACCTGGCTATTCCGTGTGCTCTCTCGTAGCGAATCGGCGATGGCAGAACGAGGCGCCACGAGGATCCGACAGCTTCGCCCAACCGCCCGTTCGATCTGATCAAGCCGTCGCACATCAGTGGGATCCGCCAGCGCCAGAAGGAGTTCTCCCTCTTCTTCTCCAACCGGGACACATTCAAACTGCCGCATGACATCGATGGGGATGAATGAGAAGGCCTCAAAGTCCACGCGGAATTCCTGAAGCGAGTGGTACGATACCCCGCATTGCTCAGCCAGCGCTTGGGCCAGCTGCACGTCAGAAATCACGCCGTTGGCCACTAAGGACGCGTGGAGTTGACGTTCCGGGCCGGATACCCCCGATGAGGCCTGTTCGGCCTGGGCTACCGTGAGAGAGCCCCTGCCTACCAGCACATCGAGGAGGGTCGCCTGTCGAACCAGTGTCGGCATCGTTTAACGCTCCCGTTCAATGGATGAAGGGCTTGGAACCGGCACGAGCAATTCTCGACCGACGGCGATCACATCTGTCGGCAAATGATTGAGCTCCTGAATCGCTGACACGGTGGTGCGATACTTACGCGACAGGCTCGACAAGGAGTCTCCTGGCTGCACGCGAACCCGAAGCACATTTGATGGAGACTGGGTGGTATTGACGGCCAACACCGAGATGGCTGATATGGAAGCCGGACCGTCAAAGAATTGAGCTTGAGTCCCTTGCAGGGACGATGGAATCATCGCTGGTCGCGATGGTGCATAATTTTTTCCCATCGGCGCCAGAAAAGCTTTCTCCGAAGTGCGTGAAGCCTTCTGGCCGATGTCCTGCCGTACGTCTTCGAGTTGCTTAGTGAGCACCAGCAGCCCCTCCTTGAGATCCTTGAGCGACTGGTCATTCTTCGTAAGCAACAATTGGTCCCGCTCCGCTTTGAGGGCATTTATCTCGGCCTGGCGAACCTCAACTGATTGCCTCTGTTCAAGCTGCCGTTGATGAGTGTCTGCATTTTCTTGTCGAAGTTGAGCAACCAGGGCCCGCAGCTCAACCAATTCGGCTTCTTTTTTGGCCGCGGCGATCCGCGTCGCGGCCATCTCAGACCGGAGCGTCGAGAGCTCCGCCTCGCGCTCCCGTGCAACCGCCAGAACCTGCTCCCGTGTATCAACGGAAGTCAGGTGGTCCTGACGCTGGCTCGCACATCCCACCGGTATCACGCCCCCGGCGATCAGCGTGACGGCAACTGTGAGGGTCCGAAAACGACGGTCCATCCACCTACCATGTGTTATAGGGCGTACCCTCTGGTCCGACGAGCGGACTGCCACTGTGGATATCGGCGATCCCGCCGCTCTCCCCTTCATCGGCCATCACCTGCCAGGTTTGGTCCGAATGGGTAAACGGATCGACGGGAATCCGCTTGAGATAGCCCACCTGCACTAGCTCGCCCAGCGCTGAAGGATAGGCCCCCTTGTCGGCCCGATACTGGTCCAGCACGTCACGCATGGTCGCCAAGTCATACTTGAGGGTCCCCTCACGTGCCTTGATGACCGAGCGCTGAAAGGAGGGAATCGCCAACGTCGCGAGAATCCCCACAATCGTCACCACCATCATCAGTTCGACGAGGGTGAAGCCTCGGTTGCCCTGTCTGAGTGTGCCTATCACTATTGGCCTCATCGCGCACGAATGATGGCGCGGCTGGTGCCCGTAACATCAGTCCCTGCCGTCGAGGCCTTCCCGGGCAACATCTGGAGGTCCAGAGGAATCTGTCCTGGGGCTTTGGCCTGAAAAAACAGCATGGCAAGGAGCCCTTCGCCTGACGGCACGGCACCGTCGCGGCGAAGCGTCAGCATGATCTGGCCGTCGGCCGTGCGAGACGCCAGTGCCACCATACCGGGTGTCACTCGATGGAACTCCAAGAGCTTGGGATCAAACGTCACAGTGACTGAGATCTCGCTGATCTGTTCGAGATGCAACGCCGTCAGATCGACTCGAAACTCTTGCCCGACGGCAGCGGAGAGATCCAACGGCCGGAGCACCAGCGATCCAGTCGCCCGCGCGACTAGATCTCCAGCTGAGCCAGTGGTCACAGGAACTGTGCCCTGCCCGTTTGGCACGGTGGGAAGACCTGATGGCGGAAGTGCCTCGTGCAGCGATCCTGCTCCAGCAGTCAACCCCGTATCGGTTGCTGGGGCCCCGCTACCCGGTGGGACAGCAGGCATATCTGGCCGCGATCCCAATGAACTGGGAGCAGGATGCGGCCGTTGACTCTGACCGGGTGACTGCGAGACAGGGATCGCTTGCGGAGCATAGAGCTGCGATGTCGCGAAGGTATTTTCGGTCCCCGACCAAAAGGCCTGGGCGGCCGAGGACGGGAGATCCATGTTGCGAACCACGCGAGGCGTAATCGTCAACACGACCTCCGTGGACACTCGATCATCCTGTTTGGAGGTCAGGATGTCGCCAAGAATCGGGATGTCTCCAATGAGGGGAATCGTGGACTTGGTCTTGCGTTTTTCGTCCTGAATGAGGCCGGCGAGCACCACCGTTTCGTCATCCTTCAACATCAAGACCGTTTCTGCCGTCCGCGTACCGAATTTAAACTGTTTGATCTCCGGCGCGGCCTGCAGGGTCACTTGATCGCCCAACCGCGTCACCTCGACCTTGATCTTCATCATCACTTCGTTCATCAAATTGATGGTCGGTTCGACGGTCAATTTGACGCCCACGTCCTTGAACTCAATGGAGGTCACGGTCGAAGTCGTTGGCACCGCCCCGGTTGCGGCTTGGCCTGGCAACACGTTCGTCGTGGATAACAAGATCGGCTGCTTGTCGCCGACGTTGATGGAGGCAGACTTGTTGTTCATCACTCGGAGCTTGGGAGAGGCCAGGGTCTGGGCATCGGATTCTTGTTTGAAAAAGTCCAAGATGACGCTCGCTGGCAAGGTAAACAGATAGCTTTGTGGACCAATGGAGGTGAGCTGCTGATACGTAAACTGCGTCGTGGCCGTGGAGATCCCACCCGATCCGCCCGTCGGGACCAGTCCTGTTCCGGCTTGTTTGGCATAGTTCAGTCCGTACTTCAGACTTTTCGTGCGATTGACCTCCAGCACCTCGACGTCCAGCTCCACCTCCGGTTCCCGGCGATCGATCGCAAAGAGTAATTTCTCAGCGAGTTGCAACTTCACGGGTTCCTCACGCACGACGATCGCATTCACCTTCTCATCAACATAGATATGCTTGCTCTCCAGCATGGTCCTGAGCAAATTCACCGCGTCTTTCGCCTTGGCGTTATTGAGATAGTAGGTCCGCATCAGGAGATCCTGATACTGCGCCTGCTTTTGCTTGTTGTTCGGCATGATCAACAGCGTCTCGGGCGCCACGCGCTGGGCAACCATGCCATTGGTATTGAGGATGAGGTTCAAGGCATCGTCGAATGCCATCTCCTTGAGGAAGATTGTGATCGGTTCGTCCCGAACCTCCTTATCGAAGATCACATTCAGGCCGGCCGTCCTCGCAACGATTTCGAAGACCTCTTTCAGCTTGGCGTTTTGGAACCGTAACGAAATGGGCTGGCTGGATCCTCCAAACATCTTCGTGGAGCGCTGTTGTGCCGTGATCTCGGTAATGTGGGTCAGGGCCTGCGTCAGATGCGGATCGAGTTCGACCGCTCGTTCATAGGCCGTGAGAGCCTCCTCGGAGCGTCCTAGGTTGAGCAGCTTATCGGCCGTGTGCAGTTGGTCGTTCGCTTCCTTCAGCCGCAGCGCATCCGCCATGCCCGTATGGTGATCGACTTTGGTCGGATCAAGCCCCAGCGCGGCCTTAAACTCGGTCAGGGCATCGGCGATGCGACGCTCCTCCAATGCTCGACGCCCATTGGTGTAGTGGGGGACCGCCGCCTGTTGCTTGGCAGCCTCGAGTTTCTCTTTGAGCGCTTCATCGAAGGGGTCGGTTTTGAGGGCGTCCCGGTAGACCACCACAGCTTTATCCCACTCGCCCTCTTCGGCCAGGCGTTCCGCGCGTCGCACGGTGGGTGAGGCACAGCCGGCCAGCAGCGTGAGCACGAGAATCAGAGACGTAGTTTCGGACCAAGATTTCAAGGGTGGTAGAGGCATACAGCGGTCTCCAAAAACGCCATTTTGCAAGCCATAGGACCGATAATTTTGCTGTCATTCACCGCAACCAGCATGGGCTGACTCAGTGTCAGCAAGCCCCTGTCATGTGTACCCTGAGAAGGTCCGGGCGACAATCTCCCCAGTGGTAGGGACTCAAAAGGAGGGAGATTGGCCCTGAAGGAGCCGCCGTGAAGATTTTCAAAAGATGGGAACAGGAAGTTCGCGGCCGAGTTGGGCGGGTACTATGTAAGCTCCCCGTAAATCACGACACTCAGTAAAGAGAACTTTCTGGCACAATCGTCACCCTAGCCAGGAGGTTCCGATGCGCCAGTCGAAGTTCACCGAAACGCAGATTGTGTCGATTCTGAAAGAGGCCGACGCCGGACGCCCGGTTCATGAGATCTGGCGGCACTACGGCATCAGCTCCGCCACGTACTACAAGTGAAAAGCGAAGTACGGTGGGCTGGAGGCCTCCGATGTGAAGCGGCTCAAAGATCTGGAGCACGAAAACAGTCGGCTCAAACGGATGTATGCCGACCTGTCGTTAGAGAATCTGGCCCTGAAGGATGTCATCGCAAAAAAGCTCTAAGGCCTGCTGAACGGCGGGAGGTCGTCACGCATCTGGTGACGGTCAATGGCCTTCCGATTCAGCGGGCCTGTCGTGCCGTGGGATTGAATCGAACCACATACTATCGGCCGCTCGTGGATTGGGCGCGGCGGGATGCGCCAGTCACCGCGGCCCTCACGACCCTGGTCGCGGCCAAGAGTCGGTGGGGGGTTCTGGAAATGTTGTGATCGACTCCGGCTGGATGGGCGTCCCTGGAACCATAAGCGCCTCTGGCGGGTGTACTGTCAGTTGCGGCTGAATTTGCCACGGTGGACCAAGAAGCGGCTTCCGGTTCGCCTGCGCCAACCGCTGGTCGTGGTGAGACCTTGTATCTTATTCCCGTTTCCTCAAAGATGTCTTTTATCGTTCTCTGGGGCGCGATAGACCGACGTGACCAAGGTTTATGAAGACCGCGGGGAAGCGGGGTCATCGCGCCCTGCCCATCCATGAGCCCGAACAGTTGCGTGGGCCACAGAGCCCGCATTATGCAAGGACGGGCCACAAGGGAGGACAGTCCCATGAAGCCACTGGTGTGTGTTGGTATTGATGTCTCCAAGGCTCAGTTGGACGTGGCCGTACGCCCCAAGGGATCCCTCGGGCTGCCACATGATGAGACGGGGATTGTGCAGGTCGTTAAGTACCTGCAACCCCTGGCGCCCACGCTGATTGTGCTGGAGGCGACTGGTGGACTGGAACTGCCGCTCACCGGGGCCCTGGCTGCCGCGGGCTTGCCGGTCGTGGTCGTGCCCCCCGTCAGGTGCGAGATTTTGCGAAAGCCGCCGGGAAGCTGGCCAAGACGGATAGGCTGGATGCCCACCTCTTGGCACGCTTTGCGGAGGTGATGCGGCCGGCACCACGGCCGTTGCCTGACGAGCAGAGCGTGGCCTTGGCGGCAATCCTGGCGCGGCGGCGGCAACTCATCGAGATGTTGACGGCGGAAAAGAATCGCCTCGGTGGAGCCCGGACGGCGATCCGTCAGAGCCTCACAACCCACATCGCCTGGCTGAAACGAGAACTCGGACAGACGGATGTCCAGTTGACACAGGCCATTCAGAACAGTCCTGTCTGGCGTGAGAAAGACGACCTATTGCGGCGTGTGCCGGGCGTGGGGCCCGTGTTGACCACGACCTTGTTGGCTAAACTGCCAGAGCTCGGGGCCTTGACCAGCAAGCAAATTGCCGCGCTGGCCGGTGTGGCGCCACTTAACCGGGATAGTGGGACCCTGCGCGGGAAACGTACGGTCTGGGGTGGCCGTGCGCACGTCCGGGCGGTGCTGTACATGGGGGCCTTGGTCGCCACCCGCTATAACTCGGTGATCAAAGCCTTCTATCACCGCCTGTGTCGTGCAGGCAAAGCCAAGAAGGTCGCGTTGACCGCCTGCATGCGCAAGTTGGTGACGATACTCAATGCGATGGTGAAACATCGGACCCCATGGCGGGCGGAACCACTAGTGCAACATGCTTGACATCAAAGACAGTTGCTTCCCCCGTTTGTTACACCACGGCCAACGAAGTTGACTCCTGTGCAGGCTGGGGCTGGTTGTGATGGTGGTTGATGAACTCCATAGGTGTCAGATTCCCGATGGCACTGTGCGTCCGCTCTTCATTGTACTCTCGTCGCCAGGCTTCAATCACAAGCTGGGCTTCTTGTAGCGTCAGAAACCAGTGCTCGTTCAAACATTCGGCTCGACAATGGCCCGGAACTCATCGCAGAGCGCATTATGACCTGGTGTGCCGACCGCGGGATGGAGCTGCGGTACATCCAACCCGGAAAACCGGATCAGAATGCCTTCATCGAGCGGTTCAATCGAACATACCGCACCGAAGTCCTCAATGCCTATGTGTTCGAGTCACTCGATCAGGTCCGGGAGATCACCGCGGAATGGTTGCAGAGTTACAACGAGGAGCGGCCCCATGACGCGCTGGGGGGACGTAGATGATTGTAGTCCTCCTGCCATCGCGCTAACTTCTCCCGTGCATCTTCAAATGTGAAGAGCACTTCCACGTTTAGACACTCATCGATGAATCCGTTCTCGACGGGCTTGCTCGGTCGAATACAATCGAGCTGAATCCCATGGCAATACGCCCGGGCGTCCATGGCATACCTGAAAAATTCTCTGCCGCAGCATAAGCGGAACCAGGGGCATCATTTTATGCTCGCTCTTACTTCGACTCCTTCGATCACCCATTTGTTTTTTGCCATTAAATCCGGGAAAGGCATCCGGCAACGAGATTTCCATAGTGTGATTTGAGCCCCGGCAAAAATTTTGTCCGCCCTCCCTCGATATCGTCAAGAAGCGCAAATAAGTCTGGTCGAAGTTCAGATAAATGGAAATCTGCAGCCAGATCCGCCGCAACCATCGTCCTTGGCTCAGATCGCAGTGATATCCACTTTCGTAGCGCAATCACAAGAGGCTCTCGTTGACTTTTGACAATCCGTTCAACGTGGAATTGCAAATGGCGATACGATTGTTCGCCTGAATCAGGGGCGGGACTGTTACTCCACATTTCCTCAAGCCACTCCAACATCTCAATCGCGGTCATCGGATCCTCTGGATAGCAGTCGCCGGAACATTGGCGCCTTGGATTGTATGTTGAATCCCACCACCAGGCATGTTGAATAATCTCGGTACAAGCTCTGGTTGTGAAATGTCAACTCCCATGGAGCGTAACATCTTCACATCTACCTGGAATACGGCATCACGGAGTCCTGCGTTGGGAGCGAGAGCAAGATCTATTTGAGCCTGTAAGGGGCTAAGATTGTCTGTGGTAGTGAGATAGATTTTGCCATCCATTCCCGGGCGCAATCCATTTTTTATGATGCTTTCAGCGTCGCTGCTAAATCCGTAGTGATAAAGACTCTCCGCTGCAGGCTGCTCTCCAAATCCGAGCAATCCACTAAAAAAGTTCCATCCTCCTTCGAAGACAGACTTGATTGCTGAGCCTCCCAATGACAAGAGAACTGCCCCTGCATTCAAATCTGCGGCAGTCACATAGGGTGCAAACATCCGATCGATCCATTGCATCTCGCCCCTATTCTGCTCAAGGCCGAGTAAGCGGTCATTGATGAAATTTGTTCCTGAAAGATCACCATGCATAGATGGACCGATTGCATCGGCATAAATATTTCCAAGAGTCGATAGTGCCTGCGATGAAGAGTGACTTGGATCTCCAATGGAGCCAAGACCAGATTGATAGGCACACCACCAACAACCAATATCATCTGGCTCATGCCCCGTCGGATCAATATAGCGGAACGGATTGTTCTTAACGTAGCTGTATCGATTCAATGACTGAGGGTTCGCCGGCTCGGGCACTAGACTGTCAGGCGATATGAACCGACCTAAGGATGCATCATACTGTCTGGCTCCGTAATCATAGAGCCCGGTAGTTGCATCGAATTCCTGTCCCGTATATTTGTAGGGGACATCAACAGCCGGTGAGACACTCGAATTGTTTATGCGGATAGCGCCGTAGGGAAAGTAGGTGACGGTTTGAACTTTTGCACCGACACTGTCCGTCATGACGCTTGACGAACCCAGATGATCAGTATGGTAGTAGTAAACAGAACCACTCGCGCCCACAGTGGCAATGCGCTGACCCTCCGCGAAGACCATGCGTGAGCAACTGGCATTGTCACACTCGTAGAGTTTACTGACGTAACGGGTAACAGTGGATCCTGCCGTTTTCTTCACCCGCCTGCCATCTCCGTCATACACGAACGTCGTAGTTTGACCCGCAATCGCAATCGTCAGTGGTTTGTTTTCGAGATTGTAGGTGAGCGACCGGCCCGCACCGGCGGTCAGATTGCCGTTGGAGTCATAGCTATACGTGTTGCTCCCGGCCGTCGTCACGGCATGGGGGCGGACGCTGTTTGAGCCACTCACGGGATAGGTGTAGGTACCCACCTGGGAATTCAAGGTGAGATTCCCGAGTTCGTCATAGGTATAGGTGAGTGACGCATTGGCCCCCGCGGTGCCATACGGACCGTTGGCCAAGGTCAACCGATCGAGGCTGTCATAACTGAGGTGCTGATCGCCGGCTCCGGCCACGACCAGGTTGTCATAGATGTCGCTGACGTTGCCGTTCGCGGCATACACATAGCGCAGGTCTTGGTAGGTCGTGCCGCTGCCACCTGCGGTCAGCACGATGGTCGGGGTGAACACCGTGTTGTCGCAGGAGGATGTCGTGAGCTTATTGGTGACAAAGTCGAGTTGGTCATTGACCGCAACCGTGTTGGAAAGATTGAAGCTATAGCCAGTGGTGTCGCCCGCCGCAATGGTCTGTTGCCAGAGGACGGTCCCGTTCTTCTTGATGGTCACTTGCACCCCATCTACGCCACAGGAGGTATCACCATCAAACGTATTGCCGGTGATTTGAACGCTCCCCCCCTGTGGGGCCACCCAGCGACGAACAGCATCGGTGCTGTTGCCGGGATGACCGCCATCATCCCAGAGGCCAATATACCCATCTGACCCGCTCCAAAAATTGCCGTTCCAGGTGAGCTGGGCTCCCGTTGAGCTCAGGTAGTACCAGCCGTGCTGCCCCTGCACCCCGGAGAAGTCCGTCACGGCACTGTAGGTCGTACTACTGCCGCTGCCGCCACCTCCACCGCCAGCGGTCGTGAGCACGATGGTGGGGTTCAACACCGTGCTGTCACAGGAGGAGGTGGTGAGTTTATTGGTGACGAAGTCGAGTTGGTCGCTGACCGCAACCGTGTTGGAGAGATTAAAGCTATAGCCAGTGGTGTCACCCGCCGCAATGGTCTGTTGCCACAGGATGGTCCCGTTCTTCTTGATGGTCACCTGCACCCCATCCACCCCGCAGGCGGTGTCGCCATCGAAAGTGTTGCCCGTAATCTGCACACTGCCTGCTTGCGGGGCCACCCAACGTCGCACGAGATCGGTACTGTCACCGGGATGGCCGCCGTCATCCCAGAGGCTGATGTACCCGTCTGACCCGCTCCAGAAATTGCCGTTCCAGGTCAGCTGACCCCCGTTGGAGTTCAGATAGTACCACCCGTGGAAACCTTGGGTGCCTGAAAAATCGGCCACGGCATTGTAGGTAGTACTGGTTCCACCACCCCCGCCTCCCCCACTACCCGGTCCGGTGGTCTTGAGGGTACACAGCCGGAAATTTTGCTGGCCGCAGACGGTATTGTTGGCATTGGCATAGGTCGTCGTGGTCGAGACGCCGTTACCATAGGTGGTCGTGCCGGCTTGCCCGAGCGGATTGTAGTTCGTGTACTGAATATAGGTGGTGGTGCCCTCGAACACCTTGTCCAGTACGGGACCATTGTAAGCGTAACCGATGGTCTTCACCGGTGTGCCGGGATAGGTCACGGTCAGGAGCCGTCCTAATCCATCATAAGTATTCTGGGTCGTATAGGTGACTCCGTCGAGCGTTCTGTCGCTCCGCAACACGCGCCCCATGCTGTCGTACTGGAACACAACTGTCCCCGAGGCATCCAAAATCTGTTGGAGACGCCCCTTGCGATTGTTTGTTGTGCCGTCATAGGTGTAGCGAATGTCGCCCGACCCAAGCGCCTTTTGGGTCGTGAAGTCCTTTTGCACCTGCCGGTTGAGCGCGTCATAACGAAACCAGGTAACCTGTCCCTTCGCATCCGTCTGGTCGGTGAGATTGCCGTTGGCATCATAACCGTAAATCCAGTACCCCATATCTGGATCACGCATGTTCTTTTTTCGGCTCTGCTCATCATAGGTGAGCGTCGTGACGTTGCCTTTGGCATCGGTCACCGCGATGAGATTGTCTCGGTTATCATATTGATAGACTGTCGTCGCATAAGGCGATCCGACATCTGTCGTGCATGTGCTGAAGGTTCCTTGATATTCATCCACGCGAACGGTTCGCCCATAGGCGTCCTTCGTCACGCGCTTGCGATGGTCAGCCGCATCGATGGTGCCGGTGACCCAATCGTTGAAACAGACCAAGCTTCTGGTGCCGTCCGGGCTATCCAGGCGAATGACACGGCCCAACGCATCGTGACTGCTCGTGCTCCAGCGGCCTGCGGCTGACTCAAGGGTCTTAAAATACGGCAAACTTTTTTGACGAATGGCTCCACGGCTCTCATATTGGATTTCGGTGACGGTTATTTTGTTGTCCGGTGCGGTTGCCTCCTTTCGAACAGACCGGCCCAGCCCGTCAAAATAGTTCCAACTGGCAAGGGGGCTAACAAGTCCAGCTCCTGAGAGCGTGGTCATCACGTGCTGTGTTCCCACACTGAATCCAGTTCCATAATTGTAAGCTAAACTCGTGATGCCCCCGTCAGGTGCCGTAACTTTCGTCTTCCGGCCTACTCGATCGTATTCCATCAGGGTGACTTGACCATTGGGATCCGTCACGCTCTTGACCTGACCGTACAGTCCTTTGTGTCAGTAATCATGCCAAATTGACCCCTGTCATCATGTGAAATGGACCCCTCCCCCACAACCAGGAGAGGACACCCATGGAGCTAGCAGAACCAGTGCGCACCCCACTACCTTCTTCTCGGGAGACGGCTCGAACGGAGGAGGATGGGATGCTGCGAGAAGACGGCGTGCGAGAGGTGCTGGCGCGACTACAGCGCGGCGAGCGTATCAAAGCCATTGCGCGGGATCTCGGCGTGGCCCGCAATACCGTGAAGCGGTGGCAACGGCTGGGGGGCTGGCGCCCGCGGCCGTCGGGACCCCGCCCCAGTCAGATCGATCCCTATCGGCTATTCGTGGAACGCCGCGGCCCCGAAGTGAATTGGAACGGCCGGGTGCTCCATCGGGAACTGCAGACGTTAGGATTCGCGGGGACCTACCAACAAGTGCAACGGGCGATTCAGCCGCTCCGCGTCGATCGCGCCTGGGCGACCGTGGCGACTGTGCGGTTTGAGACGACTCCGGGCCAGCAAGCCCAAGTGGATTTTGGCCAAACCCGTCTCTGGATTGGCGACCGGCTGGAAGTCATCCACATCTTTGTGTTCACCCTCGGGTACTCTCGCCGACTGTGGGCGTCGGCTTATCCGCATGAACGGCTCAGTGCGCTCCTCGATGGGCATGAGCGGGCCTTCCAGCATTTTGGCGGCGTGCCGTTGGAGTGTCTGTACGATAACCCCCGGACCCTGGTCCTGGGCCGGCGCGAGGGCCGCGTGCTCTGGCATCCGGTCTGGGAGGATTTTGCGCGGCGCTATGGGTTTACGCCGCGGGCCTGCCAGCCGTATCGGGCACAGACCAAGGGCAAAGTAGAAAGCGGCGTGAAATATGTGAAGCGCAATGCCCTCGCGGGCCGCCGGTTTGCGTCGTGGGACGCCTTGAACGCCTGGCTGCAGGAGTGGACGGTGACGGTCGCGGATCAGCGCGTCCATGGGACGACGCATGAGCGGCCGATCGAGCGGTTCGCCCGGGAGACGCTCACGCCGCTGGGCTCGCGGTCCCCCTATCACTATGAACGGGTGCGTCTGCGCCGCGTTCCGGCCGATGCGCTCGTCGCCATCGCGGCCGCCCGCTATTCTGTGCCGGTGGAGTATGTCGGCACGACCGTCCACGTGCAGGAGAGCAGTCGTCACTATGAAATCTTCCATGGCGGGGTCTGCATTGCGCGGCATGCCAAGTCCCCGCGCCATGCGGTGGTCGTGGATCGGGCGCACTATCGCGGGCTGCTGCGCGCGGGCGGACCCGCCCCCACGCCCCGGCCGCCCCAGTGGGATCCTGGGTATGGGGACCTCGGCGAGGTGATGGTCCGGGATCTGGCCCTCTATGCCGCCGTGGCCGAACCGGGCGGTGCCTCATGAGCACGCCCCAACTGGAGCGACTCCAGGCACACTGTCAGCGCCTGCGCCTCTATCAAGTTGCCGCCGAACTGCCGAGTTTACTGGAGCAGGCGGCCAAGGCGGAACGCTCCTATACCGACTTTTTAGAGGAGGTACTGCGGCGCGAGGTGCAGGCCAAGACCGACAAGCATCTGGCGATGCGGTTGGCGATGGCGCGGTTCCCGTTCCAGAAGACGCTGGAGACGTTCGACTTTAAGGTCCAGCCCTCCATTGATGTGAAACTGATCCGTGAACTCGGCACCGGGCGCTATCTGGAGCAGGGCGAGAATGCGTTGTTCCTCGGGCCGCCCGGCGTCGGCAAAACGCATCTGGCCGTGGCCCTGGGCATCGCGGCCTGTGAACAGGGCCACCGCGTCTTGTTTACGACCGCCATGGGGCTCCTCGCGACGCTCGGCAAAGCGCTCTCCGAAAACCGGCTGGAGGACCGGCTCAAGGTGCTGGCCCAGCCCCAGCTCTTGATCATTGATGAGATCGGGTATATCCCCATTGATCGGCAAGGCGCCAATCTGTTCTTCCAGCTCATCTCTCGGCGCTATGAGAAGGGCTCGATCCTGCTCACCAGCAATCAGAGCCTCGGCGCCTGGGGCGACGTGTTTGGCGATCCGGTGATCGCCACGGCGATTCTCGACCGGCTCCTCCACCATTCCATCACGATCAATATTAAAGGTGAGAGCTATCGATTGCGAGAGAAGCGGAAGGCGGGGCTCTTCAAGTCCCCTGTCGGTGCCGCGGCCCAGTCGGAGTCATAGCGCCATCACATGCAGATTCAACTCGGGGGAGGGGTCAATTTCACATCAGAATAAAAGGGTCAACTTCGGCTGATGATTGACAC
>NZ_FWEX01000002.1 GCF_900170025.1 Nitrospira sp. ND1 | reverse complement strand
ACGGCCTCCGGCGTCCGCGCCGCCTGCGCCGCAATCAGCGCCGGCACCGCCACCGCCGGATACGCCCGCCCCGTCCGGTTCCACGCCCCCACCACCTGCGAACACTCCGCCGACGCCAGCAGGGGAAACTCGACCAGCTTCCGTTGCGGTTCCGCCGCGAGACCTGCAAGCAGGGTGAGGAAATGGTCGGCCATGCGGCCGATCGTGGCCGGTTTGAAGAGATCGAGATTGAATTCGAAAAAGCCGGTGAGTCCCTCCGGGGCCAGCGTCATCTCCAACGACAGGTCGAACTTGGCACTCCCGGGATCGACCTCGACCGCCTCGATCGTGAGGTCCGGAATCTCCATCGCCTGCCGCCCGAGCGTCTGCAGGGCGAACATCACTTGAAAGAGCGGCGCATGGCTGAGATCACGCTCGGGTTTGAGCGCATCGACCACCTGTTCGAACGGCACGTCCTGATGGGCCTGAGCGCCCAGCACCGTTTCTCGCACCCGCTCAAGGAGGTCGACGAACCGCGGATTGCCGCTCAGGTCGGTACGCAGCACCAGAGTGTTGACGAAGAAGCCGATCAACTCCTCCGTCTCGAGGCTGGTGCGATTCGCAATCGGCGTCCCGATGGAGAGATCCACCTCACCGCTGTAGCGATGCAACAGAACCTGGAAGGCCGCAAGCAGGGTCATGAAGAGGGTGGTGCCCTGTCGGCGGCCGAGTGTCTGCAGCGTGGAGGTCAGTTCCTGGGAGACCGTGAAGGTGTGTCGCGCGCCGCGGAAGGTCTGGACGATGGGACGCGGATGGTCGGGTTGCAGGCTCAGCATGGAGGGCGCCCCCGCGAGCGTCCGTTTCCAATATTCCAACTCGCGTTCCAGCACATCGCCGGTCATCCACCCGCGCTGCCATTGCGCATAATCGGCGTACTGCAACGTTGAAGTCATCAACGGAACGGGCTGATCCGCGCGCAAGGCGCCGTAAGCCGCAACCATGTCCGACAACAACAGATTCAACGACCAGCCGTCGGCAATGGCATGGTGCAGGGTGACGAGCAACAGATGGTCCTGCTCGCTCAATTGCACCAGCTTCACGCGCCATAAGAGGCTGCCTTCCAAGGCGAACGGCCGTCGAGCCTCATCTGCGGCCAGATCGGCGACGTACTGGTCCAAGGAAACCCCGGGCGCCGGATCGGCGAACTGTCGCTCGAATGGAAGCGTTGGAGACTCCGCTGTCACTTGCACCGGGCGGCCCTCGGCACGGAGAAACCGTGTGCGCAACTGGTCATGTCGCATCGCGACGGCTTCGAAACTGCGACGCAACGCGTCCACATCGAGCGGCCCCCGGAGTCGGAGTCCGAACGAGAGGTTGTAGAGCCAGCTCTCCGGTTCCAGCTGCGCCAGGAACCAGAGCCGCTGTTGCGCAAAGGACAACGGAGCCGGCCCCTCTCGACGCCCGGCCGTCAAGGCGGGAACCTGTCTGCCGTTTCCCTCCGCGCGAACCCGATCCACCGTCGCGGCCAGGTCGGCGACGGTCGGACATTCGAAGGCGGCCCGCAACGGAAGCTCGATCTGAAACGCACTCCGGATGCGGGAGACCACCTGGGTGGCCAAGAGGGAATGGCCCCCAAGCTCGAAGAAATGGTCCCGCACCCCCACCCGCTCCAGGCCGAGGATGTCCGCCCAGATGCCGGCCAGCAACTCTTCCGTGACGCTCCGAGGCGCCACGTAGGTTGATCCGCCGGCGCCATCCAGGTCGGGAGCGGGCAAGGCCTTCCGGTCCACCTTGCCGTTCGGTGTCCGCGGCAACGCATCGAGCGTCAGGAAGATCGACGGCACCATGTACTCGGGGAGCTGTGTCTGAAGCGCCGTGCGCAATCGTTCGCTGTCGATCGACTGGCCGTCCTGCGGCACGACATACGCGGCCAACCGTCTCTCTCCCGGACGATCTTCGCGGACGATGACCGCCGCTTCGCGGACCTCGTCTTGATCGGTGAGACAGGATTCGATTTCACCCAGCTCGATACGGAATCCGCGCACCTTGACCTGATGGTCCATGCGTCCCACGTATTCGATCGTGCCGTCGAGACGGTAGCGGGCCAGGTCGCCGGTGCGGTAGAGCCTCGCCCCCGGTTCATTTGAGAAAGGGTCCGGCACGAACGCCTGCGCCGTGCGGAGCCGATCCTCCACATATCCACGACCGACGCCGACTCCGCCGATGCACAGTTCGCCCGAGACGCCAACAGGTACCGGCGCAAAAAACCGATTGAGGATATAGAGCCGCAGGTGCTGGATGGCCCGCCCGATCGGGACCCGGACAGCATCCTCGGGCGGCGGGGCCAGAATGGGATGAACGGCCACATCGTCGGCACATTCCGCCGGGCCGTAGGCATTCATCAAGGGAATGTTCGGGTGGCGCTCAAACCAGCGGCGGCAGAGGGCGGGCGGCAGGGCCTCGCCCGTCGGCAGCACCCAGCGCAGGTGTGAGAACCTGCGCTGGGATTCAGACCGGTCGCCTGCATCCAGCAAGGCCTGCAGGACCGCGGGTACGGCTTCATAGATGGTGACTCCGGCCTCGTCCAGGTGCCCGAGCAACCGTGACGGCTCTCGAACCAATTCATCGGACACGATGTGGGTCCGAGCCCCGCAGAGCAGCGCGGTCAGGAACTGCCACACGGAAATGTCGAAACATTGCGATGCGGTCTGCGCGATCACGTCGGTCGGCCCGATCGACAGGGAGGTCAGCTTGCTCTCCATGTTGTTGAGCATGCCGCCCAGCGTGACCATTGCCCCCTTCGGGACGCCGGTCGACCCGGAGGTGTAGATGACATAGGCCAGCTGATCCATCCGAGAGGGTACTGGGCGATCGTCGTCGCACCCCTGCTCCGAGCACAGGTCGTCCAACGTCAGCACCAGCGGGCGGGACGCTGCCGGCATCGCCGACAACGCTTGGTCGAGGTGGGCCTTCAGCCGATGCGACGTCACGACGACAGCCACGCGGCTCAACTCCAGCAGCCGCGCGATGCGCGCGACCGGATGGTGCGGATCGAGGGGCAGATAGGCGGCGCCGGCCTTGAAACAACCCACGATCATGGTCAGGAGTTCCGGACCCCGCTCATCCAGCAAGGCCACGATCGAGTCCGGGTCGATTCCGGCCGTCCTCAGGCGATCGGCCAGTCGATTGGCCCGGCGGTTCAACGCCTCATACGTCAACGACCGGTCGTCGCAGGTCACAGCTACAGCTTGCGGGTTCCGCCTCACCTGCGCTTCGAAACGCGTCGCGAAACTGCGGTCGTCCCGAGGTCCTTCCGTCTGGCCGGTCCCATGCGCCAACAGCGCTGCCCGTTCCTCATGATCCAGCAACGGCAGGTCGCCGATGCGGGCGTCCGGACACATGATGAGACCTTCCAGGATGCGTTTGAGGTGCCCGATCATCCGGAGGACCGTCTCCGAATCGAACAACCGGCGGTCGTAGGAGAGCTTGAGTCCCAGCTCCTTGCCAGGCCAGCCCATGACGGTCATGGGATAATTCGTATGGACCCGATACTGCTCTTCCTCGGCCCGGAACATGATCCGTCCTTCGCAGAGCGCCGGATCGACCGGCGCGTTCTCGAACACGAACAGGCTGTGAAAGAGGGCTTCTCCGCGCGGAATCTCGCTGCAGCGTTGAATCTGAATGAGCGGCGTATATTCGTACTCGCGAAGCCGGATGTTCTCCGCCAGCAGATCCTTGAGCCAGGCCAGCACCGGCTGCTCCGGCGATACCGAGACCCGCAGAGGCAGGGTATTGATGAACAACCCCAGCACCGATTCGACACCCAGGAGTTGGGTCGGACGACCGGCCACCGTGACCCCGAACAACACGTCCCGCTCTCCGCTGTAATATGCGAGCAGGATCGCCCAGGCCCCCTGCACGAAGGTGTTGGGCGTCACGCGATGTTGTTGTGCCAGGGTTGTGAGTCTCGCTGTCAGGTCGGGACTCAAGTGAACGCAATGGTCCGCCGCATCGTCGTTTTGATCGGCCAATCCTTGCGGCGGGCGGTCGTAGGCGAGCGGCGTGGGTGTGGAGAAGTCGCGCAGGTAGTCGCGCCAAAACCGGTTCGCTTCATCCAGATCCTGTTTTTGCAGCCAGGCGATATAGTCCCGATAGGGCCGGGGCTTCTCCGCCCGGCAGACGAGGCCCTGAGCACAGGCCTCGTAGTGGGCCAGGAAATCCATCAGCAAGGGCGAAATGCACCACTCGTCGAGCAGGATGTGGTGGAAACTATGCACGAACTGATAGGTGCGATCGGTCAGGCGGATCAACCGCAGGTGCATGAGCGGCGCCTTGCCGAAGTCGAACCCCTGTTCCAGTTCCTGCTGCAGCAGGGCGTCAAGGTCGGCCATCTGCTCCGCGCGGTCCTTCCCCTGCCAGTCCATGACATCGAGCGGAACCTCGATCTCCTTGTGTACGGCTTGTAAGGGACGCTTCTGACTTTTCCAGACAAAGGAGGTGCGCAGAATCGAATGACGTGCGATGACCTGTTCCCAGGCTTTCCGAAACAGCGCGGCATCCATCTCCCCTTCTACGTAGTAACGGTTCTGCATCAGGTAGATGCCGGTGCCGGGATTCATCAGCGTGTGGAACAGCATGCCCTCCTGCATGGGAGAGAGCGGATAAATTGCCTCGATGTTCTTGAGCCCGCCGCTCGCCGTGCGTTCGGCCGTTCCCTGCTCGATCCTGTTCGCCTGCATGCCTATCCAATCTCCTTCAAGAGGTTCTCCATCTCCTCGTCGCTCAATTCCACGTCCACAATCCGCTCCGCCTGCTTTTCATCCGGCAACGGGGGCATGGCCTCGACGGCTCCGATCACTGCGACGACGGCGGCCGACGCGATGGTCGGGTGTTCGAAGAGTTGCCTCGGGGTCAGCGTGATGCCCTCACGATGGGCCTTCGCGAGGACCTGCAAACTCGTGATCGAATCCCCGCCGAGTTCGAAGAAGTTATCGTGGCGGCCGACCTGCGCGAGGCCGAGCACCTGGGCCCAGATGGCGGCCAGCTGCTGCTCGGTCGCCGTCGTCGGCTCGGCATAGGCCTGTGTG
>NZ_FWEX01000001.1 GCF_900170025.1 Nitrospira sp. ND1 | reverse complement strand
GCGGAGCGGTTCGACATGTACAACGATACCGTGTTGGGCTTCAACAAGTCGGGCAAGGAAGTGGCGCGTATTCAGGTCGAAGAGCCGATCTACATTCGGCCGGCCGAGCGCGTGAACTGGCTGTAAGTCGAGGGTCGCGCACGGATGCAACCATGGCGTTGCGCTGGGGCCTGTGCCGCCGATCCTGTGAGAGGAAGGCCGGCGGGTAGTCTTCGTGAGGGAGCGATCCTTCACGGGGACTGCCCCCGCCTGTTACTGGCCGATGATGCCATGCAGCGTGGGCGAAGTCCGGGCGAAGGCCGAAGGGGCGCCATCACGTTTCGATCCGCTGATTGTCTGAGGCTTGGAATGCGTGACAGAGAGTGATGAATATCCGGGGACGGTTCATAGGGTTCCTCATCGTCGCCATAGCTGCGCTAGCCGCGGTGTTCTTCGGCCACCTGTTCCTGTTCGAGCAATGGCGGGTACAGCAGGAGCGGCAGCTCCACCGTTCCAAAATTCTCGGCAACGTGGCGCAGTTGCAACGGTTGGTCTTGGAGGTGGAAACGAACTTTCGCGGCTATCTGCTCACGGAGCAGCAGTCGTTTCTCGAACCGATTCGGCTGGCGGAGAATCGATTGAAGACAGGACTGGCTCAATTGACCGATTTGACCGCCACCACTCCGGGTTTGCAGGCCGGAGTGAGTGTGCTTTCGGCCCGGCTTGATGAATTCGTGGAGAGCAAACAGAGATTGCTGGCGGTCATCGGGGCGGAGCAGCAGGACCTCGTCCGCTCGTATGTGCGGGGAGGGAGTGGTCGGGCGTTGTTCCTGACCATCGAAAAAGCCATCGGGGATTTTGAAGTGCGCATTGAGCGCGAACTGCCGAGTGAACCTATGACCTATGACTCGTGGCTGCAACGAGCACGCTGGCAGCTGTTGTTGGTGGAAAGTCTGGGGATCATGGTGTGTGTCTTCCTGACGAGAGCGGCGCTTCTTCCGAATAGGACCGTGCTGGCGCCGAACCCTCGACCTCTTCTGTGAGTCTATCCGGGCTATCGAGTCGTTCCTCCCCTCGATTCAGTTACCTGTCGCGATCTACGCCCCGTATCGCTCTCCATGTGTCGATTCGCACAGTGCGTAGCGTGCGAATTCGCTCGATTTGAGGCTGGGAAAATCTAAAAACCATTGGAATTCCGTTCATGAGTAATGGCATGTGCCTTGCTTTAAAGACGTTCATCACAGTGAACGCATACGAAACAAGGAGTCAGCCCATGGTACGGATGATCAAGAAAGTCGGAGATCGAGAGTTGGCCTGGGTGATGTTGGCGATTGCCGCGGTCGCTCTCTGGAGCACCTGGGGGTTGGCGAGCTAAACGCGATTCTTCGCACTGTCGATGCATTCCTTCAGGACCACGGCCTGATTATGTTCCTTGTCTGATGCCCCATAGAGCAGTGTGACGGTCTGTGCTTGTGCGAGCCGGGCGAGATCTTCGATCGCGCGGTTCTGTTCCGGTCGGCTCAGTTCCTTGCGGTAACGTGTCTGAAACTCCAGCCACTTTGCCGGGTCATGGCCGAACCAAGTGCGGAGCGCCGTGCTGGGCGCCACTTCCTTTCGCCATGCATCGAGGCGCGCCTGCTCCTTCGTGCATCCCCTCGGCCATATCCGGTCGACCAGAATCCGAATCCCATCGCGCGCGTTTGGTGTTTCGTAGACCCGTTTGATTCGAATCATGATTGCACAGCAACAAGTCGCGCGCGGCTACTCTTCGATGCCTACGGCAAGACCGACTGATGCACGGAGCAGGTCGTGCCTGGTCACCGAATAGGTCACCTCTCCGTTCTCCTCGACAGGGAGGTTCAGCAAGTGGTTGTCTGCCATGAGCTTGATGGCATCCGGTATCGGTGTCGATTTACGGACGGCAATGGGATCCTTGGCCATCAGCTCTGTCGCCGTCAGACTGTTCAAGTCCTTTCCTGCCTCAAGAGCCTTGAGGATATCAAATTCACTGATGAATCCCACATAGCGGCCCTCTGCATCCAACACCGGTCCGCCGGACACATGCGCGGAAAGCAACTCGATGGTGATCGTCATGCCATCCTGTACGGTATGGAATTGTATCGTATTGGTTCCGACGATTTGTCCGACGGTTTTGAAACCGTCAGCTGGAATTCCTACGCGACTCATGATGTCTCCTTTCGATGCGGCAACAGCCATCGAGGGTGCGAGATGTGTGGCAGGTCGATGAACTGCGGCCAGCGCTGTTCCCGCGAACTCGTGTTCATCAGCTCAGCAAGCGAAGTGCCCGTCCGGATGGGTTGCGATTTCCTGAATTCCTGCGCCGTTGCAGGCAATGATCCTGTGGGTGCGAGCGATTCCGCACGGGGCAGACAGTGCGGAATGTCCCGGTTAAGGGCAGCTGGATGCGGAGTGAGCATGCCGTAACCATTGCTGAATGGCGGATTCCGTTCGCTGGATGTGTGCCGTCAGCAGGATCGCATATTGCAACGTCTCCGGGGATGGGCTGGACCACACGTGAAGCGAGTAGTCCGCTCTGTCCACAATGGAGGTGCGTGATGGACCCTCAGGTTATTTCTCCGGGCGATGGCGCCATCGACGAGCAGATTCTCGGTTTGCTGCAGCACCACCGGCGGCTGACCTTCCTCACCCTGGCCGAATCCCTCCCATTGTACACCTGGCAGGCATTGTTTGCGGCGTTGAACCGGCTCCGAGGCCAAGGCCATGTGGACCTGCTACCGTTGGCCGCAGATTACGAAGTGGTCTGGCAGCAGGGGAGCGAACGCCCGTCCCTGATGTCCGAAGGGCCCTCAAGATGTGATGGCGATGTTGCGATGGACAGGACAGCACGGCGGGTGCGAGTGATCGAAGGAGGCAAAGGATGTCCTGCAGTCGATGTCGGGGTCTGATGGTGGCCGAAAACCTGTTTAGTCCCAGCGAAGGAGTGTCGCATACGTGGGTGTCGGTCACGCGTTGCCTCAATTGCGGCAATGTGGAAGATCCGTTAATCCGCCTGGCACGACGCCTTCCGGAACAACTTCATCGAAGGGTTCGCCCTGGTCCGCAACGCAGAGGCATATGGATTCGTCGGTTATGGAAACCGGAACCAGAGTAGCTATGCCGTTGGGGCGGACGGGATTATGTTCGTGACGGAAGGAATGAGGGTGTTCCGTTGTTGGAATGCAGTCGGAGGGAGGAGGTGCCATGGAAGGATATGGAAAACGTGTGTTGATTGCGGAGGACGAGGAGAGTGTGCGGCGCCTGCTGGCCGTGGTGCTCGAGGAAGCCGGGTATACCGTGCATGCGGTGGAAGATGGCATGGAAGCCCTGGCCGAAATGAAGAAGCGGCGTTTCGATGCGGTGGTCGCGGATTACCGCATGCCTCGCCTGGATGGGGAGCAGTTCCTGCTGCTGAGTCGCCTGATGTGGCCCCAGACTCCGACCGTGCTCCTGTCCGCCGAGCATACGGATTTGCCCGTGATCCTGAAAATGCAAGGCGCCTGTGCTCTCGTGCCGAAACCCTTCGATTCGCAGGGGCTGTTACGGACGTTGCAGTCTGCCGTAGAGGCGGCTTGTAGTTGTTGCTCCCCGATGTCAGTAATCATGCCAAATTGACCCCTGTCATCATGTGAAATGGACCCCTCCCCCACAACCAGGAGAGGACACCCATGGAGCTAGCAGAACCAGTGCGCACCCCACTACCTTCTTCTCGGGAGACG